>JAEUVM010000192.1 GCA_016787125.1 Chitinophagaceae bacterium | reverse complement strand
GTGGGATTGGCCAGCTTCTTTGCTTCTATGATGAATGAGGATACAAAGAACTACACTGCAGAGCAAATGGCCGTGGAGCTTCAAAAGCTTGGCAGCAATGTAAGTGTAAGCAGCAGTGTGGATGGTATTACGTTCAGCATCCAATCGCTGAAGAAAAATGTTGATGCCACCCTGGCACTGGTACAGGAAAGAATGTTCAGCCCCCGCTTTACTGAGTCTGCATTCAGCCGCATCCAGAAGCAGCGGATGGAAAGCTTTAAGCAGATCAAGGCAGATCCGGCTGCAGTGGCTGACCTGGTTTTTGCCAAAATGAATTATGGTCAAAACAGCATCCTCGCTATGAGCGAAGATGGTACTGAAAACACCATCCGTAATATGAAGCTGGAAGATATTCAGCGCTATTACGACAATTACATGACTTCGAAAGGCGTGAAAGTAGTGGTGGTGGGCGATATTACCCAGGCGGAGGTTTTACCCAAACTCACCTTCCTGAATAAACTGCCTAATAAGAAACTGAACCTGCCGGATATTTTACCATTGAAAACAGAGATCGACAAAACAAAAGTTTTCATGGTGGATATACCCAAAGCCGCACAGTCGCAGTTTCGTGTAGGCTATGCCACCGGACTGAAGTATGATGCCACCGGCAATTACTACCGTTCTATGCTGATGAACTACCCGCTTGGAGGCGATTTCAACAGCAGGCTGAACCTTAACCTGCGGGAAGACAAAGGCTGGACCTATGGCGCCCGCAGTGGTTTTAGCGGTGATGAGTACAGTGGCGATTTTGAATTCAGTTCCGGTATCCGTGCTGATGCGACTGACAGTGCTCTGGTAGAGGTAATGAAAGAAATACGCAACTACGCAACAAACGGTATTACTGATGCCGAGCTGACCTTTATGAAAAATTCACTTGGCCAACGGGATGCAAGAAGTTATGAAACCGGTTTCCAGAAAGCCAGTTTCATCGGCCGTATCCTTAACTATAATTTGCCGGCCAACTTTGTGGACCAGCAAAACAAAATACTGGCCAACCTTACCAAAAAAGAAGTGGATGCCTTTGCCAAAAACATGCTGAACCCCGACAAGATGAATATCCTGCTGGTGGGTGATAAAGCAAAGATCATTGACGGAGTGAAAAAACTCGGTTATGAAATTATAGAACTGGATACTGACGGTAAGCCTGCCGAGAAGAAAGCATTCTGATTTCTTTCAACTGTTTACCTGGAAGACACCTGTATAAGCGGGTGTCTTCTTTTTTTATCAGTATCTTCCCAAAAACAATTTTTATGTATAAGCTGACCAGCCTTGCTATGATGGCAGGCTTCATTTCCTCCGCCCTTTTTGCACAGGATACAAAAGGCGACCCGAAAAAAACAGAGGTATGGGAACCCGTACCTAAAGTGGTAACTCCCGGCAACACCAGCAGTGAGGCCCCTTCTGACGCTGTCGTTCTTTTTAATGGCAGCAGCTTCAATGAATGGCGATCTGTAAAAGACACCACGCAACCAGCCGGCTGGACGATGAATACCGATGGCAGTTTTACCGTAAAAAAAGGCACCGGCAATATTGAAACCAAACGGCGCTTTACCGATTACCAGTTGCACATAGAATGGCGTATTCCCGAAGTGATCTCCGGTACCGGGCAGGGCCGCGGCAACAGTGGTGTATTCCTGGCCTCCACCGGCCCCGGTGACCAGGGGTATGAAATACAGGTGCTGGATAATTATAACAACAGCACCTATGTAAATGGACAGGCCGGCAGTATTTACAAACAATACATTCCGCTGGCAAATGCCTGCAAAAAGCCGGGAGAATGGCAATGCTATGATATTATCTGGACAGCACCCCGCTTCAATGATGATGGTTCGCTGAAATCGCCGGCCCGTATCACCGCATTACACAATGGTGTGCTGGTACAGAACAATGTGGAACTGAAAGGCATCACGGTTTATATCGGCCCTCCTTCTTATAATAAAGTGCATGGCGCCTGCCCGATCAAACTGCAGGACCATGGTGATCCGAGTGAGCCGATCAGCTTTCGGAATATATGGGTGAGGGAGTTATAGCTAAGAGATTGAAGGAGGGAAGGAGATAAAGAGAGGATTCACTATTTAGCCAGCATCTCAACTGATTATTAAACCTCCTTTACATTCTTAGCTAAGAGAAAAAAGAGGGAAGGAGAAAAAGAGAGGATTCACTATTTAGCAAGCATCTCAACTAATTATTAAACCCCCTTTTCTCCTTTATACTTTTAGCTAATAACATTAAGATATAGAGTGTATTTCCGTTACAGGCGGAGGCTTCGAAAAACAGAACACCCTCTTTATCTCCTTCCCTCTGTTACCCTCTTAGCCAAAATGAAAAGCGGCCCTCCGAAAAGAGCCGCTTTTTTATAACCAAAACCAACCAACAGTTTTTAAGACAATCCTTATGCTTTTTTCGCTGCTGCACGGGGTTTTCCCAGCCACACTTTTTTGCCCTGCAATCTTCTTACCAGGTACATGATACCTACAAAGATGAAGAAGAGCGGGCCCAGGAAACCGAGTATGGCAATGAAACGGGTGCCATAGAACTTCTCCATCGGCCGGCGCAGCCTTTCGGCCATCAGGTACATACTTGGCACCATTACCAGTGTAAGGAAGAAGGAGAACACCAGGCCAAAGATGATGGTCCAGCTGAGCGGGCCCCAGAACACCACACTATCACCTCCGAAGAATATATTCGGACGCAGGTGGGTGAAAAGACCGGCAAAGTCAATATTAAAACCGATGGCCAATGGCAACAGACCGAGGATGGTGGCCACTGCTGTCAGCAATACAGGAATGATCCTGATCTTGCCGGCCTGTACCGCTGCCTCACGGGTGCGGTAGCCCCTGCCCCGCAGCTCATCGGTAAATTCGATGATCAGGATACCATTCTTGATCACAATACCGGCAAGGCCTACAATACCTACCAGTAACATGATGGTGGCGATGGTCATACCCGTAAGGGCATACCCCAACAACACCCCGATAACGGAGAAGAATATTTCAGTAATTACAATGAAGGGTTTACTCATTGAATTGAACTGGAGTACGAGGATGAGGAAGATAAGTCCTACGGCAATCATGAATGCGGTAAGCAGGAAGCTGTTTGTTTCTTTTTCCTGCTCGCTCTGGCCGCTCAGCTTTAGGGTAACATCTGCCGGTATTTTGGAAATACTTTTGAATTCGTCGATCTTCACCTGCAGCTTGGCATTGATGCCTGCCACCAGTGTAGGATCGAGTACATTACCCTGCAACTGGATGGTGCGTTTTACATTCTTCCGTTTGATACCACCTGCTGCCGTGGTAAAGTCCATCCGGGCTACGGAGCCGATGGGAATGGATTTTACCTGCATCGTATTCATATCCATAAAAGTGATACGGGTATTCATCAGGTCGGTTACATTGTTTCGGATATAATCACTATAGCGCAGTTGTATCTTGTATTCATCTTCGCCGTCTTTGATCTTGCTTACTTCTTTACCGAATACAGCGGTACGCAATTCCATTCCCACCTGGCCGGTGCTGATACCTTCCATCATTGCCTTCTCCCTGTCCACTACGATGGTGATCTCCGGGTTTTTCAGGTCCACATCGGGCTGCAGGTTTTCAATACCATCCACCCGGTTGGTATCAAGGAAGTTGAAAAGCTCATCAGCCACCCTGGCGATGTTTTCAAAATTGTCGCCCTGCACTTCGATGTTCACGGGCGGGTCGGTGGGCGGGCCATTATCTTCCTGTGTCACTTCCACACTTACACCGGGCAGGCCCTGCACCACTTCACGAATCTCTTCTTTGTACGGCATGGTGCGTTTGCCATGTCTTTTTTCAAACTCTACAAAAGAAACCTGGATACGGCCGAGGTGTGACTGCACACTCCGGTTATTATCCCGGGGGTTGTTGGCACTTACGGCCACGTTGGTAATAACACTTTCCACAATGCTGCCGGGTGCGCCTGGTTTTTCTTTTTCCAAAACTTTCTCCACCCGCTTCTCCAGCACACGGGTGATGCTGTCGGTATATTTTACATCGGTACCTACCGGTAATTTTATATATACGTATACAAAGTTGGGATCTCCGCTGGGGAAGAAAGTTTGCTTGGTACGGCCGCTGCTCATACTTACAGCCAGCAGGCCAAATGCCACAATGAAGAGACCGAAAAGGGAAACGAATGCCCACACGGGGCGCCGGCCTTTCAATACCCAGCGAAGCAGCTTCTCATAGCGGTTCATCAGTTTCGGCAGGGCCTTGTTCTGGAATGAGTGTATCCAGTCGTTCAGCACATAGGCATTGAACACCATCAGTATCGCCATCAGCAATAAGAAGTTGGCAAAACCATGAAAGCCACCGAGGTGAAACAGCACACCACCTGCCAGTGCCGTGATAAACCATTTGCTTTTAAATACGGTCTTTTTCGGCTTCTCATATTCTTTGCCTTCCGGTTTCATAAAGCTTACGGCAAACACGGGGTTGAATATGAACGCCACGATCAATGAGGCTGCCAATGTTAAGATAAGCATGGTGGGCAGGTAGATCATGAACTTACCGATAAGTCCTTTCCAGAACAGCAGCGGGAAGAATGGTGCCAGCGTGGTGGCGGTACCCGCCAATACCGGAATGAATACTTCACCGGCAGCTTCTTTAGCGCTTCGCACTATCGGCACTTTACCATTATTATAAATACGGTGGGTATTTTCAATCACCACAATGGCATCATCCACGATAATACCCAGGCCAAAGAGCAGGGCGAATAATACAATGAAGTTCAGTGTAACGCTGGTGCCGATGATCGTATCTGCCACCGGCAAAAAGAGAAACGCCACGAACACACTCAGTGGCACACTCAGCGCCACAAAGAACGCATTGGTAACGCCCATAAAGAACATCAGGATCAGCAGCACCAGTACAAACCCGATGATGATGGTATTGATCAGTTCGTTGAAAGAGGTTTTTGTCTGTTTGCTGGTATCGCCGGTAAATTCCACCCGCAGGTCTTTGGGAAGTTCTTCGGTTTTCTGCATATCAGCCACAATGTCTTTCACCTTATCAGCGCAGTTGATCAGGTTTTCACCGGCCCGTTTTACAATGTTCAGCGTTACTACGTTCTTTCCATCGAGGCGGGCATAGCTGTCACGTTCACGGATGGTATCTTTCAGTTCGGCAATATCCCGGAGGTACACGGTGGCGCCTTGTGCACTTCCTCTCACCACAATATTCTGCAGGTCGAGTGCACTGGCAAATTGTCCTTTTACCCGCAGGGTACGTTTTGTATTACCTGCATCGATCAAACCGCCGGTGATGTCGTTATTCTCCCGGGCGATGGCGGCTTCCACATCATTAAAGCTTACACGGGCTGCGGTCATTTTATAAGGGTCTACATTTACCTGTATCTCTCTTTCCGGCGCACCCACGATCTCGGCCCTGTTTACTTCGGTCAGTTCTTCAAAGCGGTCCTGCATTTTGTCGGCATACAATTTCAGTTTCATGCCATCATAATCGCCGCTGATGTTTACAAACATGATCGGCATTTCGCTAAAGGCAAACTCCTGTACGTTGGGCTCCTGGGTAAGATCGGTGGGGAGGTCGGTACGGGCTTTATCTATCGCATCTTTTACTTTTTGCTTCGCAATTTCTGTTTTAACGCCTGTATCAAACTCCACCACGATCAGGCTGTAGTCGGCCTGTGACACACTCTGTATCTTATTTACTTTGGCTCCGCTGATTCCTTTCAGTTCTTTTTCGATCGGTCTCGTTACCAGGTTTTCAATATCCTGCGGTGCGTTGCCCACGTAAACGGTGGTGATAGAAATGGTGGGCACCACGATATCCGGGAACTGCTCTTTGGGCATGCTGTTGAATTTCATCAGCCCGTAGATGGAGATAATGATAGCGATGATATAGGTGGCAGTGCGGTTATCAACAGCCCAGCTTGTGGGTTTAAACTGTTTGAAGATCTTGCTGACACCCTCTGTAAAATTCTTCATCTGGAAATTTTTTGATCGTCAATTGGTTTTTGTTTACCTGCCGAAATATTCTTCACGGGTTCATTGCTTAGTTGCCGGTGCTTACGCCCTGGCCATCATAAACGGTCTGGTAGCCTTCGGTGATGATGAGTTCGCCGCCGCTGAGTCCGCTTTTGATCTCAATTTTACCGTCGTAGGTCTGGCCAACCAGCACCACTTTTTTGCGGGCCACCATTTTATCGCCGGATTTTTCCATCACATACACATATTTACCTTTCTCATCGCTCTGCACCACTTTTACATCCACTGCCACTGCTCCTTTGGCTTCGTAGTCAAGAATTTTCATGGTGGCGGTCATATTGGGTTTCAGTACGGGGTCGGAAGGAAGTTTTGCTTCCGCCATAAAAGAACGGGTGGATGGATCAATTGCCGCACCAACTACATTTATAGTTGTTTCAAATGGTGCTCTTCCCGTTTCAGGAACTACCACCAGTACCTTATCTCCCTTTTTCACTTTGGCTACGTAAGTATCCGGAACAGGTATAGTTGCTTTTATACTTGAATTGTTAACGATAAGGATCTGTGCACGGCCATCCCCGGTGCCACCGCTAAAGAATTCACCCACTTTTACATTCACCTGTTCAACCGTGCCACTTATACCGGCTCTCACCAATGTCATATTAACGGCTTCCTGTGCTTGTGCCACACCGGCATTGGCGGCTCTCAACTGAGCGGCCAACGCATCCACATCGGCCTTTGCATTGATCACCTGTATCTCTGCTCCTATGTTCTGTTTCCAGAGATTCTGATACCGTTCATATACGGTTTGTGCCTGGGCCAGCCTTGCTTTCAATACGCCGGTCTGTTGCTGTGCGGCTGCCACGGCCTGGCGGGCCATTGCGTCATCAAGCTTAGCCACCACCTGGCCCTTTCCTACTTTCTGCCCGATCTTTACATATATGGCACGCACCTGTCCTCCCTGGCCTGTTGGTGATACATAGGCGATTCCATCTGATCCAATCCTGCCCTGCAATTCTATATAATGCGAAAAATCCTGCACCCGCAGTGTATCCACTGATACCAGTTTCTTTACAGCGGCAGCAGCTTTCGGGTCGGCTTTTAATATCTGGTCTTCAAGTTTGCGTATATCCGCATCCAGGCTGTTCTTTTCTTTTTTCAGCTTTTCCAGTTTCACCCGCATATCGTTCACATCGCCTTTCTTGTCTTTGGAACCGGCACCACAGGCCGCCAGGAGGGCTACAGTGAAGAGACCGAGAGTGAGTTTGATCATCGTATTCATAATATTCGTTTTAATAGTCATCGTTGGTTTTGAATTATAATTTACCGGTGGCTTTCAAAAAATCTGTACGGGCAATCACGGCATCATACAGGGCCGACACGTAGTTTGTCTGTGCCGTCTTCATATCTGTTTGCGCCGAATTGATCTCTGTTTGTGAGCCCAGCCCCACTTCATATTTTTTCTTGGTTTGCTGGTACACTTTCTCGGCGAGTTGCATATTCTGCTTTTGGAAATCCATCGTGGTGATGGCCGAGCGGAAATTATTCCGTGCCGATTCCACTTCATTGTCAATAGAAAGCTTCAGTGCTTCCAGCTGGTTTTCTATTTTCCTCACTTCCAGTTTTGCCTGGGCTATTTTGGAGCGGGTAAAGAAACCGTTGAATATCGGGATACTTACATTCAGGTTTACATTGGAAATGGTAAACCAGTCACCTTTGCCAAAGAAGTTCCATTTATTCCGCTGGGCATTTTTGGCATAAGTGCCATTCAGGGTAATGGTGGGTATCTGGCTGAGGCGGTAGCGGCGTTCGTTGTATTCATTCAGCGTTTTGCCGATCTGTGCATACTGGTATTCTTTACGGTCTTCATACTTATACGCATTCACATCCAGCATACCGTCTTTGATCTGCTCATCGGTGAGTTTATCAGTCAGCACCAGTTCATCTTTCACGGGCATACCCATGAGTACCTTCAGGCCAAAGTAGCCATTGGAGATCATGTTGAGCAGCTTAGTTTTTTCGGTACGCAGGTTGGCCAGTTGCACAGTTACTTTGTCCACGTCCAGTTGTTCACGAAAACCATTCTCGTAAATGAGTTTGGTATCATGCAACAGTTTTTCCAGCAGCACGATGTTGGCATCCAGCAATTCCACCTGTGTTTTGCTTACCACCAACTGGTAATACACTTTGTGCACATTCACTTTTATCATCTCGGCTGTTACTTCTGCATATTTCTTGCGAAACTGCACGGCGGCGGGCCTGGCCTGCAGGCCAACGAATACCTGTCCATCGAACAGTATCTGGCTCAGGCTGATGGCAGCCGTGGCGCTGAACTTTGTACCAAACTGTGCTGAGATAAAGCCAAAATCACCCGGCATCTGGATAGGGTTACCGTTGCCGTCTTTCACTCCTTCATCCACCAGTACCTGGTAAGTGGCGGGTGAAATAAAGTTGGGCAATACCTGTGTAGCCACATTAGGGTTGTAAGTGGTACCAAGGCTGGCATTGATATGCGGGTAGGCATTGGAAGTAAATTCCCTGTTTTGCTCTTCCTGCAATTGTACATCCACAAGGGCGTTCTTTACATTCACATTGTTCTTGATGGCATAGTCAACTGCCTGTTGTACCGAAAATTCATGCTTTTGTACCGGTACCGTGTCTGCCTTTTGTGCCGGCAATACCGCGGGCAGTAAAAACAACCCTGCCAGTAAAGCCAGCCTGTTACTTCTTAACTTCTTCATACGAGAGATTTTTTTTGCGTTGGTCATTGTATTTCTGAATCAGTTTATGTCCTTTTATAGTGGCAAGTCCGTAGGTAAAGTTTTCGATGATGAGTTCGGAGGTGGCGCCCAGGTTGTACTTTCCGGGTGGAAATACGGCTACGTTGAACGGTATCATCATGGATTCGATGCGGAATTTCGCCATCACATCCACATTTACATCGCTGCGGTACAGTTCATCTTTCATACCCCATTCAATATTCTCCTTTATCACCTGCAGCAGAAATTTGTCTTTATGTTCCCGGAAACGCTGGTAGGCCCTGAAGTGAAATTTTTCCAGGTCGTAAAGCAGCATGGGGTTCATATTGCTGAACTCTTCCATGATGCGCTCCATGGTGATGAAGATCTCATGAATGGCGTCGGTGGCATCTTTGCGGCAATGCAGGCAGTCGCCCTGGATATCATTAATGTGCCGGTCCACCACGCCGGTAACCAGTTCATCTTTATCGGCAAAGTACTGGTAGAGGGTCTTTTTGCTCATGCCGAGGTGGTTGGCAATATCATCCATCGAAACAGACCGGATGCCAAATTGCATGAACAGTTCTTCCGCTTTAAGTAATATTCTTTCTTTGGGTTCCATTTTGAGAAATCAGGGGGCAAAACTATGGAAACTTTTATCGTAACCAAAGTTTCCAACCGTCAAATTCTGCCTTTCACCGAAATTTAATACCGGCGATCCTTCAGTAATAGCGATTAGTTTACATTTGAGCAATGGACAAGCAGTTTTCTTTCAGGGATCTCTTTCCCAAGGAGCCTTTCCGCTGGAAAAAAATACTCAAATACTTTCTCCAGGGGCTGCTGATCATCGGTCCTATTGCCATTACGGCCTATGCCATCTATTGGGTGGTTTCAACTGTAGACAATTGGCTGCCAATCTTTCGTGAGCCGGTACGGGATGCCAAGGGAGACATCATCAAGTACGAGGTAAAAAACTACGGACTTGGTTTTGTGATCATTATCGGGTCTATTATCATCATCGGCTACCTCAGTTCCTTTTTTATCCAAACCCGTATTTTCAGCCTGTTTGACAAATGGCTGGAAAAGACACCGGGGGTAAAATTCATCTATACCAGCACCCGCGACTTCTTTGAAGCATTTGCCGGTAATAAAAAGAAATTCAATAAAGCCGTGCTGGCCAGTGTGTTTGCTGAAGACGTATGGATCGTTGGCTTCCTGACCGATGAAGAGATGCATAAATTTGACATGGGCGCCGATAAGGTGGCCGTGTATGTGCCCCAGGCATACAATTTTGCCGGGCAATTATATATACTCAACCGCGACAAGGTGCGGAAGATCGAGAAGATCACTTCGGGCGAAGCGATGAAGTACGCCGTAACAGGCGGTGTGGTGGACCTGGATGCTGAAAGGGTGAGTCTTGACGAAACGGAGAAAAAGATTTCTGAATAATCCCCGCCATTTCACTTCCGTACAAGACTATGAAAAGAATTATTCTTGGGCTGGCCATGCTGTCGGCCGCTACGCCCTGTTTTTGCTGGGGCTTTTTTGCCCACAAGAAGATCAATCATTATGCGGTGTTCCTGCTGCCGCCTGAAATGCTGGTTTTATTTAAACCAAATATTGATTTCCTGTCTGACCACGCCACCGACCCTGATAAAAGACGATATGCCGTTGCCGCAGAAGGCCCCCGCCATTATATAGATATTGACCATTATGGCACTTATCCGTACGATTCGCTGCCCCGTCGCTGGCAGGATGCCGTAAATAAGTATGGTGAAGATTCGCTGGCAAAGCACGGTATTGTGCCGTGGTGGGTACAAACCATGTTGTACCGGCTTACGGAGGCTTTTAAACAAAAAGACCAGGCCCGTATTCTCAAACTGTCGGCCGAATTGGGGCATTATATGTCCGACCTGCATGTGCCGCTTCATGCCAGCAGTAACCACAACGGGCAACATACCGGGCAGCATGGCATACATGGTTTCTGGGAAAGCCGGCTGCCGGAGTTGCTGGCAGATAAGGAATGGGATTTTTTTATCGGTAAAGCCGTTTACATCAGCGACCCGCTTTCTTTTGCCTGGAAAAGATTATTGGAAAGCGCTGCCGCTGCTGATACCGTGCTTCGTTTTGAACGAGAACTGACGGCCCGTTTTCCGGCCGACCAGAAATATGCCTATGAAGAGCGGAACGGTGTTACCATCCGGCAGTATTCAACCGCTTTTTCCAAAGCGTATGACAGCATGATGAAAGGCATGGTGGAAAGAAGGATGCGGCAGTCCATTTTTGCCACGGCCTCTTTTTGGTACACGGCATGGGTAAATGCGGGGCAGCCCGACCTCTCAACACTTAACAATCAATCCTTTTCAGCAGAAGACCTGCAGGAATTTGAATGGCTGAATAATGCCTGGAAAAAAGGAACCGGCAATGGCCGTGAACATGAAAGCCCCTGAGGGCGGGTAAGGTAATATGTTTCCCGCTTCGGCAGCTTTCATACATTTGCACCCTGATGATACATAATTTCAATGCCGGTCCCTCTGTGCTGCCCAAAGAAGTGTTTAAAAAAGCCAGCCAGGCGGTACTGGATTTTAATAATACAGGATTATCCATCCTGGAGATAGGACACCGCACCAGCTTGTTTCAACCGGTAATGGATGAGGCAAGGGCACTGGTAAGGGAGCTGATGGAACTGGACAGCGACCATGAAGTGCTGCTGTTGCACGGCGGTGCAACCACACAGTTTATGCAGGTACCGATGAACCTGCTGGGTGAGGATGAACTGGCATCTTATACCGAAACAGGTACCTGGGCAGTGAAAGCGATCAAGGAAGCCAAACTGTTTGGTCATGTGGAAATAGCGGGCTCCACCAAGGCGGGCAATTTCACCAGTATTCCGGAAGAGCTTTCGGTATCGGCCACAGCGGCTTACCTGCACATCACCACCAACGAAACCATTGCCGGTACGCAATGGCATGCCATACCCTACGAATGTGGTGTGCCGCTGGTGGCTGATATGAGCAGTGATATTCTCAGCCGCCGGCTCGACTTCAACCGGTTTGACGTTATCTATGCCGGTGCACAAAAGAATATGGGTGCCGCGGGTGTAAACCTGGTGGTAGTAAATAAAAATGTATTGGGCAAGCTGAGCCGCCCCATTCCCACGATACTGGATTACCGCAACCATATTGCCGAGGGCAGTATGCTGAATACGCCACCTGTATTTGCCATTTATGTAATGCTGCTCACCCTTCGCTGGCTGAAGGAGCAAGGCGGTGTGGATGCGATAGAACAATGTAACAATGCCAAGGCTGAACTTTTTTATACCACACTCGATTCGCTGCCGCTCTTTAAAGGTCCTGTGGCTGTGGAAGACCGCAGCAAAATGAACGCCGTATTTGTCATGGATAATAAAGAACTGGAAGCCGCCTTTCTTGACCTTTGTAAAAAAGAAGGAATGGTGGGTGTGAAAGGTCATCGAAGTGTGGGAGGCTTTCGTATATCCATGTATAATGCGCTGACGATTGACAGTGTAAAAGCCCTGACCGACCTGATGAAACATTTTGCCCAACAAAACGGCTAACGATAACCATCCAATAACACCCGATACAATGGCATCCATCAAACCATTCAATGCCCTGAGACCTCATCCCGAATCTGCTGCACAGGTGGCATCCCGCCCCTATGATGTACTGAACAGTGAAGAAGCAAGAACAGAAGCCGGTGGTAACCCATTCTCTTTTCTTCATGTTACCAAATCTGAGATCGACCTGCCTGCCGGTGTGGACATACACAGCCAGGAAGTATATGATAAAGCAAAAGAGAACCTGCAGGAACTAATCGGTAAAGGCATCCTTTTCAAAGAAGATAAGCCCTGCTACTACATTTACCAGCTGGTGATGAATGGCCGCAGCCAGACAGGACTTGTGTGTTTATCTTCTGTGAAAGACTATCATGATAATGTGATCAAAAAGCATGAGTTTACCCGGCCGGAAAAAGAAAAGGACCGTATAGATCATATGCGCACCATTAAAGCGCAAACAGGTAATGTATTTCTTGCGTACAGGGATGTGATGGAAGTAAATGCGCTGGTAAACGGCTGGAAGATGAGCAACAAACCCGTGTATGATTTCACCGCCACTGATGGTATTCAGCACAGCATCTGGATCGTAGACAGGGATATTGTGGTGAATTCCATCACACAGCTTTTTGCAACGCATGTACCGGCCACTTATATAGCTGATGGTCACCACCGGGCTGCCTCTGCTGCCAAGGTAAGTGCCGCCCTGCCCGACAATGAAGAGGCGAAATATTTTCTCACCACCATCTTCCCTGCCAGCCAGCTTGCCATATTGGATTATAACCGGGTGGTGAAAGACCTTGATGATCTTTCGCCCGCCAAATTACTGGGCAACCTGCAGGATGATTTTTATATCACACTCAGCCCGGAGCCGGTAAAACCCACACAACTCCACGAATTTGGTATGTATCTCGAAGGACAGTGGTATATCCTGACCTCCCGCAAGGGTACGTATACAGAAGACCCGATCGGTGTGCTGGATGTAACCATTTTATCCAATAACATTCTGGACAAATTGCTTGATATTGAAGATCAGCGTACAGATAAACGTATTGATTTCGTAGGTGGCATACGAGGCCTTGAAGAACTGGAAAAAAGGGTGAACAGCGGTGAAATGAAAGTGGCGTTCAGTCTTTATCCTGTCACCATCGAACAATTGTTTGATATAGCCGACAGCGGCAATGTGATGCCCCCTAAAAGCACCTGGTTTGAACCCAAGCTGCGTGACGGGCTTCTCACACACCTTATTTAACAAGTACTCTCCTGAAATAATTGTTACTTTGCAACGGAGGCGTTATTGCATGACGTCTCTGTTTTTTAATATTATAATATGAAAAGATTGTTCTCCCTTTTGCTGGTATCTGCTATTTCTGCGGTGGTGGTTGCACAACCCACAGATGTAAACACCATGCAGCAAACAGCAAGAACCTTCATGCAAAGCGGTGATTTCGACAATGCCATCATAGTACTTACCCGTGCCCTGCAGCAAAACCCCAAAAACCTGGAGCTTCAGAAAGACCTCATCATGAGCTATTACCTGAAGAGGGATTATACCAAAGCGCTGGATGGTGTAAAGGAAGTGGTTGACCGTGATGATGCCGATGTGGTTACCTACCAGGTGGCAGGCAATGTGTACAAAGCACTTGAGATGGTGAAGGATTGTGATAAAATGTATAAGAAAGCCCTGAAGAAATTTCCCAACAGCGGGCCCCTGCTGAGTGAATACGGTGAACTGCTCTGGGCCACTAAAAACTTCTCATCCATTGAATACTGGGAAAAAGGAATCAAAGCTGATCCTTCCTACAGCGGTAATTATTATAATGCCGCCATGTATTATTTCTACACCAAAGACAAGGTGTGGAGCCTCATCTATGGTGAAATATTCATCAATATGGAAAGCCTGAGCGAAAGAGGAGCCGCCATGAAAGAGTTGCTGTTGCAGGGCTATAAAGAAAAATTATTTGCCGAAGCTGATATGATGGCCGGCGCTGATAAAATGAAAAGCGAATTTGCCCGAAACGTACTGAGCACCATGAGCAAGCAATCGTCTATGGCAGCTAAAGGGCTGAACATTGAGGTGCTGACGATGATCCGCACCCGTTTCATCCTTGATTGGTATGCCACCTGGGCTGCCCGCTATCCCTTCCGCCTGTTTGAATATCACCGCCAGTTGCTGACAGAAGGCATGTTTGATGCTTATAACCACTGGCTGTTTGGCCCTGTGGAAAACCTGGCAGCGTATGACAATTGGACCAAAACCCATGCTGAAGAATTCAATGCATTTACCACCTTTCAGCGAAGCCGGGTATTCAGGATGCCGGCAGGGCAATATTACCAGGCTGAATAATTGATGACATCTTTACTTTTTAGTAACCCCGTCAATACGGGGTTATTTTTTATGTGCTTTTTTGCCTAATTTGTCTGTTGGTATCCTGTTGCCGGGAACATTACTTAAAAACGATTGCTATGGTGCAGCCTCAACGCCTTTTTGATTGTATCCAGTTGCAACTGGAAAAGAACCCGCTGGAAGATATGCTGGCCGGTAAAGCCGGTGGTCAATGGAAAAAACACAGCAGCGCTGAAGTGGCTGAAACGGTAAACCAACTGGCTGCCGGTTTGCTGGGCATGGGTATCGGGCCTAATGATATGACAGTGGAAGGCCGCGACAAGGTGGCCATCCTTGCCAAAAACAGGCCTGAATGGGTGATGCTTGACCTGGCCGTACAGCAGATCGGGGCATTACTCACCCCTATCTATCCCACTATCAATGTAAATGAACTGGAGTTTGTGCTGAATGATGCACAGGTGAAGATCGTGTTTGTGAATGATGAAGATACATTCCTGAAAGTGGTAAGCATTAAAGACCGTGTGCCTTCACTTCGTGAAATATTCACTTTTGAGCATGTGGCCAATGCCCGGCATTGGAAAGAGGTGACTGCCGCGGCCACACCCGACCTGGTGGCACAGGTAAAACCTATTTCGGATAAGATCGGTTATGAAGATGCGGCCACCATCATTTATACTTCCGGCACCACGGGTGTCCCCAAAGGAGTAATGCTGAGCCACCGCAACATTTTGTCGAATGTGATAGCTTCCAGTCCGTGTTTTCCGCCGGGCGGACAGATGCGGTCTCTCAGTTTTCTGCCGCTGAATCACATCTTTGAGCGGATGGTGACTTATCTCTACCTGTTCAATTTTACCTCGATCTATTATGCCGAAAGTCTTGAAACGATCGGTGACAATCTTAAGGAAGTAAGGCCGCACATGTTTACCACTGTACCCAGGCTGCTGGAAAAAGTGTATGATAGAATCATGGAGAAAGGCAGTGCCCTCACCGGCCTGAAAAAGAAATTATTCTTCTGGGCACATGGCCTGGCTGAAAAATATGAGCTCAATAAAGACATGGGCTTTCTCTACCGCATGCAATTGGGCCTTGCCAATAAGATCATCTTCAGCAAGTGGAGAGAAGGATTGGGCAACAACCTGAAATGTATTGTAACGGGCGGCGCTGCCTGCCAGGTAAGGCTGATACGCATTTTTACTGCCGCCGGTATTCCCATCATGGAAGGCTATGGCCTTACGGAAACATCGCCGGTTATTTCTGTCAACACCTATGAAGTAAGTGGCCGTATGTTTGGAACAGTGGGGCCGCTGATCAATGGTGTGGAAGTAAAGATCGCAGAAGACGGGGAGATCTTATCCAGAGGTTCTAATATCATGATGGGATATTACAAACGTCCGGACCTGACCGCTGAAGTGATTACTCCGGATGGCTGGTTTCATACCGGCGATATCGGCATGATGGTGGACAACCGTTTTCTCAAGATCACTGACCGCAAGAAAGAACTGTTCAAGACCAGTGGTGGCAAATACGTAGCCCCGCTGCCGATAGAGAACAAGCTGAAAGAATCCATGTTTGTAGAGCAGGTAATGGTGGTGGGACCGGAAAGGAAATTTGTCGGTGCCCTGCTGATCCCCTCCTTCCCTAACCTGCGTCAATGGTGCCGCCAGAATGGTGTTGCAGATGGCACCAACGAGGAACTGATCCGTAATGAAAAGGTAATTGCCATGTATAAAGACCTGGTGGAAAGCTTCAATAAGTACTTTAATCATGTGGAGCAGGTGAAGAAATTTGAGCTGCTGCCGCAGGAATGGAGTGTGGCCACCGGTGAAATGACACCTAAGTTATCATTGAAACGAAAAGTGGTGATGGAGAAATTCAGGGATGCTATTGAAAGAATATACCTGTAGGAAAAATCCCAAATAACAAATACCAAATAAAGAATACGTAGAATAAATAATAGATAAAAGAGAATAGATAATAGTGCTTTACAGACCAGAAAGATCCTTTCTATTTTGCGCAGGAAAAAAATCCGTGTTCCCCTGTATTCATTTCCACATCATCCCATTTCCACACCCGTCCCGGCCATCCGGGATTTCCACATCATCCCATTGTCTTCATCAGCACATCAGCAAATTAGCTCATCAGCACATTAGCAGATTCTATCGCTTTATTGAATCTCTTCTTCCTTTTTGCAGCATCATTTTCTGTACCAGGTCGTCGTATTTCTTTTGCTGTTCGCCGGAGTATAGTACCCTTACCCTGCGGAAATGATCAAAGGTTTGTTTATCGATCACCTGTTGTAAATCGGTTATCTTTTTATAGCCGGCCTGTAGTGTGCTGTCTGAAGCGGCAGTATCTTTTGCGAGACCGAAATAAGCCGCTTTAGCGAGGCGTACAGAGTCAAACAGCGGACGTATGGTTTTGAAATATTCTTCCCGGTATTGCAGGTGGGTCTTTTTTTGTTCTGGCGACATTCCGATTTCCTTTTCAATCATTTCAAAAGGATCTTCCTTTTTACCGGGGCCACCTCTGCCACGTTTATTTTTCCCAAATACCATGAAGGCCACCAGTGCAATATTGGTGATGAGCAGAAAAACAACTGCGATGGTGAGTATGCGGTTAGCTGAACTTTTCATTTGTTGTGTGTTAGGTGCTTTACGGTGCTTAAATTGTTTACCTGTCTGCCAGGGCTGTCAGATCGTATAAATTGGTATTCTCATTAAGCCGGTACTCTGCGGCAACAGACTGAAGCTGGTCTGTTTCAGCAGGTGTAAAGTTGGAGCCGGATCGTTGTAAAAAAGCAAATACGTTGATGAGTATCACTACTGCCATAGCCGCCAGTGCAAATGCGGGGCGCAGTATCCAGGAAGGTTTTTCGGGTGTGGCCAGTTCTTTTTCCAGCCTGGCGCTGAGCCGTGTATAAAAGAAATCCGGGGCGCTGGCCCTTGCACAGCCATCAAGGCTGCCGAGTATTTCTTCCACCTTCTTGTTTTGTTCTGTATTCATAACACATCGATTTTGACGTTAAGCCATCTTAAAACCTTCGTGGGAATATTATCCCCTAATATCTTTTTCCAGCATTTTGCGCAAATTAAGCCTTGCCCGGTGCAAAAAGGACTCTACTGCCGGTACCGTGGTCTTCATTACCTCGCTGATTTCATGGTAGCTGAGGTCTTCCATTTTATGCAGCGTAAACGCTATTTTCTGATTTTCAGGCAATTGACGGATAGCTTTGAAAAGCCGGGCTGCATTTTCTTTCCGGTCGAGGGCGATACCGGGATGGTTATAATCCGGGATCTCAAACACCGGTTCATTGCCCTCACCAAACAGCCGCTGGATAAAACCGAAGCGTTTTTTGCTTTTCCGGCTGCGGAGCAGGTCGAGTGAGCGGGTGGTGGCGATGCGATAGAGCCAGGTGGAAATTTTGGATTCACCCTTAAATGTGCCTACCGAGCGGTACACCTGGATGAATACTTCCTGGGTTACATCTTCTGCATCTTCGGGGTTTTGTACTATGCTGATGACGGTGTTGTAAACCCTGTCTTTATACGTTTCCACCAGGTAGCGGAAGGCAGCTTCATCTGCGTTTTTAAGTCCCCGTATCAGTTCTGTTTCCGTCAACCCGTGGTGGTGTTTAATAGCTGATAAAAGTGCAACTTACGAAAACATGTGCGAGCATGCACGAAAGGATAAGTGGTGTCAGGGATCGCCGGATAAAAAATGTAAAAGCGGGATAAAGTCAGCCCCGCTGCCTGGTCAAATTTTATTATCTTTCCCTTAAACCGCATCCGGCAATGAAAATACCTGTCACCCGTTTCCTCCTGTGTTGCCTGTTCTGTTTTGCTGCAAGCCAGTGTATTTATGCACAAAACAAAAGAAAGGTAACCGCAAGGCTTACTGCTGAAACTGTTGTAAAAGATACTTCGGGGCGGGAATATCCTGCTTCTGTGTGGCAATTGCTGGTCAACAGCGGCGACTATTATATCACCCCTGTGGATTCTTTCAATATCCATTCGGATTTTCTGCTGCATAAGGCTGACAGCAACCGTAAGGCTTTGCGCAAATCAATCCCTCCCCCGCAGAGTTCATTCTTTTCTGTTGGTGGTAAGTTTGGCCGGCTGAAAGAACAGGATTTGAATAAAGAAACAGTTGATTCCCGCGGCCGCATTTTGGTGCTGAACTACTGGTTTATCAATTGCCCTCCCTGCCGGCTTGAGATTCCACAACTGAACAGGCTGGCAGACAGCTATCGCAGCGACAGCAATGTGGTGTTTGCAGCGATCACTCCTGACAGCGACAGCCGGCTTGAAACATTTCTTTCTTTCACCCGCTTCAGCTATCATATCATACCTTTTGGCGACCCGCTGATACGGCAATACAGGATCAATGCCTTTCCTGTGCATGTGGTGGTGAATAAGGAAGGCAGGGTGGTGTACCATTCTGTTGGCTCCAGTCCTGAAATTGAATACTGGCTGAAAAAAGCGATTGAAGAATGCCGGTGAAAAGAATAACCCTTCATTGCGTCTTTTTTCTGCTTGGCTGTTTCTGCTGCGGCAAGGTCTTTTCACAATCCACCATCAGTGGCCGGGTTACAGAAGCAACCTATGGTGGCGGGCTGGGCAACTGCAATGTGTTTATCAATAATACCGGTATCGGAACAATAACTGACAGTGGAGGATATTTCATTTTACGTAATGTGCCGGCCGGCAAACAAAACCTCATTGTTTCCTATGTGGGATTTGAAACATTTATTTATTCCTTCGAGGGAGCCGGTCAGCCAATGGAGATCGGCATTGAATTGAAAAGCCGGGCCAGGGAACTTCCCAATGTGGTACTTGAACCCTATGAGGAAGGCGATTACCAGCAATGGAAACATATTTTCGTGCCCCAGTTTATCGGCAGTACTGCCAATGCCGGCGATTGCCGTATCACTAATCCCGGTGCGCTCCGGTTCCGCTATTTTACCAAAAGTAAAAAACTGCAGGCCTGGTCGGAGGAACCTTTACTGATTGAAAATGATGCGCTGGGATATGTTCTTACCTATCAACTGGAACAATTTGAATTTGACAGGGTGCGAAACACCATCTATTTCCTGGGCTTTGTATTATTCACCGATATGCAAAGCAACAAGGCTGTAAAGAAACAACGCTGGCTGAAGAAGCGGCAGGAAGCCTATAACGGATCACTCATGCACTTCATGCGCAGTATCTATAGCAGCAGGCTGCAGGAAGAAGGGTTCACGGTGCGGCGGATGTCTAAATGGATGAATGAAGAAAAGAAACGGGTGAGCTTCTTTTACAAACCCCAGATATTTACAGTGGTGACCACCAGTTCGGCGGCGCCAGGTATGCAACAGCTTTCGTACGACTTTAAAAATGAACCGAAGGATCTTCCGAAAGACAGTATTTTGTACTACAGAAAGGTGGTGATGGCGCCGGACTCCATTGTTCATTTCAGCCGTGACCCACTTACTGCCGACAGCCTGGTGATGGCTGACCAGGGTACGGAGAAAGTGCTATATTTTGGCTCAACACTGTATGTGCAGTATAAAAAAATGACCGGTTTGCGCCAGCATCAAACTGTATGGTCTACCGTAAACATGCCGGCCGACAAGGAATTGCATGTAAGCGCTAATGGGATGTACCGGGATGCCCGCGACCTGCTGAGCGGTGGTGAGTGGTCGAATATGGAACGTATCGCCAATTTGCTGCCCTGGGATTACAACCTGTATTAGCATAAAACCATTATTTTTGCCGCCCTGGTCCCGTAGTTCAATGGATAGAATAGAAGTTTCCTAAACTTTTGATACAGGTTCGATTCCTGTCGGGACTACCCAGAGGGACTTCAGCGGTTTTTCCGCTTGAAGTCCCTTTTCATTTTCCCCTGAAACCCGCTTCAGGCGGGCAATCTGGAGGAAGACTGAATTTACTTTTGTGGTTCGACTTTCGTCTTTTTTCTTGTTATAGTAGATTCCTTCCGGAAAGATGAGATTTTGCAGCTTTTGTTTATTGCTGTAATCGCTGGAAGCCCACAGGGACGGAAGTTCTGTCGAAATTTCCACTGAACGATTGATGAAGTATTCAAGGTTCGACCCGCTTACCGGACAACCCTTCATATTTTCCTCAATTGCCTGTTTTTCCTGCCTGAATTTTTTGGCGAATTTCTCGTATAAATCAGGCTTGATTTCCTCGTTAATGAAGCGTTCTTCCAGGCGTTCCAGTTTTGTTTCTACCTCATTTATTTGCCGCTGAAACTCCGCATTTGCTTTGTCTTTATTTGCGTTCAGTTCTGTATAAATAAGCCTTAATTGATCTTTAAAAACGTCCACATACTTTTCTTCCAGGGTGAGTTCCTCAAGGATACTTTGAAACTGATTATGCAGGTCTTTAGCACTTTTATTACAGCCGCATTTTTTATCGCTGTTGCACTTGTAGTAATACAACCCTTTCTTTTTTACGATATAGCCCCGCATGAGTTCGCCACAGGTTTCGCATTTCAGTAGCCCTTTCAAAGGGGTGTTTGCATACTTCTCATTTTTCAGCTTTCCGTAGTTACGTGGTTTGATGTCGTTTACCTTCAGAAAGATTTCCTGAGATACCATCGGCTCATGTTTGCCCTTTACCAGTTCACCACCCAACGCACTATGCGATAGCATACCGCAATAGAACGGGTTAGTAAAGACTGCATGAAGAGTTTTGATCGTAATTTTCAATCCCGATGCTGCCAGCCGTTTAACGATCTCTGAATGGGTGAGTTGTTCCTGCGCCTTCCACAAAAATGCTTTCCGAAGCAGCTTACCTGTATCGTTAATCTCTATAAATCGTTCCCCGTTTCTTTTAACTGAATCATAGCCCCTTGGAGGACGGGTACACCATATTCCATTAATCAATTTTTCCTTGGTGCCGTCCATTGACTTTTGCTTGCGCAGGTCATTATCATACTGGCTGAAAAGGAAAAGGATATTTTGCTGTAATACCCCCGAAGGATTGGAAGTATCAATTGGCTGAGAAACAGAAATAATGGAAATACCTAATCCCCGTAGCTGGCGGGATAGCCAGATGGCATTGTCGCCGGTACGGCTGAAACGCTCCAGGCTGTACACAACGATGTAAGACACTTTTGTTTTCTGCTTTTTACAGAACTCGATCATTCTTTTAAACTCCTTCCTTTCATCCGTTTGTGCGCTCTCGTAGGTGCCACCGAAGTAGGCCAGCACATTGTACCCATATTTCAATACATAGGCTTCACAGCCCTTTTTCTGGGTTTCCAGGCTCATATTGGTATCAGCCTGTTCCTTGGTAGAAACCCTGGTATAGATCACGCAATTATTGGTGCTTTTAGCCTTGGCCAATTCGACCCCTTTAGCAAAGCGTTTGATTTCCATTTGTTTAACCATAAAAACTCCTTTTTACTGAAGAATTACAACACAATTATATTGATAATCAACGTCTTATGCAAATTTTTCTATGCGGCCTGGTTAATTCCAGCCTGCTGGTTCAGTTCTGCTGAAACCACTTCGTAGGTAATGAGGGCTAATTGATGAAGTGTATTGATAATGTTGATGATTTCTTCTTCAGGAGCATCCCTGAATTGGGGGTAGGCTCTTACCTGTTTCTCGGTGAGGAACAATGCCTTTTCGGAATTGAGTATATCCGGATTTTCCAGCAATGGATTTAGTTCCTTTACAATAGTTGACATTGGATAAATTTTAGAAGACAAACATAGTATCTCCCAAAATCTAACTTTCCAGTTTGAGTAAGTAGTTGAAAGTTATTGCAAGTTTTTGTTGCCTATGTCCTCTGGTTATTTTCAGGAGTATTGATTCTGAAATATGAACATAATTGAATAGGATTTGAAATCACTGGGGAGCAATTAGTTAGAGATTAATTCCTTCCCATTCAGACACTCTTCCAGCTAAAAATACAGGGGATTAAAAATTATGCCAAGAAGTATCACTTTGTATTTTCTTGAGCTTTCTATTAATGCATAGAAAAAGCCTTATTTTATTTTAAGTGCTGTGTTCAGCCTATCCGCCACATTATCCCAATTAATAACCTGTAACATCGTATCAACAAAGTCTGCCCGTTTATTTTTGTATTTAAGATAATAGGCATGTTCCCATACATCTACGACTAATAAAGGAACTACACCCCATTGTGTAAGTTTTTCATGATTTTCGCACTGCAATACAGTGAGTTTATCCGAATATGGTTGATAGCCCAATATTCCCCAGCCGTTGCCATCTACATTTTTTGAAGTCGCAGCTATGTATCCTTTCAGTTTATCATAGCTTCCAAAGTCTTTTTCAATTCGCTTTAATAATTCACCTGACGGCGCGGTATTTTTATTGGTGAGGTTTGTCCAAAAGATAGAATGTAAAACATGGGATGAAAAATGATAAGATAGTTTCTTAGTCCAGTAGTCAACTGTTTCTAAATTATTCTCGTCCATTGCCTTTTTTATCATCGCCAAGTCTTTATTGGCGGCCTTTACGGCTCCACCATGATGAAAAGTATAATGCAGGTGCATGGTTTCTGCATCCATGTGAGGTTCAAGAAAGTTTTCGCTGTATGGCAACGCCTGCTGAATATAATTTCCATTGGCATCTACTAGTTTGTCAATTGGATTGTCTGTAAGGTTATTAGCAAAAGCATTGCTTGTTGAAAGTAAAGTTGCTGCACCGACCAATGTTCCTGATTTTAAAAAGTCCTTCCTGTTCATAATTATTTATTTTAAAAAGTAAATCTCCAAACTAATTTTGCTGCACCTGATGAAATTTCAGGTCTGCTGAATTTTAAATTATCCAGTTTATTGT
The DNA here is from genome assembly GCA_016787125.1 of Chitinophagaceae bacterium. Taxonomy (GTDB): domain Bacteria; phylum Bacteroidota; class Bacteroidia; order Chitinophagales; family Chitinophagaceae; genus JJ008. Next base: position 28,843 of record JAEUVM010000192.1, on the reverse strand, counting down.
ATCCCCTGTTATAAACCACATATAAGTCTGAACCAATATTGGGTATCCAATGTAATCTAAAGTTACCTAAAAGTAAGTCATCTAAAGAATTCCATTGAACAAACATAGCCACATCAAACCGGGGATTAAAGGCATAGTTTATATATTGAGCCAGTTCATTAGTAGTTACTTTACCCTGCGGTAATGTAATGTTATTCAAAATATAATCTGTTCGCAGGTTTAGGTGTTTGCTGAAATTAACACCCATTGATGCTTCGAGAATAGTGATCCTGCCAGTATAAAATTCTCCCCAACCAAACGTAGCATCCACCCAAAACTTTCTGCCCTGGAAACTGCCCAATTGTAACTCCTGCCGGTGCATCCAGTATTTTCCAACGGGTATTTTTATAGAATCTGTCAGTTCAAAAGGGTCATCTAATCTTTCAAATTGCTGCTGCAAATTATATTCAAATCGTTCTCCTTTTTTTGTGAAAAAACCTAACGGCCTCGTTTCATTGTAAAAAGATTCCAATTCCCCGGTTGTGTGTGTTTTGTATAAACGAAATGCCCAGGGTTTAAAAGACATTCTTCTTATCCCATATTTACTAAACCATCTTGGTGCAATGCGAAAGTTCCATGTTAGATTATCAAAATTCTTTCTGTCCAAAAAGCCCAATTCAGGGTTGTAATTATTCTGAATACTGCCAATAGCAATAAAATTATCAATAAAGTCATTGGGGTAATCAATAAAGAAACGCCAGGCATAAGAACCCTCTCCAGTTTTACCTTTATCAAAACTCTTACTTACTAAAGCTGCCACAACTAAATTTTTATTCTTTAAAAATTTTGATGTGGAATAAGCACCGTCTATGCCTGCCACCTGGTTACTGATATTGCTGTTGTTTTTTGATGTTACTATTGCGCCAATGTAGGATTGGCTGCCAATATCCTTTCTGTAACGGACAACTGTGTTGTTAGTGGCTGCTGCACTGTCCGATGCTGCTGTTTGAATATTTAGCAGCCCAATATTACTGCTTCCAACCTTACCAAATAACCTGCCGCCTGCTACAATAGGAACTTGTTGAAAATTCTCAATCCCGATTTTTCTTGTGTAGAAAATTTCATTGATCCCGCCAACATTGAATTGGTAGTTTTGATACCCTTCCAAAAAGAACTCTCTTTTTTCAGGATAATACAAATTGAACCTGCTTAGATTTACTGCAATTCTATCAGCCTCCACCTGTGCAAAATCAGTATTAGCTGTAAGATTCAGTTTTAAAGTTGGTGTAATATTTACATTCAAGTCTGCTCCAATCTTACCTGGTAATGTAGTCTTGTTTCCATGTTGCTTTTCAAATCCTCCTAAAGCAAACGGTTTTAATTCAAAATGCTTTGCATAGCCAATATTTTGCAAGCCTGTTAAATGACCTGCATTTACCAGGCAAAACACAGAACAATCCCTTGTCCATCCCTGCCACAAAACCTGCTCATTTTTGCTGCGAATATTTCTTTCAAAATTAATTGCCCAATTAAACAATGAATCATTTTTAAACTGAAGGCTGTTGAAGGGAATACGAATTTCTGCAAACCACCCTTCACTTGTAACTGATGTCCTTACATCCCATACAGCATTCCAGTCTTTATTAGCTTCTTCATTTCCCGATATTAACAAATCGGCTCTTGCACCATTTGGGTTAATAACAAATAAGTATCCATTGCGTTTATCATTAAATGGGGAGAGTGCTACTTGAAAATTATCGTCTTCCTCATAATAGAAATCTCGTTGCATGTATTTTGCTCTGACATTATTTTTCTGATAACACCATACACCAATATACATTGCCAACTTATCATACACAATAGCAACTTTAGTAGCTTCAGTAGATGGCTTGCCAAAATCAAGTTCTCTTTGAATGAAATTGTTTATTGCAGGCGCTGATTGCCATATTGCCTCTGTAAGTTTACCATCAAGTATTATGGCTTCATTGGTAATAATTGCCTTGATACTATCAGGGGAATTATTTTGTGCAGTTGCCGATAGGCATAATACAATAAAAAAAAGTGAAGAAATAATGTTGGCAGTAATCTTCATGGCGGTATTCTATAATTTAGGGTTCCATGTATGCCGTTCTTCCTGTACATATTTAGCCCAGCTATAAAGGGCATCATAAATTTTCATTCCGGTTTCCAGCATTTCATGGTCATCTTTATAGTTGTAAGAAAGCCCTGCGGAAATTGCCCACAACCCGGCTGATTGTTTTGCCAAATCAAATCTGTCTGTGTCTGCTCCACGAACAATTTCTGCCAATTGCAATAATGCAGGGTCGGTGATACTATGTTTTTTAATGATAAAATCAAAGGTACATTCATCACCATTATGGGAATATTCTGCGCCAGGAATATCATAAGGGATAGCATCTAATTCTTTTGCTTTTTCAAATACCTGTTCCTTTGGCACATAAATAAATTCTGCATTGTTATCAACAAATTTTTTTACAAGCCAGGGACACGCAATCCTGTCAATTTTTGGCCGTTCTCTTGTTATCCATTTCATAACATCAATTTATTTCATAAAATTTTTAGAAGGCTAATTCCTCTTTCTTTAATTTTTTTTCTCTGATAACTTTTCTATCAGTTGTTGTACCTTCTCAACAATCTGACTTCTGGCAAGGTTATAGTCTTTACTTATTGGAGGAATACCATTCCATTGTGTAACTTGTTTTGATGTGCTGTCTTTCAGCGGCAAAACACAATCAAATGTTATTACTTGGGATGCACTATTAATATCTGATGTGGATACCAATTTTGGAACCCAATTACTTACATCAAAACCATCCCCGGTTAGTCCTTTTTTTGTGCTTGGCGATACTACCGAATCTGGATCAGTACCCCTGAATATTGCCAGGTAATTCAGGCCCTGTTCTTTAGCCAGTTTATTAAAATATGCTGCTGCAATCGTACTTCTTGCAGCCCCATGCTCACAAACAAAAAGAATTAAAGGAGTCTCTTTCATTTTTATGTTATGCTTTGCTTTCTGACCAAACGATACAACTGAAATCAAAAGAAGAGCTGGCAGAAATATATTTCTGCAAAAGTTTTTCTTTTGATGCTTCTGCATAAGTTCTGCATCTGTATCAATTTTGGGGCGTTCTTTTGTTATCCATTTCATACAATTTTATTTAGATAATTTTGATATTACTGTAGTTCCGCTTTTCAATTCTTCTGTTGGCTTTAAAACAAGATTATCTTCAGCATTTATGTCTCCAAAGATTTCCACTTTATCACCCATATTAAATCCGGTTCTCACATCCACCCATTGAGTGATATTATTAGCTACTCTTATTACAAATTTCTTTTCCAGCGTAGTAACAACTGCTGATACAGGCACTACGAAGGATTGTGTTGAACGAAGGAAATGTAATTTTACATCTGCATAACTACCTGCTTTTAATTCTCTGTTTGTATTTGGTATCTCAAATTCCCAAACCTCACTACGAGTTTCCTCATCAATACTTCCTGCTTTGCGAATCAACTTTGCTTTAAATTTTTTATCAGGGAAGGAACGGGTAGTCAAGTCGCAGGAATTATCCAATAAAATTGCTCCGGTATAAATTTCCGGCACTGGTACACTTAACCGAAGCGTTGCATTGTCCTCCAATTCAAATAATGGCTTTTCATTGGCATTGCCCACAAAAGAACCTACTTCTATATTTCTTTTAGTAATAACACCACCATAAGGCGCAACAATTGCAAGGTAGCTTCCTACAAGACGATAAGATGAAGCAGCAAAGAGCGAAGCATTATATTCAGAACTATCAGCCAACATCTGATTTTTTGTACGTTGTAATTCGCTGGGAGCAATAACACCATCAGTTTTTGAGGCAGAAGAAATCCTTTCATAGTAATCTTTGCTGTATTGAAGTCTTGACCTTGCAGCTTTTACCTTTTCATTAAATTCCAGCACACGGGTATTTATTTCCGGCGCATCAATTAAGGCAAGTATTTGCCCCTTACTAACTTTTGAACCTATATCAACATTCAGTTTACGAATGTAGCCCTGTACTTTTGCTCTTATTTGTACATTTTCATTTGGAAGCAATTCTCCTGGCAATGAAATTGTTTTTTGTGCAGAATCTAATTTCAAAGCAAAAACTTTTACTGAATCAGTTTTGACTTCTTCCTTTTTTACCGCTTTTTTTTCTTCCTGCTGATTGCAGGAAGTGATTGCCAGAAAAAGATATATTGCGATAGTAATTCTCATAATGTTTATATATTTAAATATTCTTGTCATAGTAAATTGAGTTTTCATCATTAGGGTCAAGTGATGTGTTTATTATTTTCTTCTTACCCATTATCCAATCGTATACCAATGGCACTAACCACAAACTGATAAACGTACTGAATAATAAGCCTCCGATTACTGCAATACCCAATGCAGCGGTTTGTTTACCGCTTTCTCCAAAGCCTGCTGCCATTGGCAGCATACCAGCAATCATGGCAAGGCTTGTCATTAATATTGGCCTCAAACGATTTGCTGCTGCTTGTGAACCAATAGATATATTACTGGTTTGTTGTGAACGTATCAGTTCAGCGTTTGAAACTAACAATATGGCATTTGCTACCGCCACCCCAATTGCCATTATACTGCCCATAAAAGATTGAATGTTCAGAGTATTACCTGTAAGCCATAACAGCAGCATGGAACCTGCCAGCACACCTGGAAATACAGACAAAACAGTTAATGATAATTTGAATGATTGGAAATAAGCTGCAAGCATTAAACCAATCACTACAATTGCCAGTAATAATCCAAATGATAATTCACTGATTGTTTGATTTAATAATTCTGATTGCCCACGCAGATATACTTTTACTCCCTGCGGCAATTCGCCTAAATTTTTGATAGCCCTGTTTACATCATCAACAGCCTTGCCTAAATCCTGTTTATGAATATTGGCTGTTACAGTAATGAATCTTTGTTGGTTAATCCTGTCATATTCGCCAATAGAGTTTCCTTTTTTCCAATCTGCGATATCTCTCAGAAAAATAGTATTGTCACCGGATTTGCCAACTGGAATTTGGTCTATCTGTTCCGGGCTGTTCATCGCAAGCTGCGGATATTCTACCTGCACCTGGTAGGCATTACCTGCTGTTTTATCTAACCAATAAACAGGCTGTATTAAGCGGCTGGATGAAGTTCCTTCTGTAACAGATTTTCCAGCTTGATCAACTGTTAAGCCCATTTGCCCGGTTCTTATTCTGTCGTAGTTAATCTGTATGGTAGGATAATCAAGTGGCTGGGCAATTTGTACATCACGCAGATAAGTGATATTGTTTAATGACAGTTTTAGCTTATCTGCGATCTCACGGCTTTGTGCTAAATTTTTTCCCTGCACTACAACCTCAATAGGATTGTTGCTGCCTAAACTCATTACCTGGTCAACCAAATCAGCTGGTTCAAAAGAAAGAGCTGCAGCTGGAATATTTTTGTTAACAGATAAACGTAGCTCCTCTTTAAGATTTTCTATACTAATTCCCGAACCTTTTACCAGGTTTACTTTAATAACTGCTTCGTGTGGCCCACTTGTGTAAAGGAATATGGGATTGATGGCATAGGTAGGTGGTTGTAAGCCAACAAAGGATGAAGTAATAGCAACATTTTTCTTACCAGCAATGCTATCAATAATTGTCAACGTTTTTTTGGTAGCATCTTCTGTCCTTTCAATACGGGTTCCGGCAGGCATTCGTAGCCTTACCTGCATTTGCCCGGCATCAACTTTTGGGAATATTTCAGTGCCAGCTTTTTTATACCCTAGCCATGCAAGTAGTAACAGCCCAATTATTAAAATGGGAACAATGATGATTCTTGCTTTAGCAGATTTATGAATTGACACAGACAATCGTTGCTTTAATCTGCCCAACTTCTTTTCACTCTCGTTTATGTGTACTTTCTTTAGCAACCAGTTTGACAATACAGGGACTAAGGTTTGAGATAAAAGAAAAGATGCAATCATTGCAAAGGCTACTGCCATTGACATTGGTATAAACATTGACCTGGGTACGCCACTCATAAACAAAGCAGGAACAAAAACGGCGAGGATACTTAACAGAATCAGCAATTTAGGAAAAGCAATTTCTTTACAGGCATCCCAAATAGCCCTTGATTTTGATTTACCCATTTCCAAATGATGATGAATGTTTTCAATTGTAACCGTGGATTCATCAACTAAAATACCGACAGCCAAAGCCAAACCTCCCAATGTCATTATATTAATGGTTTGCCCTGCTAAATACAAACACACAACTGAAGTGAGCAATGCTAACGGAATATTGATAACGACAATTACAGCACTTCTTATATCCCTCAAAAATAGCAACACCATTAAGCCGGTCAACAATGCACCCAGCAATCCTTCAAACAATAAACTTTGCAGTGAGTTGACTACATAACCAGACTGGTCAAACTCATAAGATACTTTTATATCATCCGGTATTGCAGCCTGCATATCAGGCAATGCCTTTTTAATTGACTGCACTACATCCCATGTAGAGGCATCTGCTCTCTTGGTTACAGGAATATAAACCGAACGCTTCCCATTTATCAACGCATAACCTGTTGTAACATCTGCTCCATTATCAACTGTAGCAATATCCCTAACTAAAATAGAAGTGCCGTCAATGTTTTTAACGGTTACACTTTCTAATTATTTAAAATTATCAACAACGCTATTGGATGGAGTGATTACAGTTTTATCGCCCACACGGATATTTCCGGCAGGAAGAATAGGATTGTTTTTTGCAATAGCCATTACCAATTCATCTGCTGTAATATTATAGCTTCTCAACCTCTCTGGATCTGCTTTAATCAAGATGGTTCTTTGATTACCCCCAAATGGTGGAGGGGCAGAAACTCCAGGCAATGCAGCAAACATGGGGCGTACTTTAAACAAAGCCAAATCCTGTATCTCATTTAAAGAACGGCCTTCGCTGCTAAACACTAATTGGCCTACCGGAACTGAACCTGCATCATACCGCATAACAAACGGCGGCAATGTGCCTGGTGGCATAAATGAACGGGCACGGTTTACATAAGAAATCGTTTCAGCCATTGCATTAGCCATATCAGTGCCTTCGTGAAATTGCAGTTTGATTAATGCTAATCCTTGTATTGATTTACTTTCAACAGCCTTAATACCGGTAATGTATAAAAAATGGTATTCATAATACGAAGTAATAAATCCTTCCATTTGTTGTGGTGATAACCCGCCATAAGTTTGTGCTACATAAATAGTAGGTGCATTAACGGATGGGAAAATATCAATAGAAGATTTGCGGATAGCCAAAATAGAAAACAGCACAATGCCTAATACCAGTACGATGATGGTGATTGGCTTGCGAAGAGCAAATTGAATTAGTTTGAGCATTGTGTTTTACCTGATTGCATTTAAAAATATATTTTCATCTCCCTTTACAGCCGTTTGTAACAACAGGGCTTTCCAGGCATCCCAATAAGCTGTTCTGCTGTCTAATTCTGCCTTCAATAAATTGTATTGTGCCTGTATCAGGTCTGCAAAGTTTACAAGACCTGTATTATATCTTGTTTGCATTGCTGTAAACGCATATTTACCTGATTTTAATTGCTGCTGTGTTTCCCTTGCAATAGCTATGCTGTTATTAAAAGTGGTATTGGCAATATGCTGTTGCAGGGTAAGAACTGATTTTGTTTCTTCCACTTTTTCCTGTGCAGCTTTTGATAAAAGATTTTGCTGCACTAATTGTTTTTTTATCTCACCATATTTCACAATAGGGAATACCAATTGAACCCCTGCACCATAATTCACCCGGTTTAAACCCAACCCATCCCAGGTTTTGATTGTACCATTTGGCTGAAAACCCGAACCACGGGCAAAACCTGTACCCCAAACATTTAGCTTTGGCAGGTAAGATTTTTTAAGCAGTAATTCTTTTGACTTGTTTAGAGAAAACTGGCTTTGTGCATTTTGCACAATTGGATTACTGGCAAAGGCTGTATCATTTGAAAAAATTCCATCCGGTAATTTATTGAGGAAAGAGGTATCAGCAGGTACGGGTGAAGCATCTATGCCGGTTAGTTGAGCTAAAATTAATTGTGCTACCTGTAACTGCCGTTGTGCATTTAACAATTCAATTCTTGCTTTTGATAATTCTGATAAAAACAAAGCGGTATCTACACCAGGTTTAATACCGCTATTTGTCAGCACCCGGCTTTGTTTTAAATTAGTATTAACCCTTTCTATATTTTGTTGATGAATACTGATTTTTTCATAAGCCAGAATAACATCAAGATAACTGCTGATAACATTTATTTTATGCAGGAATATTGACTGTTGCCATTCTGCCTTTTTTGAATTGGCTTCTGCTATTGAAACATTAATTTGTGCATCCCGTTGGCCAAAAGTACCAGCCTGCCAGTTTAATAATACACTTGCAGCACTTCCAGTTGCAGGGCTGTATTGGTTTGATGACGATGGCGGCCCGCTTATAGGTAAAATGCTATTTGGATAAAACATTCCAGTTAAATTATTGGCCGTTGCTATACCTGCCTGGTAGCTGGCATCTACTGAAGGCAGTTTGCTATACTTTACTACATCAACAAATTTAGTTGCAGCATCTGCTTCCAACTTTTTAGATTTAAGTAAATGATACCGTTCTTCTGCAAGCCGCAGCGCATCATTCAAATGGAGTACAGTATCAGCTGGTAATTGTGCAACTGCTTTGCCAGCAATGAACTGAGCCATTAATAAGGCACTAATTGCAAATTGTTTGTATTTCAAGTTCTGATTAGTTTTGCAAGCAAAATTAAGTTGTCAAAATGAGACCAGATTGTATTTTAATGACCTTTTGTACGGAGTTTACTTTTTGCAGCATTTTTTCTGAATACTGAGGGGTTTTTTCCGGTATGTTGTTTAAATATTCTGGTAAAATGGCTTTGGTCTGAAAATCCTGTAAGATAGGCAATTTCGGTAAGCGAATAATTGGTTGACTGGATTAGTGTAATTGCCTTTTCTATGCGAACCTTCCTGATATATTCACCAAAGTTGAGATTATCAAAGTGCTCAGAAAATTTTCTTGACAGATAAGAAGGATTAATACCTAATTCATTTGAAAATTCCTTTAAACTGAATGTAAGGTTAGTGTCAACATGGTCTTGCAAGATGTTTTTTAGTTCCTTTGCCCACTTAGGAGTTTTCTTTTTCTCTTTAGGAGCATCCACCAATATTTTTGTGTAAACCTCATGCAACAAGTTTTCAAAGGGGCTGTTTTGTAAATGCTTTTGTTTGAATAAATATTTTGCCCAGCTATACAGGGCATCATATAATATCATCCCTTTTTCAAGCAATTGTTTGTCATTTGTTATATTATGTGCAAGCCCTGCTGAAATTGCCCACAAACCTGCGGCTTCTCCAGCAAAATCATGCCTGTCAGTATCAGCCCCCCTTACAATATTGGCGATGATTAAAATGGCAGGATCATCTATTTTGTATTTTTTTACGAAGTAATCAAATGTACATTCCTGTCCATAATGGGTAAACTCCACATCCGGTATATCAAAGGGAGTGGCATTTAATTTTTTAGCTTTCTGTAATATATCCTTGTACGGAACAAAAATAAATTCCGCTTCTTTATCAATAAAGTTTTTAATAAGCCAGGGGCAGGCTATCCTGTCTATTTTAGGCCGTTCTCTTGTTATCCATTTCATATTGCTAAAATAATTTCATTATAATCCTTATTCATCTGCAGTATTCTTCATTTTCATTAATAAGTTATAAGCCCCTTTTAGAACAAAGATTTCAGAAGCTGATTTTTCATCTATTGAAATTTCCGTAAAGCCATTTTCGGAGTTGCCGGTTTTAACCTCTATCATTTCAAATTGGTTTTTGCCTTTTACAACAAAAGCGTATTGTTTATTTTCAAAACGAACAATTGCATCATCTGGCAAAACATTTGAGTTATTGCTTTTCACATCAATTTCGGCATTCATATACATTCCGGGTAATAGTGTTTTTTCATACTGCTCAAAATGGCAATGCACCTCTGCACTTCTTTCGTCAGAAATATTTTTACTTATCAGAATGATTTCACATGGATATTTTTTATCGGGTTGATTGTTTGTGTAAGCATATAGTTTTTGCCCTATAAACAAATTGCCTAAATCCTTTTCAAAAACCGTCAAAGCTAAATGAATATCAGTTGGATTTACAAGCTCAAATAATACATCAGCAGGATTTACATACTTGCCTATGTTTACATTTACAGCCGATACAAAGCCATTTATTGGGGAGTAAATATTTATGCTCCGTGAAATATTGTTTACCCCTATTTTGGCGGGGTTTATACCAATTAATTTCAGTTTCTCTTCCAGTGATTTTATGAGGATATTCTGGGTCTGGTAAGTGGCTTTGGTTTGCTCAAAAACCTTATCGCTTGTGGCTTTACTCTGGTTCAGTTCTTTTTGCCTGTTATACTCACTCTCATTGTAACTGAACTGTGCCTTTGCGGTGAGATAGTCCTGCTGTAACTGAATATACTGCTGGTCTTCCATTACTGCTAATACTTCACCTTTGCTGACATGCATTCCAGGCAATAACTTAGTGGACTTTAGATAGCCTCCTAAAGGTACGCTGATCGAAACCATATTTTGCGGTGGCACATCTATTTTGCCGTTAACTTTCATAACCGATGAAATAGATTGATGCTCCAGTTTACCTGTTTGTATGCCTGCGTTCTTCATTTGGGCATCAGTTAGAGTAACAATATTTTCATCGTTTGTAACAATAGCTGTTGGTTCTTCTTTTTTACTGCCGCCACAGGAAACCAGGAGTAAAATTGCTCCTAAAAGGGAGATTATTTGTTTCATTGTATCTGTAGATTTTAAATTTTAATAAGTTTAAGTGAAGTTTTAAAAATAAGTATAGCCACAATGGCTACTATCAGTGTTAACAAACCGCCGTATAAAAAATCTTTCTGGGGAAATCTTGTGCCCACAAAGCCAGCAATGGGATACGTGATTGCCCACCACAGGTGCGAAAACGCAAAGTGGGAACCATAAACTTTTCCTTGATCGGCAGAATCAATGTTTTCAGCTATCAGTGTTTCTGATGGCATTTCAGCCAGGCTTTGCCCTAAACCTGCTAAAAGCCAGAGGAGCAGTAATAAACTAAGGGGAGCAAAATTGGCAAAGCAAATGGTAATGCCCAATACCAATGAGCCGCTTATAAGAGAAACGGCCCTTGTTTTCGATTTATCTAAACTACCCGATACAAAAGCTGCAATGGCTGCACCAATTCCAAAAGCTGCCATTACCCAGCCATAGTATTTGTTGTCCAGGTGCAATCCATTTTTTATATGACTGATGGTATTTACCAAAATCATTGCGCCTGCAATAGCTGAAACAAATTCAATACTTAATGCGAACCGTAATATTTTATTGCCAAATAACAGCCGGATACCTTTTATGACATCAGCCCAGGTATTATGCGACTGTTGAGCTTCTGCTGTAACCCCTTTTTGAAGCTCCTGCCGTGGTATGGCCAGTATTAAAAATGCAGCAACAATAAATGAAACAGCATCGACAAAAAATATTTCCCTTGCTCCCAGCCATATTGCCATGATACCCGCCAATGCCGGGCCTAGTATGCCTAGCAATTGATATGTAGCTGTTGACAAACCCACTGCTTCCCGATAATATTTCCCTTCAATTATCTGGGGAATAACGGCACGGTAAGTAGGAGTAAAAAAAGCATTGAACACATTTAACAGAAATACCAGCACATAAATATGCCATTCAGCCGAAATAAATGGGAGGCAGCAAACAATTGCCATTCTTATAAAATGTGTAACATATAAAATTTTCTTACGGTCAACCTTGTCTGCCAGGACTCCTGCAAAAGGGGAAAAAATTATAAACGCCGTGACCCGCAAAGTAAGTGCCGTTGCAAGTATTGAAGGTGACCGGTTTTTATCCAACTGGTAAGCCAGTAATGCAAGCCCCACCCAGGTAAAAGCATCGCCAATTAAACTTATTGTCTGTGCCAAGTATAATTTTGCAAAGACTTTATTCTTTAAAGCCTGAAAAGGTTCAGTGAGTATTTGTAATGTGGTTCGTTTCCTGATTTCTGACATGAGACTAATTATTGGGCGGTATAGAAATTTATTTCAGCAATACTTTCATTCCTGTTTTTTACAGCCTCTATATAATCACTTCTGATTGCAACAGCCTGATTGATCAGCAAAACCCACTCTAAATAATTGATCTCTCCGTTTAAAAATTGCTTGTTGGCCGTAATAGTAATAAGATCAGCATTTTTTAAGGCTGTTGTCTCATAATATTTTACTGTATTTGAGTGTTTTTCATATTGAGAAACAGCAGACCTGTAACCAGCCTCCATGTTCTTTACATTCACTTCATATTCTTTGACTGCTACTTCTTCATTTGCTTTTGCAGCGCTTATTTTTGCTTTTTGACCACCATTAAAAATGGGAATACCCAAACCTATTTGCACGGACTGAAACTGCGGTACACTGTTATAGCTTTTATTATTCGCTCCCGTTCCCTTCATCCCCATAATATTATACCCAAAATTAAGATCAGGAGATAGCTTTGCTTTTTCCACCCCTGTTAAAGCAATTGCTATCTGCTGTTGCTGTTTTATATATTGCAACAAAGGATGAGCTTCTAATTTAGAACTGTCACCGGTTAATGGAACTATCCTATAAAATTCCTTTTGATCAGGAACATAATAAGCAGAAGTATTTAGCAGTAACTGAAACTGAATCTGCAATAGCTCCATATCTTGTTGCAATTGAGAAAGCTGCAAACTAATCTGCCCCCGTTGGTTTTCTGCCGTTGCTTTTTCCAAAACATTGCTCTCTCCTTTGTTGAAACGCAGTGTTGCCTTTCCTAAAAATTCACTAAACAGGCTGTCGTTCTGCAATAACAGTTGTTTCTTTTCCTGTAAATACAAAATAGAATAGTAAGCCTGTGCAATCTGTTTTTTTAAGACGGCCTCTTTTGCCCCGATATTCAATACACCGCTCTTCCATTCTTCAGTCAGCAATGATTTTTGGCTGGCATATACTTTTGGAAAACTAATCGTTTGAGAAATTCCAATTTTGGTGTCCAGATAGTAACTGTTCATTTGGCCAAATTCGCCATACACATTGGCAGGCGGTATAATTTTGGCAGTCTTGATTAATTTTTGCTGGTATGCTGCTCTAAGCCTTTCATTTTTCACCAGCAGGTTATTTTTTATCGCTGTATCAGTTGCTGCTTTTAATGTAATGGAGGTTTGGGCATTGCTATTATGCGGAAAAAAAACAAACAATAATATTATTGCTGTTGCGGCAGGCTTTGTTTTCTTTCCGGAAATTCCTTTTTCAAACATGATGTATAAAATTGGTAACACAAATAAGGTTAAGAAAGTGGCTATTAATAAGCCTCCAATAACAACGGTTGCCAATGGTCTTTGTACTTCAGCACCCTCGCCGGAACTAAGTGCCATCGGTAAAAATCCCAGCGAGGCAACAAAAGCCGTCATTAATACAGGCCGCAAACGAATTTTTGTCCCCTGCGTTACAACCCTTTTTAAATCGGTTGTTCCTTCACTTTTTAAACGGTTAAATTCCGCAACCAGCACAATCCCATTCAATACAGCTACGCCAAATAATGCAATAAAACCCACTCCGGCGGAAATGCTGAACGGGATGCCTCGAGTGGCCAAGGCCAGGATACCACCTATGGCAGATAGGGGAATGGCTGAATAAATCAGCAGTCCGTGTTTTACTGATGTAAATGCGAAATAGAGCATCAGAAAAATAAGCAGTAAAGAAACAGGAACTGCAATACTCAGCCTCTTTTTTGCGGCTACCAGGTTTTCAAAAGCACCGCCATAAGTAATGTAATAGCCTGGTGGTAATTTCATTTGTTGTTCGGCTTTTTGCTGTAATTCCTTTACCATGCTTTGTATGTCCCTGCCTCTTACGTTAAACCCAACAATAATTCTTCGCTGGGCATTTTCCCTCTGTATCTGGTTGGGGCCTTCAATAATATCTACACTGGCAACCTGGTACAAGGGTATTTGTGTTCCTTTAGCGGTTGGTATTAAAAGATTTTGAACATCTGTTAAGTTCTTTCTTTTTTCACCGCTTAATCTCACTACCAAATCAAATCTTTTTTCACCTTCATATACCAGACCGCTGCTTTGTCCGGCAAACGCTGTGTTCACTATCCTGTTTATATCACTTATATTTAAACCATACTGGGCAATAGCAGGCCGGTTGTAATGGATAACAATCTGCGGCATACCTGTTACAGCTTCTACATACAGGCCACTACTGCCTTTTACAGTATTACAGATGTCGCCTAATTTTTTTGCATACAAGGCCAATGTATCTAAATCTTCGCCGTATATTTTGCATACTACATCTTGCCTTGCACCGGATATCAGTTCATTGAACCGCATCGCAACTGGATATTGAAATCCAAAAGTTACCCCTGGAACAGCTTCCAGTTCTTTACTCATTTTTGCTTCCAGCTCTTCATACGTTTTCGCAGATGTCCATTTACTCCTGTCTTTTAAAATAATCATCATGTCCGTTGCGTCAATGGGCATCGGGTCTGTAGGCACTTCACTGCTTCCTGTTTTACCAACAATTTTTTCCACTTCAGGGAATTTTTCAAGGATGATCCTGGAGCCTTTTGAAACGGCTTCAATAGAAGTATTCAGGTTACTCCCCGGCAGCACCCTTGTTTCCACAGCATAATCACCTTCTGGTAATGCAGGAATAAATTCTCCTCCCAATTGCAGCAGAATAAAAACAGCCACTGCAAATAATGCCAGAACAGCACCAATGATTACTTTGGGTATTTGCAACACCTTTTCGAGGGTATTTTGATAAATACGTTCCAGTTGTCCCATCATTCTGTCAGAGAAAGTTTTTTTGTGATTTATTTTTTTACTGAGGAACAAAGCACTCATCATGGGGATATAAGTGAGTGAGAGAATGAATGCCCCCAGCAATGCAAAGGCAACAGTTTGTGCCATTGGCTTAAACATTTTCCCTTCAATACCCTGCAATGTAAAAATGGGGAGATAAACAATCAGGATAATAATTTGTCCAAATACAGCGCTGTTCATCATACGACTGGCAGATTGATTTACCTCTCCATCCATATCCTGTTGTGACAGCTTGTTTACTTTGTCAAAGTGTTTACTGTGGGTAAGCCGGTGCATTACAGCTTCTACAATAATTACAGCCCCATCCACAATTAACCCAAAATCCAATGCCCCCAGACTCATCAAATTGCCGCTTACGCCAAATAAATTCATCAGTATAATGGCAAACAACATTGCCAGAGGAATTACGGAGGCTACTATTAAACCGGCACGGAAATTTCCTAAAAAAAGCACCAATACAAAAATTACGATCAATGCACCCTCCATTAAATTTTTTGTAACAGTGCTGATGGAATTGTTCACCATCTTGGTACGATCAAGAAATGGATCAATTATTACTCCCTCGGGAAGGGTTTTCTGTATTTGTATAATCCGTTCTTTAATATTTTTAATTACCTCATTACTGTTGGCTCCTTTCAGCATCATGACCACTGCACCCGAAACCTGCTCCATCCCGTTATATGTCATGGCCCCGTACCTGGTTGCACTGCCCAGTCTTACTTCAGCTATATTTCTGATCAAAAGTGGTGTTCCATCGGAAAGATTTTTAACCACTATGTTTTGAATATCATCAAAACTGCCTACCAGCCCCTCACTGCGAATAAACAAAACCGTGGGGCCTTTTTCAATATAAGCTCCTCCCGTATTCTGATTGTTATTTTCCAAAGATGTAAATACATCACTTATTGTAATATTATTTGCTTTCAGTTTTGCGGGATCAACAGCAATTTCATACTGTTTCAGCTCACCCCCGAAACTACTTACCTCGGCTACACCGTTAACACCCAGTAACTGGCGGCGAACAATCCAATCCTGGATAGTTCGGAGGTCCATTGCATTGTATTTGCTTTCGTATCCCTTTTTGGGTCGTACCGTATATTGATAAATTTCTCCCAGCCCGGTGGTAACCGGTGCCAGTTCAGGTGTTCCAAATCCTTTAGGAATTTGTTCCTGTGCCCTTTGCAATCTTTCTGATACCTGCTGTCTTGCCCAATACACATCAGTAGCATCATCAAATACAATGGTAACTACAGATAAACCAAACCGGGAAAAACTTCTTATCTCCTTTAATCCGGGTATGTTGTTATTTACCTGTTCAATGGGAAACGTAATCAGCCGTTCTACTTCCGGGGCCGCCAAAGCAGGTGCAGCGGTAATTACCTGTACCTGGTTATCGGTAATGTCCGGTACAGCATCAATGGGAAGCTTTGTTATTTCATAACTGCCATAGCCAATAAGGCCAATGATAAACAGCATGATAATGAGTTTATTCTTAATAGAAAACTCAATGATTTTATTAAGCATAGTTCTGTCTTGTTAAGAATCAAAAAAATGTGGTGACTTACCGGTACGGCAAACACAGCAGGCATAAGGCACAACAGCTTTATGCAAATAGGAAAATCAAATGATCAGCAGCATTTAGGTGGCTGCCATATTCGGGATAGAATGGAAGAAGAATAATAGACATCTGTAAAACCACTATTAAGACAGGATAATACTGGTATATCCGTTTGTGGTTCTACAACTACCAGTGATGGGAAAGCTATTGTCGTTTGTGAAAACCCCAAATCATGCCCTTTAAAAGGCAGTCTTTCATGCTCCTTGTTAGGCGAAGGATGAGAATTTTCTTCGTCATAATGTTTATGTAAAAAATCCATGAAGGAAATTCCTGCATCATCATCATGGTGTTCCATATAATGATGAATCAGAACCGGCAATTTCAATAATTGACCGAACTCTGTGTTTGCGCAAAGGAAAACCAGGAGCAACGATATGGTAGTGAGTTTTCTCAACAGACACAAATATATCGTAAAAAAGGTATAATTATGACCCCCGAATTCCTTCCGGGGCTTAAACCACCTGTTTTGCGACCATGCCCCCCAGATTTTTTCGTCATACGTTGTAAAGAGCCTATGGCGATTTAAATTTTGAGGATGCTAATGGAGGCTATTTTTTACTTTTCGCCTTACCAAACAACCCTGCCGTGTACTTATGATATAACTCAAACAGAAACTCAATACGTTTGGTCACATTCGGTAAGGGTTGGCTGCGGTAACACAGATAAATGAAGTTTTATTAAAACTCTTAGAAGTCAATTTCGAGATACACACCATACTCTTTAAGCCAATCCTTTGCCTTTTCAAAATTAGGCTGCATTACCGCCACACGGTTCCAAAATTCAGGAGTATGATTGGCTTCAAGTAAGTGTGTAAGTTCGTGGACAATTATGTATTCAATGACCGTCATAGGGGCTTTAATTAGCCGCCAATTGAAATGAATATTATCCTTTGGCGTACATGAACCCCATCTGTATTTTAGATCAAGGATATTGATATTATTATAGGCAACACCCAACTGCTTTGCAATTGCTTTCGCTTTAGGCACAAGAATTTCCGTTGCTGATTTAATATACCAATCACGGAAAAGTTTGTTCCCTTTCTTTTGATTAGTCTTACCGATGAAAAACTTGTTATCAAATGAAACACCATCATCAGGATTATTAGTAACATACAATTTGTAATGCTTACCCAAATACAAAAGAGTTTCTCCTGATACAAATTGTTTTGCAGGCTTTGTGAACGGATATTTTTGATTGTGAGATATTTTCTCCTGAATCAGCCGCCTTTTTTTATTGACTTCTTTAGCAATAAAGTCCTTACTGGTATTTAAAGGCGCTCTTACAACTACACTACGATCCCTCTCAACAATAATGCTGAGTGTTTTCCGGGCAGAGTATTTTATTGAATATTTGATTTCCATTAGTCTTCTGCATAAATTATCGCCGCCGTAATCCGATCATCTTTTGCCCAGGCAAGGATTTCATTTGCAATTATTATCCTGTTTTGAAATGCTGCCGGAATGCTACTGCATTGTTCAGTAATGAAATTAGAAATTTCACCTTTAAGTCTATTTACCGATGGGGTATTGTTCCAAAAACCAACCATTGACAATTCCACTTTAATCATACCATAGATTTCCTTAGTCCAGATTACAAGATTGTTAATTTCATCATCTGTGAGGTCATCTTTTTTTGCATAAATAAAATTGTGCAGCTTTCTGTAAATGGGCATTTGCCTCTTTCTGTTAAGCCCCTTAGTGTCTTCCTGCTGTGCCGATTTAATCTTGCTTCGCAAACTTTCTAGCAACCGGTAGATTTCATCCCAATTTTCTTTGAAGGCAAAGAGAATATTCCTTAATTCTTCTGCAAACGAAGCATACAATTCAGGGTCTTCATCCATCTGAATATTGATTATATCTCGTATGGCATGTTCAACTTTTGCTGCCTTTGTTTCCTTTCGCTTTATTGCTTTTACGTTCTCAAAAAACTTATCATCAAGTATAGAAATAGGTTCAATTTTAGTCTCTATTCCCTTTGATTTTAAATATTCATCGGTAACCCTGCGTAATTTTTCTGATACGCCCTTCATACTCATACGGCGATCAAGAAAATGTTGTGAAGCCAGTGTATTTACTTCGGAAAAGCGATTTAAGTCCGGCAAATATTGAAGTGCTTCCTTTCTTGGAAATACATTGTCAAGGGCTTTAGAGAATTTGGCAAATACTTCGGTGAAGTCCTGCCTTATATCTCCATCATAAAAGAGATTAAAAATGTCATCCGGGTCCGAATAGCCATCTAAGCCATGAGAAGAAAAAATCTTCAATAGTTCTTCGTGTGCAGCCTTCAATTCTGCAAATAGTTCTGTGTCATCTTTTAGGCAACCTGTAATTTCTTCCTGTTCTTTTTCCCAATAAGCATCCAATGCTCTTTTCATGTGGTTGCCCATACCTACATAATCTACCACGAATCCTACATGCTTATTGTCGTCATAAACCCGGTTAACACGGGCAATTGCTTGCAATAGGTTATGATTGACAATAACTTTATCCAAATACATTACCTGCTCAATAGGCGCATCAAAACCTGTTAGCAGCATATCAACAACAATAAGAATACCGATATTGCCATTAGCTATTTGTTCTTCTTCATCGTTCAGGTTTTCTTGTTTCCCAAATGGCAACTTAAACCCAGCAATGGCCAATTTTCTTTGCTTACTATCCGAGTATTCTTTTAGGTGAGGGGCATCATTATGACTAACATCCGAAATAATTACAGCAGTTTTAAGATTTTCAAGACTGGATAACGAAGCATCACGACCTTCGGTTGATTTTAATTCCTCAATCATTTCAGAAATAGCCGTATCAAAAGCCAGACGGTAACGATGTGCGGCCTCTTTACTGACACAAACAACCTGCGCTTTATACCCATTTGGAACAACCTGCTCTACGTAATGTTTGAGCATGTCTTTCGCCTTATCATTTATTGTTTCTTGCGATTCCAGGTAAGCCCTTCGTGTTCCGTAAGCTAAAATCTCTATCTGTTCGGCAACATTATAATCTTTAAAAACATCCTGAAATTTTTTATCTGCATTTGCCTGGTCATCTACACCAGCATCATGGGTCTTTCCTTCATATACTATTTCAAGTGTTACACCGTCCTTTATCGCCTGCCTCATGGTATATTTATCAATATAATCACCAAAAGTGTTTTCAGTCCTCTCTATTGGTGTTCCGGTAAATGCGATCCTGGTGGCATTCGGCAAAGCCCTGTCAAGATTAGCGCCCAATTTTGTGTATTGACTTCTGTGTGCCTCATCAGTGAGAATTAAAATTTTATCGCTGGCATTTAATTCCGGGAAACTGGCGGCATATTCTCTTTCCTGAAATTTATGAATCATCGCTGAAACAATTTCAGAGGAATTGGTACGCAATTCCTTTTTCAGCGAGTCAATATTTTTAGGGTCTTTGATAGTATAACCAACAGATTGTGCTGTTTCCTTTATCTGGTCATCAAGTTGTGTTCGGTCAGTTAGCAGAACAACCTTATATCCTTGCAAGTGTGGATGCAAATACATTTCCCTGATAAGGAAAACCATTGTGAGGGATTTGCCGCTCCCCTGTGTATGCCAGATAATGCCGCCTCTTTCATCCCGGTTTATACCTGTAAGTAAACGGTCTACAGTTTTCTTTACTGCCCGCAATTGCTGATATCTTCCAACCACACGAATCATCTTACCCTTACTATCCGTTGTCCAAATGGAGAAAGTGCGAATGATGCTCAATAGATTTTCGGGTTTCAGCATACCATGAGCCAATCGTTGCTGATCGTTCGGAGAAGTTCTTATTTCCTGGGCAATTTCCTCATCATCGTTTCCATCCCCATCTGTGAAATATGTTTTCTGCTCTTTACAGTATTCTGAAAGCTTTTCATTGGTTTCTGGGAATGGGTCTGTCCACCTGTAAAAGAGTTTCTCAATTGTGGTGGTAATTGTGCCAAATTTAGCCTTGTTTCTGCAAGTGGCAACTATGAACTGATTGTAATAAAAAAGTTGTTTGCTGCCTTCTTTCTGATAGTTACGTTGCTCACAATAGCGCATTAACTGATCAATAGCGTCCGGGATAGGCTCTTTGGCTCTTGGACTTTTACATTCAATAACACAAACTGGAATACCATTGACAAAACATACTATGTCTGGATAAATATGCTTGTCAGTTCCGATAATCCTGAATTTCATTTGAGAAACAGCAGTGAAAAGATTATTACCAGGATTATCATAATCAATATAAAAGACATCCTGATTTGGCGCATTACCTTCGGATTGTTTACGGACCTTAGTTCCATGAATTAATTTCTCTAAGATATATTGGTTGTTCTTGAAAAGGTTGTCGCTTTCAAAAGATGTAATGTCGTTAACAGCTTCTAATATTTGGTCATCGCTTAACCAGGGGTTTATACGTTTAAGTGCATCCTTTACTTCCTTCAACATCAGCACCTGCGAAAAATCTTCTCTTTGAGTTTCCTGTGGGGTTTGAAGGTTCCCCATTTCCAAACGCAAAACATTCCAGCGCAAGCCAGGAATATTTTCCAGTTGCTTTAGCAATGGCTCCTCAACATGATTCTTTTCATCAAGTCGCAGGAAATTTATTTTGTCTTCGTTTGGCATATCAGGCTTCTTTCTTTATTAAAACTTTATACTGAATTGGCTTCATCAATAACTGGCTTTCAATATCGCTAACCAGTTCAAAAAATTCACCAAAATTATTCGATTCGTCATAATTATAAACCCTGTAAATGCAATATCGGTTTAGATGCAACCGCATAAAATCAACTTCGTTTTCACTTAAATAGAACGGTACATATTCATTACCGGTTGTTGTTTTAACTTCAATGTATTTCTCGTTTCCATATTCATCAAATGATAAAATATCATATCCCTTTCCATCCTGAACTATTTCAACCAATCCAGCCTGATCATGTAAATTCTTTGATTGCAGAAATTCAATTTCTCTTTGCTTTACCAATGCTTCTCCTTTATCGCCTAAATCTTTTTTTTCTTTTGCCTTGCCCTCAAAATCCACATCTGCACCTTTAAAATCCTTTTTAGTTTCAGGCATTGCCTCATAGCCATCTTTTGGTTTATCCTTTTTTATCAGCTTATTTTTAAAAAGCACCGGGGGAATTGCTCCTCCCCAAACCGCATCAATGATTGTGTCGTAGTGAGTAAGATGGTCATTAATGAATTTAACACAAATTGCCGTAAGTGATTCCCAATCCTCATGAATGAGTTCCTCAAAAGCTATTTCCATCCATTTTGATGAAGTTGGTATCAAAAATTGGCAAAGCTCAATCTGAGCCTGGCTTAGTTTTGTATCTCTTGTTTTCTGGCAATCTATTTTATAAACAAATGCTTCCGCATCCGGATAAGCATCTAATCCAAAAGTGAAATAAATATCTTTCCCTCTGTCGGTATCTCTGTAAACCTTTATCCAGGTATAAGGTTTAAAGATGGCAGCCTGTGTATGTGTTCCGTCTTCCTGTTCTTTCCAACCCCGCTGGCTCCAGTATTTTCTGCCATCTAATTGAAATCCGTCTAACTGCTCAACTATTCTTTTACCCAGGTAAATGGTTTTATCCCAAACCGTTTCCATTAAGTAATTCTTTGCAGCTACATGCTCATTGTCATCCGGGTCATACACTTTGTATTGCCACAATTTGAAAAAGTCTATTTCGTCCTGTGTAAAAAAATCAACTTTATCAGCAACAACCAAATCATTTCCTAATACTGCAAATTTGTTGTAGTTACCATCCTGCTGCCAAAACTTTCTGCATTCTTCTGCTTCACTAAAGCCATACAGCTCGTCTTTGAGTTTTTTGGCATTCCCTTTTCCCAATTTGTCAGCAACCTTATAAAACCCATCTCCGTGATCATTTCTGTTTTGGTCTTTGTATATGGCCAATGAACTAAGTAGCGGTCTTGGCGGCACCTGGGAATTTTCATATTCAGATACTTCACCTAAAATAATGCTCAATTTCTTTCTGCCATATTCAGTATTTGTATCAATATCCAATCCACAATCCTTTACGACATCGCTGTAAAAAACGAATTTTCCTTTTTGTCTTGCGGCTTCAATCAAATATGTTCTTACCGTTTCATTCATGTTGTTACTCTTACTTTGCCACTAAGCAAATCTTGCATCAATCCTGTTTTCAGAAACTGAAGTTTTCTTAAACTTTCACTCAAAGAAGATAACTTATCATGAATAGATTTATGGATCGATAAAATTCTTAACTGCTCATCAGGCTCTGGTAAAGGAATTGGGAAAGCTTTTAATTGGCTTGAATTAATCGAAGCTAAATTTGTTGACTGTTTTGAGGAAAGAATAAAAAACTTTCTCCCATAGGGTGACTGTGAAATAATTTCTAAATATTCGGGGTGTAACTTTAGCCGATTAGTCCTAACTTTAAAAACATGGTTTTGGTGAAGGCAAATTGGTAGCTGTCCACGCCATAATGTTCCACGTCCAAGTTTATCGAAATCACCGCCTTCATTCATTAAAACATCACCAATTTCTAACTTGTATTTGCCAACTAAGCTACTAGGTATTCTTATCGTTGACATGTCATTTAGGTCCAAATATCCATCTTGGACATTTGCAACTCTCAAATAAGGTAGCTCAATTGTATCGCTACCTGTATGTTTTTTTCCTAGTGTAATGCCTGAAGTTATTTGTGATATAGAGCCGAGAGGTTTTACATCCCACCCCTCTGGAATTTCTATTTCATTTTTTACGACAAACTTATGGGTTGTATTTTTTCTAATATTTCCTTTACTATCAATACCCTTTGTCAAAAGTTCCTGTATTAATCCAGTTTTTACTCGCTGATATTTTAGAATAAGACTTTCAGTGTTCGCAATTACATCATCCGCTTCTGAAATTACCGAGCTTATCTTGGATTGCTCAATTTTGTCTTCTGGAATTAGAACCCTTAGTTTTCTTAGTTCATTTTTTTGTAAATGTTTAAGTCCGCTCCCTGTAAATAAGTTGGAATTTATAAAATCAATTCTATTAAGTAGTAAGTAATAAAGGAATTTTGTATCAGCTTTGCGACTATTTATTACATAAGTGTCTGTTGAATATGAAGCCTTCCCTTTATAAAACTTTACATTAGCCTTTCCACCCGTTGCAAGAAAAATGTTTTCACCATCAATTAATGAATCGGTATGTTGTAAAACAGAATCACCACTAGTAAAAAAAGGATATATGCCAAAACCAGAAGCCTGTTGCACCTGAATTGGAGATTTATTTTCCTCAACAATTAAACTGCCGATATTTTCTTCAATCCACTTTTTCATTAACTTAAATAATTCAATTGCGTCAATAATTTATTTAATTTTTTAAGAGACTCCTGCCTCTTTATCTCTAATAAGTGGGAAGGAGTAGCATACTTTTCCCATAGTTTTTCAATTCCGGAAATCAGCTTCCTTTTTTCTGCATTCAGGTATTTCAGTAATTCATTTTGCACAAGGTCATTATGTTTTTGCAATACCAGGGTTTTACACTCTTCAGTGGTAGTGATACCACCTATACTTTTTAAAAAGGTATCTAAGCCGTTTTTATTGTCAGCAATTCGTTTATTATCTCCTTCCAATGAAACAATATCTTTTTCTAATTTTTTCTGTTCTTTCTTATCTGTCACTTTCTTGCTTTTTTCTTTAAGAGTTTCTAATTTTTGCAAATTGAACGTAAGCAGCTTATTCAACTCTTCTTTTTCCTCGTCTACCCCATACATTTTAAATTCAACTTTCTTTTTTAAATCAAGTTGCTGCTCTTTCAGCTGATCTTTTGCTTCTTTAATTTCCTTTTCTAAAGAGGTAATTGTGCTTAATTGTTCGACCAACGCCGCTATTTCTTCAACCGCAGTAGCTAGTTCAGGTTTGTTGTTATCTGATGGCTGCAAATCATTAATGCTCTCTTTGAGATAGGCTTTTATTTGTTTCGCGGTTATTTCCTCGCCCTCTTCCGCTTCATAATCTACAGCTTCAATGGCCTCCTGCAGAGCCGTTTCCTGCTCACTAATCAGGGCTTCCGTTTTATGAATAGCTTTCTGTTCGGATTTAAAATAGGTTTCAATATAATACTCTTGTGGCACTAAGCTGGGCACCCAACCAAGTGTAGCAATGGTTTTTAAATCATATTTTATATTTGTCCACCAGTTTACAAATACACCAGCCACCTGAAATTCATCCAGCACATTTTTATTTTTCAAAGCTGCTTTCAAAGTGTCAAGTAATTGCTGCCTCACCTGGGGAATGGGGTTAACAGTTTTTGTCTTCTTATTTGAAACAACGGCAATTTTGGCGAACTCATCTTTTGCTGCCAGCCACCAGGTATTTAACGCCCGTTGCATTTTGGCAAAAGTCTTCTGTATTCTTTCGTCTGCTTCAATTTTTACTTTTATATCAGCTTTGTCTGAAATACCATTAACAAAGAGTCGGTAATTCTTATTCTTATTTTTAAAAATAGCTTCGTCTGTAAAATTGAATTTAGCGAACTGCCCATGCTGCAATTCAATTTCAGAAACAGGGATACCACCGGTTAGGTGGGCTTTCACATCTTCAGGTTCTGGGTCTGGAGTGTTGTCCACATACCTGCGTATGTTCAGGTTGTAGTCATTTTCTTCAGCAATCGTTTTTTTATCAAACAAACGACTATACTTAGGTATTTGCAGCTTGTTAGTGAAAACGTAGTCAATCTTTTCAATATCTTCTGGTCGCAAGTAGTTCTGCACTTTACTTTCACCATATTCTGCATCTGCATTAATGAAAAGTATTTTATCTCTTAGCTTTTCATCTTTGTTTTTGTTGATGATCAGAATACAAGCTGGTATACCTGTGCCATAAAACAAAGCAGGCGGCAGGCTAATAATTGCTTCAATTAAATTTGCGTCAACCAACCCTTTACGAATTATTTTTTCAGTACTGCTTCTGAATAAAACGCCATGCGGCATTATACTAGCCATTCGTCCTTTTGGTTTCAAACTGGCAACCATGTGTTGCACAAACATAAGATCAGCTTTCTTGCCTGTTTCAGGTGCAAATCCGTAAGCAAACCGGTTTTGAAATTTCATTGCAGCCTTATTGTAATTCTGGCTAAACGGTGGGTTTGCAATTACGATGTCAAACTTCTTGAAAGTGGCTTTGCCTTCTTCCAATATCTTTGGGTCTTCTAATGTATCACCATCTTCAATATTCACCTTTGAAATATTATGCAAAATCATGTTCATCCTGCATATTATCCATGTGGTAGGGTTGCTTTCTTGTCCAAACAGGGCCAAGTCATCAGTATTTTGTCCATGTTCTTCTACATATTGCCAGCTTTGAATAAGCATACCACCACTGCCTACCGTAGGATCATACACTTCCATTCCTTGCTGCGGTTTTAAAAGTGTAACCAATAAATTCACTACCTGGCCGGGGGTATAGAACTCTCCACCTTTTTTACCAGCACTATCAGCAAAATATTTTATCAGGTACTCGTAAGCTGCACCCAGCAAATCAGGAAACTCAAAATTTTCATTCCTCAGTGGATTTAAACTGCCATTGAAATGGTTTATCAAATCAATCCAACGTTGGTCTGGTATGGGGTTTTTCCCTTTTTTTACGTTGAAGTCAATACCCTTTAATACGTTCTCTAAAATTTCAGGATTAGCATCCTCCAGTGCATGAAGGGCAATATTGAGAACCGAGCCTACATTCTGCTTTACATCTTTTATAGCCGGATGAAATTTCCCTTCCTCATCAATCCAACTGTCATTCCATCTGGCTTTCGGCGGCACATAAAAATTGGTATATTGCTTAAATGCTGTTGGCTCATCCATAATTTCCTTTAACTGGTCAGCCGACAAGTGCTTGAATCTTTCCTTTATTTTTTCTGTGGCAACATCAAACTCATCACTCAGACGTTTAAGAAAAAGCATCCCAAAAATGAACTCCTTAAATTCGGAAGCATCCATTTTACCACGGAGAATATCACAGGCTTTCAACAAGAAATCCTCCAGTTGCGAAAGAGTTATTTTACTTTGTTTCATTTAGTCCGTTCTTATATCTATATAAAAGGCAATTTCAATTCCTATTACTGATACGTTTTAATTAATTCTTATAAAATGGTTGAATACATCCAGCAAAATCAACGATAAGATACAATGCACCGACAGGAGACATGCAGTTGTTGGTTTTGGCCGCTATGCAAGTTACCCCAAATGCACCGTTTATCAATCATATAAAGTTCTGATAGTCACACACTGCAATTCCTCCTCATCATTTATAAAGCCTCCGCATATATTCCCCAATTACTCCATAAACACTTTCTAAAATAAAACTACATAATTTAGTATAATTATCCACATATTGATACTTTTTTTAGGAAATTACAAAATCACTTTTTATGTTTGTTGTCCAATTAAACGAAAGGTAATATGACACAAGCGACGATAAACCCCCAAATGATACTGCTGGCAAGAGAAGCCAGAGGAATGTCACAAAGCGACCTGGCAGAGCGTTTAAATAGCTATAAAGCCAGTGTATCAAGGCTGGAGCATGGGGACGGCCCGGTAGATGAAAACACCTT
Source organism: Chitinophagaceae bacterium (assembly GCA_016787125.1). Taxonomy (GTDB): domain Bacteria; phylum Bacteroidota; class Bacteroidia; order Chitinophagales; family Chitinophagaceae; genus JJ008. The sequence continues at coordinate 1,682 of JAEUVM010000192.1, read as the reverse complement.
GATAGCTCTTGCCGAAGCCACTCATTACCCGCCACATTTTTTCATGCAAAAGGGCGAAATTTTACCGGTAAACCTGAGTTATCGTAAAAGAAAACAGGTTCCCGCAAAGTTGCTGACCCCGATAGAGGCACAAATGAATATTATCAGAAACCACGTACAATTGATAATCAACGGATTAGGAAAAACAGAAATAGAATTACCCTTTTTTGAGGTTACTGATAAGCGTACTCCGGAACAGATTGCCAACCTGGTACGCAAATCCTGGAAAGTTCCTGCAGGCCCTATTGAAAACCTGAGTCGGTTTCTGGAAGATAAAGGCATCCTGATAAGCAGCTTTGACTTTGGAACTGACCGGGTAGATAGCCGCTCGATGCTTACAGACGATAACCAACCCATCATTTTCCTGAACCGTAATTTGTTGGGTGACCGGCAGCGGTTTTCGCTGGCTTTTGAACTGGGGCATTTGATCATGCACACATTTTGTACGGTTGCACACGACCGTGACATTAACCACGAAGCCAATCTTTTTGCTGCTGAATTTTTAATGCCATCAAAAGATATTATGCCGGACTATAAAGTAGGAATAACGCTGTCGTTGTTAGGCGAGTTGAAGCGGAAATGGAAGGTGAGCATGATCTCCCTTTTATATCGGGCTGATGACCTAGGCTTGCTTACTCCAAACCAGAAACGTTACCTGGTGCAGCAATTCAACGATCAGAAAATCCGCAGGCGAGAACCGCCACAGTTAGATGTACCAAAGGAAAACCCGCAACGCATTCGACAGTTAATCACCGAACTGATGCAAAAAGCCAGGTTGAATATTTTTCAATTGTGTACGTTGCTTGCAATTGAATACGATGATTATATAGCCTATTATGGATAGAAAGGATTAATACTACTGACCCGGATTTACTTAACAGCTTAAACGAAATTGAAATGAGTATCACAGACAACACAATTGAAATTAAACCCTACAGCCTGACTGAGCTGGCCGGTATTTACGGTGTAACCAACCGCACCATGAAAAACTGGATAGTAAAACATAGCGAAGCAGTAGGTGAAAAAGTAGGCAGGCTATATACAGCCTTGCAGGTAAAGATTATCTTTGAAAAACTAGGGTTACCGGGGAAGGCAGAAGAGTAAAAACATAAATATAATTTTTTCATCCATGAGTGAAAAGGATATTGAAAAAATCATTCAAAGTGACTTGTCAAAGTATTTTGAGTTTATTCCAAAGGTAAAAGGCAAACATTTTTCAGGTAAAACTCTTGAAATAGATTTTATTATAAAACCAATTGATAACTCATTGTGGAAAAAACAGGATATTGTTTTTGGACTTGAATTTAAAGACTTAGATAGGTTTGATAAAAAGGGCGATACAACTGACTTTACAAAATGGATTGCTCAATGCGTGGATTATTCTAATACTGATTGGAATAACTATGGATACATTAATATACTAACCTGCCCTGGTATTTCTACTTCAACATTCATGGAAGCCGCATACAGCAGTAGTTTTGTTCTAAGAATCCTCGGCCATCTGGGTGTAGGTGAATTGAAAAATACTACTAATTATGGATGGGCAATTTTTTTACATGAACAGCATAGAATGTGGAGTGAAAAAGAAGGTGTTAGTAGCGGAAAAAATTGGAACCTCTCAAGAAAATTTGGAAGTAGATAAA
>JAEUVM010000185.1 GCA_016787125.1 Chitinophagaceae bacterium | reverse complement strand
GTGATCAACGGGCTTACCATACCTTCTATCCTGAATGTGGCAGGTAAAAAACCCTGGGAGGTAAATCACCTCGATACGATGGAGCTTTGGAAATTCGGCGACTTTAAAAATTATACTTCGCTGAACCTGCTGGCGCTTTCGCTGGGTATTCCCACACCGAAAGATGACATTGATGGCAGTATGGTGGGTATGGTGTACTGGGAAGAAAAGAACCTGGAGCGGATCGTAAATTACTGTCAGAAAGATGTGATCACAGTAGCGCAGATATTGCTGCGGATGAATGGGGAGGGGTTGTTGGGGGAGGAAAATATTGGGCTAAGAGATTGAAGGAGTGAAAAGAGGTAAAGAGTTTAACCGGAGTTTTCCTTTGAGGCCCGGTAACCCCGATTAATCAGAAGGCACCGCATAACTCTTGGCTAAGAGATTGAAGGAGGGAAAAGAGAAAAAGAGTTTATTTGGAATTTTCCTTTGAGGCCCGGTAACCCCGATTAATCAGAAGGCACCGCATAACTCTTTGCTAAGAGGTTAAAGAATGGGGAAAGAGATAAAGAGTTAATTCGGAATTTTCCTTTGAGATTTGGTAACCCCGATTAGTGAGAAGGCGCCGCATAACTCTTTGCCTCCTTTTCTCCTTTAAACTCTTAGCTAATATGAATAGAACAAATTACTCCTCCGGTGCCAAATGGGAAGATATCGTAGGCTATAGCCGGGCGGTGAGGGTTGGCAATACGATTGAAGTCACGGGCACGGTGGCCGTAGATGAAAACAATGAACTGGTGGGTGCGGGTGATGCGTATGAACAGGCCCGCTTTATCATTCAGAAAATTGAAAAAGTATTGCAGCAGGCCGGTGGCAAGCTGTCTGACGTGGTGCGAACAAGGATGTTTGTAACCGACATCAGCCGCTGGGAAGAATATGGGCGGGCCCATGGTGAGTTCTTTGCTGCTACGAAGCCCTGCACCTCTATGATAGAAGTAAAAGGACTGATCGCTCCGGAGTACCTGGTGGAAATAGAAGCCACCGCTATTATTTGTGAACCATAAATCAAAAAATAAATGAAGCGTCTTCTCAGCATCATCATTCTGTTTGCCATACTTGTTGCCTGCAAAAATGATAAGAAAAGCGGCGGGGAACAAGCTGGTACCGATAAACCGGCGATTGATTCCACATTGGTAACCGACAGCACCTGGGGCCCGATAACCGCCGCCACTAATTTTGACGAGCTGAAAAAGATATATGGCGACAGCAATGTTAAGGACGAACGTATCTGCGGACCGGAATGTATTGACTCGCTGGATGTGACAAAAATTTACCCCAACACAGCAAAAGAAATCATTGTACACTGGAAAGACAGTGCTTATCATAAATCTATCGGCCTGCTGCAATGTTACCAGGAAGGGTTTCCCTACCACACCGGCAATGGCATAAAGGCCGGTTCCACGATGACAGACCTTTTGCGTATCAATGAAAAAAAGATATCGTTCTCCGGTTTTGGCTGGGATTATGGCGGCAATATTATTTCATACAATGGCGGTAAACTTGATTCACTTGCCTGCAGGTTCAGACTTGATTACAAAGGCCAGCATGATGACAACGTCCTGATGGGCGATATTGAAGTGGATACAGATATGCCGGATGTAAAAACCAGGCTTGATAAAATAGTGGTATACCAGTTTACCATGGGTTTTTATAAAGAATAAGCGCCTGATGAATATTGAAACGCTTCGCCATTACTGTCTCTCCAGGCCCGGGGCCGAAGAAACGCTTCCCTTTGGGCCAGATACGCTTGTCTTTAAGGTAAACGGTAAGGCCTTCCTGCTTACCGGGCTGGACAGCGAAGACCTTCGCTTCAATGTAAAATGTGATCCCGAAAAAGCGCTGGAGTTGCGGGAACAATATGCCTGTGTGCTTCCGGGCTACCACATGAATAAGAAACACTGGAACACCATCGTGGTGGATGGCTCTGTCTCTTCCGCCCTGCTGAAAGAGTGGATAGATCATTCCTACGAGCTGGTAACAGCAAAGCCGAAAGGAAAGAAGAAGCCGCAATGATTTAAGATAATATTTGTATCAGTAATTACAGGGAACAAAGCGATTTACAGTATTTTGTCCTCTTAAATTTATCTGTATGCTGAAGAAAAGCACCCTGCTTTGCTTTTTGCTGGCGGTTGTATCCGTCACTTTTGCCCAAAACACTTATAAAGTAGCCTGGGGAGAAGAAATGAAACTCCGGAAGGGTACCGCCGATCTGGATGTGGTATATGCCGATAATACCGGGCTTTATTTTACTGAAGAACGTATCAACTCCACCATTCTGGGTGGTGTGCCGGCTGTTAAACTGTACAAAACCGATAAAAACTTCGGGGAGGTTTTTGATAAAGACTATAAGCGGGAACTGAAAGGGCTTTCCTTTCATAGTTTCCAGGTACTGGGTGCTGATATTTACCTTTTTGCCACCGACTATATCCGCAAATCAAAAGAATACAAAGTATATGGCGCCAAAGTAGACAAGTCCAGTGGCGACCTTACCGGCGATTTTGCCGAACTCGGCAGTTATGCATTGGAAAACAAGCGGGATGACTATGAAATGAAAGTGACGCCCATTCAAAACGGCAGCTCTTTTCTGATGGTGAGTAATATCTCCGCCAGCGACAGGGTGTCTATTGCCGTGTCGGTGCTTGACAAGAGCCTGAAGAGAAAAGAAAGTACCGTTATCAACCTCTCCTTTGAACCCAAGCTCTACCAGCTGGCTGATGTGCAGTTTACCCGCAACAATAAGATCATTTTACTCGGAAAGGAATTTGAAGAAACGCAGATCGGCAAGAAGAAAAGAAAGCGTCTTGTGTTTAAGGAATACAGTATGGCTATTTATGATGCTGATGGAAAAAAGGAAAAGGATATTGTGCTGAACGCCGCCAATCGCTTTATCATCAGCGGCAAAATGATAGAACAACCCGACGGGCAAATGATGCTGGCCGGCTTCTACAGCAACCAGCCCCGCAAAGAAGACCTGAACGGATTTTACATTAATAAAATTGACCCGGTAAAAGGTGAGCTGCTGCTCAGTTCATTTAAAGAAATCAATGCCGGCATGCTTGGTAATGCGTACGAAGATGATTCGGACGATGATGATGATACGAAAGAAAGTAAGAAGCAGGCCAAAAAAGCAAAGGATGACGATGATGAAGATGAGTTTCCGAACAGTTTTATCATCAAATCTGTGTATACCAACCCCGTTGATAATTCGGTGATCATTACCAGTGAAGTATCCAAATACACTTATTACAGTTATACTTCCTCAAATTATAATCCCACCACCCGCACCTGGACACACCAGACCACCCATGTGCACCGCTTTACCAACCAGGATATATTGCTGATCAATGCGGATAAAAACGGAAACATCAACTGGCTGAATGCGTTGCCGAAGTCGCAGCGGGAAGAGATCCGCACCACAAGAAATTCTTCCTCCTTTGGGCTCAGCTTTAACTACGACCGCACCGGCTACTTCGCCACTGCAGGTGGTATGCCTTTCTATTCTTCCTTCACCAGCCTGCTGGTAAAAAATAACCTGGTGGTGATCATGAACGATCATACCAGCAACAATGTAAACCCGCAATATGGCGACAGGGTAAAAACGGTGTACAATTTCCGCAAACGCAGCAATGCGGTTGGTGTATCGGTGGACCTTGCCACCGGCAAGATGACCCGCAAAGTAGTATCATCCAACAATGACGAAACCGTACTGATGCCGCGGCATGCACTGGTGGTAAATAATGAGGTGTTCATGCCTTCGATGCGTATGAAAGCGCTGGCTAAAACAGAATTGAAGTTTGCCCGCATCACCGTAAACTGATTTAAACAGCTTTCCTTTTCAAAAGCCCTGTTCCGGCACCACCGGGGCAGGGCTTTTACTTTTACCTTTGTGCCGCCTTCTTCATAAAAACCACTGATGTGATCATTCAATCAAAACTGCCCGATGTGGGCACCACCATATTCACGGTAATGAGTGCGCTGGCTGCCGAACACAAAGCGGTCAACCTGGGACAAGGCTTTCCGGACTTCCCGATGGACCAGGAGCTGGCCCGGCTGGTAAATGAAGCCGTCAACCAGCATCACAATCAATATGCACCTATGCCCGGGTGGATGCCGCTGCGGGAAGCGATCGCTGAAAAAGCGGGGTTTCTTTACCAGGCAACGCTGAACCCTGATACAGAAATCACCATCACACCTGGTGGTACGTATGCCATTTATTCAGCGCTCACCACCATACTGCAACCAGGGGATGAAGTGATCGTGTTTGAACCGGCTTACGACAGCTATATACCCAATATTGAAATAAACGGTGCAAAGGCTGTTACGATCGGCCTGGTTTTTCCTGATTATCATATAGACTGGCAGGCTGTAAGAAATGCCATTACGCCGAAAACAAAAGCGATCATACTCAACTCACCGCACAACCCCACCGGTGCCGTGCTGAAAGAAGAAGATATCCGTGAGCTGCGTGCGGTGGTGAAAGACACTAATATTTTTATCATCAGCGATGAAGTGTATGAGCACCTGATCTTCGATGGGCTCCCGCATCTGAGTATGCTTCGTTATCCCGACCTGCTGCAGCGGAGCTTTGTTTGTTTTTCTGTTGGTAAAACCTATAACTGCACCGGCTGGAAACTTGGGTATTGTATCGCCCCGGCAGCGCTGACCAAAGAGTTCAGAAAGGTTCACCAGTTCAATTGCTTTTCCTGTTATACACCCTCGCAGGTGGCGTTGGCCAATTACCTGCACAACCGCGAAGCCTATCTTTCATTGGCACCGGCTATGCAGGAAAAAAGAGATTATTTTAAGCAACTGATGCAAAGCACCCGGTTTACCCTGCAGGAATCTTACGGCAGCTATTTTATCTGTGGTACTTACGAACGCATCAGTGACGAACCCGCCCGTGAACTGGCCATCCGCCTGACCAAAGAAGCTGGTGTGGCCACGATACCGGTATCTGCTTTTTATCATGATGGTAAGGATGACCGGGTGCTTCGTTTTTGTTTTGCCAAGAAAAAAGAAACGCTGGAAGCCGCGGTTGAAAAACTGGCGAAAGTGTGATGACGATCCCTTCCCGATACAAAGGAATTATTTATATGCTACTGGCAGCACTGGGCTTTTCGCTGATGGGCGGAGCGGCCAAACTGCTCAAGGGAAGCTTTGGTGCCGGACAATTGGTATTCTGGCGAAACGCCATTGGATTACTGGTGTTGCTGGCCGGCTTCCTGGTAAAACCTCCGGAAAATAAAGGCGGTCGCTTCCACCTGTTGCTGTTTCGTGGCATCATGGGCACCACGGCACTGTATACATTGCTGTATTGTATACTGCATATTCCGCTGGGCACGGCTATGACGTATAACCTTACATCGGCGCTATTCATTGCGGTGTTTTCATTCCTGTTGTTCAGGGAATATCATGGCCGTGTGGTGTTGTTTGCTGTATTGCTTGGCTTCGCCGGCATGCTGTTGATCTATAAACCGGCGATGCATTTTCCCTGGTACTATCACCTGGCAGGGCTTATTTCCGGCATCACCTCTGCCCTTGCTTATATTACGGTAAACCGGCTGGCGGGTCATTATGATTCCCGCATTATCGTGCTTTCCTTTATCGGCACCGGTGTGTTGATACCTTCCCTGCTGATGTGTATCCGCAGCATTGCCAACCTGCCGGCAGATGATGTGTTCTTTATTGCCTGGCGGTGGCCGCAGGGAATAGAATGGTTTTATGTATGCTGGCTGGGACTGGCCGCTCTGTTCGGGCAATATTTTGTAACCAAAGCATATGGGGCTGATAAGGCGGGTATCGTTTCTTCTATCGGCTATGCCAATATTATTTTCTCAGTATTTATCGGTATGGCGCTGGGCGATGCGTTTCCCGACTGGATGTCGGCATCGGGTATTCTTTGCATCATCGCAAGCGGTGTGATCATTTCGCTTACCAAAAGGAAAAAGAAAGTTACTTTGTAAATAAAAATTGGAACCGCCTGTTTTTTCAAAAGGGTTGTACCGGGTCTTCTTTGTAATGCTGGCACTGGTTGGCGTGGCCGGTCTCTTTGTGCCGCTGATGGACAGGGATTCTGCGCATCATGCCGATATTGCGTTGCACATGTATCTTACCGGTGATTATGTATCGCTGGTTGATCATGGCAAAGATTACCTGGATAAGCCGCATCTTCACTTCTGGCTTTGTGCCCTCAGCTACGAGGTGTTTGGTGTAAACGGGTTTGCTTATAAGTTTCCATCGTTCCTGTTTTCCATTCTCGCATGCTATTCCACTTTCCGGCTTGGCAAATCATTGTATACTACAGAAACCGGGAGGCTGGCGGCGTTGCTGCTTGCATCATCTTTTGCCTTTATACTGGCAAACAATGATGTACGTATGGATGCCATCCTTACGGCCTGTATCATTTTCTCTTCGTGGCAACTGGTTGACTTTATCAAAGAGAAAAGAATGATCAATATGTTGCTGGCTGCAGTGGGGCTGGCGCTGGGTTTTGCTGTAAAAGGACATATTGGTGTTTTACTTCCTGCAGCGGGCACTTTCTTTTATCTTTTGTTCAATAAAAACCTGAAAGCGCTGCTGCATTGGAAATGGCTGCTGCTTGTTGTACTCTTTGCTGCTTTTATTTCGCCGGTGGTATGGTGCTATTACCAGCAATTCAACCTGCATCCTGAAAAAGTGGTCAGGGGAAAGAATAATATTGACGGGGTCCGGTTTATACTTTTTGGTCAAAGTATAGAACGGTTCCAGGGACATAGTTTTGGCGCCGTTAATAAAAAAGATCATTTCTTTTTCCTGCATACGTTTCTCTGGGCCTTTGCACCCTGGAGTATTGCAGCGTATATGGCTGTGTTCAACCGCTTAAAGAAGGTGAAGACCGGCGAGTGGGTTACGCTTTCCTCCTTCCTCTTTATGCTGCTTGTTCTTTCTTTTGCCGGCTATAAGTTGCCTCATTACCTGAATGTGATACTTCCGTTTGCGGCTATTATTACGTCTTCATGGTTGCTGATGCAACGGGATAACATAAAAAGAACCGCTCTTTTATTTAAGATTCAATCAGCTGTAGCTGCTATACTTCTGGCGGGTATTGCTGTGATCACTGTATGGATATTTCCATTGGAAAAAGCCGGGGTTATTATTCCGCTGGTATTATTGCTGGCCTTTGTATTTTATTTTATCAAAACAAAATCACTATCCGCTTTTCAAAAAATGATCTGCATGGGTGTGGCGGTGATGATACTTTCTTTTTATATACTCAATACTCACTTTTATCCTTCCCTGCTGCGATACCAGGGCGGGAAGGAACTGGCTGACCTTACAAAAGGAAAAGTAAACCCCAATTCGGTTTACTTCTGGGAGGAAACCTACAGCTCTTCTTATAATTTTTATACGAAAACGATCCGGAAACAGTTTACTGATACCATTCTACAACCCGGTAAAGAAGTGTGGTTATTGTATGATTCGGTAGATGAAAGGCATATTAATGAAGCAGGATATAAATACCTGGCAAAGTATTCGGTGCTTGATTTTCCGATTACTAAACTAAGCCTTGCTTTTCTCAACCCGGCCAGCCGGGAAAAAGTATACACCAAACTTGTATTAGCCAGGATAAGCCGGTAGTTTATAAGCCAGCCGCTTTGCTGATCTCCAGCATCCGGTCTATTGGTTTTTTAGCAGCGAGGCGTAATTCTTCTTCCATGATGATTTCCGGCAATTCAAACTCCATGCATAGGTAGAGTTTTTCCAGGCTGTTGAGCTTCATATGCGGGCAATCATTACAGGCGCAACTGTTGTTGGGTGGTGCAGGAATGAATGTTTTTTGCGGCGATGCCTTCATCATCTGGTGCAGGATGCCGGTTTCGGTAGCCACGATATATTCCTGCGAAGGATCTGTCTGTGTGTATTTCAACAGCCCGGTGGTGGAGCCGATATAATCTGCAATGCGAAGAATGGGGTCTTCACACTCCGGATGTGCAATCAGTTTTGCATTCGGATGCCGTACTTTCAGTTTCGTAATTTTCTCCAGGCTGAAAATTTCGTGTACCATACAGGCGCCATTCCAGAGCAGCATATCGCGGCCGGTAACCTTGTTGATGTAAGCACCAAGATTCTTATCCGGGGCGAAAATTATTTTTTGGTCCTTTGGAAAACTTTCCACGATGATGCGGGCATTACTGCTGGTAACGATCACATCACTCAGGGCTTTGATGCCGGCGCTGCAGTTGATGTAGCTGACGACGATATGGTCAGGGTGTTGCTCTTTGAACTTTTTAAACAGCGGGGGTGGGCAACTGTCGCTCAGGGAGCAGCCGGCTTTGAGATCGGGGATGACTACTTTTTTGATTGGATTCAGGATCTTGGCAGTTTCCGCCATGAAGTGAACGCCGGCAAAAACGATCATATCGGCTTCTGTCTTTTCGGCCTGTTGGGCCAGCCCGAGGCTATCGCCGATATAGTCAGCCACATCCTGGATGTCGGGCTCCTGGTAGTAGTGGGCCAGCACCACGGCATTTTTTTCCTTTTTCAGCCGTTCGATAGCAGCAAACAGGTCGAGGGTGGGATCAAGATTGATGTCAAGAAAACCGCTGTCTTCCAGGTTTGCTTTGGCTGATTCGATTGCTGATCTTACCGGTACTTCGTTTTTCATCTCCGTTGTTTTTCGACAGGGCAATATTCCAACAACCCGGACAACTTTTCAAATCAAAATTTTTTGGCAGCCCTGTATTTAAAATAATAGTATTAATATAATTTTTTAAAAAAGAGTTTATTATTATTACGGGTGTGAATTAGTGGAAAACAATTTTATTTAAAAGTAACAGATAAGGTAATCCACATTTTTTTTAACGTAATTAACATAGCCCTTCTGCGGCTGTCGCTGGTTTGCGCAGAAAATACACATGAATGTGGATTACGTTTTAGAATAACTAATAGGTTCGCCTGCCCGTTAAACCCTGTGAATAAACATTGTATAATCTGCAGGATATCAGTGCCGGTAATCAAAAATTAACCTGCCGGACTATTTTGTTTCCAATCATGCTGTTTCATATCCACGTTTCACAGCAGGTAATTCACATAAAACAAAGGTAATCCACATGCCGGCGGGGAAAAAATTCCGGAGGAGCCCTTTCATTTTATAACAAAAAAGCCACCTTCCGGTTTAATACACCAGCGGATGGAGGGTAAAAAAGGAAACGCTTAATTTTACCTGTATCACATATAACCAAAAAATTCTTTATGAAATACCTGCGGCACTTAACGATTAGTTTCCTGGTCTCTGTTTTTTCCATCATAGCCCGTGCGGATGAAGGTATGTGGCTTCCCTTGTTTTTACAGCAGTTGAATGAGAAGCAGATGAAAACGATGGGGATGAAGATCAGTGCTAAAGACATATATAATATTAATGGAGGTAGTCTGAAAGATGCTATCGTAAGTTTTGGCGGCTTTTGCACCGGCGAGGTTATTTCCAATAAAGGCCTGGTGCTTACCAACCACCACTGCGGGTTTGATGCCGTGCAGAATCATTCCACGCTTGATCACAATTATATAAAGGATGGTTTTTGGGCTAAAAACAACAGTGAGGAACTTCCCAACAGCGGCCTGTTTGTGACCTTTATTGTACGTATTGAAGATGCAAGCAGCCAGGTACTCAGGGGTGTTACCGCTCAGATGACTGAAAGCGAAAGACAATCAACTATTGATAAAAATATTGCGGAGCTGCAAAAGGGGGTGAAAAAGGAATCGTACCAGGAAAGTTTTGTAAGGTCTTTTTTTGAAGGAAACCAGTATTTCTTGTTTGTAACAGAAACTTACCGGGATGTGAGGCTGGTAGGTGCGCCTCCTGCTGCCATTGGAAACTTTGGAAAAGATACAGACAACTGGATGTGGCCGCGGCATACAGGTGATTTTTCCATGTTCCGTATTTATGCCGGTAAAGACAATAAACCTGCAGACTATTCGCCTGATAATGTGCCATACACGCCAAAGAGGTCCTTATCTATTTCAATGAGCGGTATGAAAGAAGGAGATTTTACCATGGTGTTCGGTTTTCCGGGCAGAACGAACCAGTACCTGCATTCGGCAGCGGTGGAACAGATCATGACGGTAAACGATCCGGCCAAGATAGCTATCCGGGAAAAAGCACTTGGTGTTATTGATGGTTTTATGCGGAAAGATGAGCAGATCAAAATACAATATGCGGCAAAGTATGCCAGTATCCAGAATGCTTATAAGAAATGGCAGGGAGAGGTGCTGGGACTTACCAGTACAAATGCGGTGGGAAAAAAGAAAGCTTATGAGGCTATTTTCAACCAGCGGGTAAATGCCAATCCTGCACTGAAAGATAAATACGGAAGCCTGCCGGGCGACCTTGAGAGTGCTTATGGCGAGCTGAAGCCATACGGTTATGCACGGGATTATTACCTGGAGATAACGAGCAAGATAGAATTACTTACAATAGCCGGTTGGATCAATTCGCTCAAAACAGCCTTTGATAAAGATGGAGAAACGGGCTACCAGAAAAGGTTGAAGCAGATAAAGACAGCGCTGGCCGGCTTGTATGAAGAATACAGCCCGGTGGTGGATGAGAAATTATTTGAGGTGCTGATGAAAATGTATACCGAAAACCAGGATGAGGTATACCAATCACCTTTTTTAAGAGACCGGTTGAAAATAGCTGGTAATGATTATGCGGCACTGGCTTCCGGTTTATATAATTCTGTTGACCTAGATGATAAAAACGCCACCCTTGCCATGCTGGAGAAACCATCTTCAGAAGTGCTGGCTTATTATAAGAATAATGCTGCTATCAAATTGTACACAGACCTGGTGAATACCTATAACCAGTCGGTAACCAAAAACCTCAATCAAATTCAGGCCCGGATCAACAAGCTGAACAGAACGTATATGCAGGCGCAGATGGAGGTAATGAAAGAGAAAAAATTCTATCCTGATGCCAACAGCACCCTCCGGATAACGTATGGTAATGTAAAGGGATATGCACCCCGCGATGCGGTGAAATATGATTTCTACACCTACCTGGATGGTGTAATGGACAAGTACAAGCCGGGCGACTATGAATTTGATGTGCCTGAAAAATTGCGGAGCCTCTACAAAAGCAAAGACTTTGGGCCTTATGGCACTAATGGGAAAATGCCGGTTTGTTTCATCGCGATGAACCATACCACGGGCGGCAACTCAGGCAGTCCGGCCCTGGATGCCAGGGGAAACCTGGTGGGGCTGAACTTTGACCGGGTTTGGGAAGGGACCATGAGCGATATAAACTACGATCCCTCCATTTGCCGTAATATCATGGTGGATATACGGTATGTGCTTTTTATCGTGGACAAATTTGCCGGGGCTGGTCACCTGGTAAAAGAAATGAAGCTGGTGTATGGCCCGGCCGGTAAATAGCGGCTTGGTTCACAGCGTCATATACACCCGAAAATCAGGCAGGTAAGAAGCCTGATTTTCCGGCTATTATATCCACATTATATCCCCAAAAGCCCTATTTTTGCCATCCTTTTAAAATAAGGTACACTATGTCTATTATTCAGGATATCAGGGATAAGTATGCAAGATTGACGGTAATACTTATTGCCCTTGCGTTGATCGGTTTCATTTTGACTGACTACTTCCAGAGCCAGGGCCGCAGTGGCGGTGGTGGCGGATCAAAGAGTATAGGTTCTGTAAACGGACAGGGCATCAACTATGATGACTACATGAACAGTGTGGAAGCGGCCAAACAAAATATGAGGGCGCAGGGATATCCCGCAGAAGCGGCCGATATGCAGGCATATGACCAGGCCTGGAACCAGGAAATTGGCAAGCTGTTGTTGCAGGAAGAATTAGACAATCTCGGTATTACCGTAGGTAAAAAAGAAATGGGCGATATCCTTTACGGACCCAACGCGCCAGATGACCTCAAAAGACAATTCATTGATTCGGCTACCGGTCAGTATGATGGTGCAAAGGCCAAACTGGCTATTGACAATATGCTTAAAAGCAAACAGACACCTGCCGAGCAAAAAGCACAATTCAATAATTATTTTGCCAGCCTTCGCCAGCAGCGTCTGCAGGATAAATACATTTCATTACTGGCCAACACCAGCAACCAGCCCCGCTGGATAGTAGAGAAGCAAAATGCAGAGGCCAGCCAGATGGCAAAGGTTTCTTACGTAACTGAAACATATGCCAGCATTTCTGACTCTTCTGTAAAAGTGGAGGATAAAATGATCGCTGATTATATCAGCAAGCACAAGGATATGTTCAAGCAGCAGGAGAGCCGCAGTATCAGTTATGTGAGTTTCAGTGCAGCGCCTTCTAAATCCGACAGCGCAGACGTGGTAAACAAACTGGCCATGATCAAGGCAGAGTTTGACACCACCAAAGATGTAAAAATGTTTTTGCTGAAACAGGGTGTTTCAAACTACTACGATGGATATGTGAGCGGTAAAATAATACAGATCGGCGCCAAAGATTCTATTTTCAGGATACCGGTGGGCAGTGTTTATGGTCCCTATCTTGACGGCGGAAGCTTTTCACTTGCCAGGCTTGAAGGTGTACGGACGGTGGCAGATACGGCCAAGGTTCGCCACATCCTTATCAATATCAACGGAACAAGAGATTCTGCAACAGCAAGAACGCTGGCAGACAGTATCAGGAGTGCCATTGCAGGTGGTGCCAATTTTGACACCCTCTGTATGAAGTATTCTGAAGACCCCGGAAAATTTGACCAGAACACACAACAGTTCAATGGTGGTGTGTATGATAATTTCACAACAGGTCGCATGGTAGGACCATTCAACGATTATTGCTTTACCAACCCCGTTGGTAGCAAAGGACTGGTGAAGACAGAGTTCGGTTATCACTACATCGAGATCATGTCGCAGAAAGGAAGCGGACCGGGCTATAAGATCGCCTACGTTTCGAAAGAGATCGTTGCCAGCAAAGAGACAGACAAGAAAGCCCAGGAAAACGCCATGAAGTTTGCCAGCGAAGCAAAAGACATAAAGTCGTTCGATGCCATATACGAGAAAGAATGGAAACCCAAGGGCTTTAATAAGGCGGTCGCCACCGATATTGCCCCAGCCTCTTTCTCTGCCGGAACCGCCGGGTATTCAAGAAGCCTGGTAAGAGCTATCTATAATGCTAAAGTTGGCGAGGTGCTGCAGCCCGAGCTGGTTAATAATAACTGGGTGGTGGCTGTGGTAACAGAAGCGCAGGCAGAAGGCACCATGAGTGTGGCAAAGGCAAGAATGTATGTGGAAGGAATGCTGAAGAATAAAAAGAAGGCAGAAATGCTTAAACAAAAGATTGGTAAGGTAACCAAGCTGGAAGATGCTGCTGCGAAGCTGGGTGGCAAGACTATTACCACTGCAGACAGTGTAAAGATCGGCGGAACCGTTCTTACATTCGAACCCAAAGTAATTGGTGCCGCACTGAACCCTGCCAACAAAGGCAAAGTGGTACCCGAAGTGCTGGAGGGAACCGGCGGTGTATATGTGTTAAGGGTAGACAGCGTGGGCACCACTTCTGTAACTGCCGGCGACATTGCTTCTCAGCGCAAAGCCAAAGAATTACAGCAACGGCAGTTTATCCAAAGCCAGAACAATCCTCTTGGTGTGCTGCGTGCAGCCGCCACTATTAAGGATAAGAGGTCAAAAAGAATTTAACAGCCTGAAATAAGCGGATAATTTTCAACCCCGGGGTCATCAATGCTCCGGGGTTTGTTTTTCATATTTCGCAAACAAGAGCCGGAAGCTATTTGTTATTTTTACATACCATGAGTGAGCCTTTTGTAAATAAAGTGGCGGAAAGCGGTCTTTTAACCATTGACCTGGAAAAATGGTATCCCCGCGGCGAAACAGCCGTATTTGACCTGAAGGATTATCTTTTCATGGGCCTGATCCTGAAGGAAAAAGATTTCAGGGAAGCGCTTAAAAATTTTGACTGGACCGTTTACCAGGATAAAAACGTGGCCATTACCTGTACCGCAGATGCCATTATACCCGTGTGGGCCTATATGCTGGTGGCCTCTTACCTGCAGCCGGTGGCGGCAGATTTTATCATGGGTGATGAAAAAGAATTGCACCGCAGCCTTTTCCTGAAAAACATTTCAACCATTGATCTCAGCGAGTATGAAGATAAACGGGTGGTGATAAAAGGCTGTGGCGAAACACCCATCGCCGACTATGTGTATATGGAGATAACCAAAAAGCTGCGGCCGGTGGCCAAAAGTATCATGTACGGAGAGCCCTGCAGCACCGTACCGGTTTATAAGAAGAAATAAAACGGACGACCTGACCGGTTAAAACCAGCCCCGTTTCCGGAACATCCACAACATTACAATAGGAATGATAAGCATCATCGAAACGGCGGCATAAAAACCCCACCGCTGGTGAAAGAAGTTTACGTTCTCGTCAAAGTTCATTCCGAAAATTCCACCAATTACCGTGGCGGGCGCCAGCAGGCAGGTTACGATTGCCATTACCTTCATCACCTCATTCATCTTCAGGTTTACGTTGTTGATATGCAGATCGTGTAAACTCACCATTACATCACGATAGTTGTCAGAGAGGTCGAGGGCCTGTACAATGTGATCGTACACATCTTTATAGTACTTAACATGCCGCTCTTCCAGCAGGTCGCTGTCGGTTCTTAAGAAACCATTGATCAGCTCCCGTACAGGTGAAATGTTGCGCTTTAATACGATCAGCTCTTTGCGCAGTTGTGTAATGTGGCTCAGCGCCCTTGGATTATTACCCCTTGTTACTTCTTCTTCCAGTTCTTCTATACGGGCACTCAGCTTTTCCATCACCACAAAGTAGTGGTCCACGATAAGGTCGAGCAGGGAATAACACAGATAATCTGCCGGCCGCTGCCTGATCTTATTATGCGGGCTCTTTAGTTTTTCCCGTAAGGAGGTAAACACATCACGGTGTGCATCTTCCTGGAAACTGATCACCACGTCTTTTGCCAAAATGATACTGATCTGCTCCTGCTCCACCGAATTTTTCTGCTCATTGTAATAGAGCATGTTGAGCAGGCAGAAAATGCTGTTCTCCGCCTCTTCCATTTTTGGCCGCTGGTTGATACTAAGAATATCTTCAATGATCAGCGGGTGAATATCGAAGTGAGCGCAAACAGATTCCACATCTGCTTTTCGCAAGCCATCAATATTGATCCAGGTGGTGCGGCCGCTTGTTTTATAATTAAAGCACTCGTCTGTTTTTTTCAGCTTCCGTTCCTCCAGGGAGTTTACATCATAATCAAACACAGAGATGACCACGTCCTTTGCTTCTTCCCGGTGAGGGATCACGGTAGGGTTGGCAGATAAAATTTCCTTTGTCCGCTGCTTATTGGCAAACAGGTTGGTGGGGTTGAGGTAACGTAAATATTTTTCAGGCCGTATCCTTACGTTCATAATTAAAGGGAAGGTAATAAATATCCCCGATTACAGCTTACCGTACAGTTCACGCAGCTTTTGGCGGGTCATGATCGTTTCCCAGTCTTTACCAAGAGCGTTTTCCCAAAGCGGCTTCATGCCGAGCGACACGTTCATCATTTTATCAAAATCCTCTTCCGTAAGGTCTTTGCAAATACCAGCAGGTATATCAATGTTGTTCTTTTCCACCATGTGTTTGAATTCCTTCACCCCTTTGGGATAGTATTCTTCGAGGTGGTTCATCACGATACAGTTGCCGATACCGTGTTTGGTGCCGAGCAGGTAACTCAGTCCGTAACTTACTGCATGTGCCACTCCCACCTGCGAATAAGCAATACTCATACCGCCGGCATAAGAGGCCATCATCAGCTTATCATCACAATCATCATCCCATGTTTCTTTATTTACAAACACATCGCGGCAAAGCTGCAACGCTTTTTCGCCATAGCTTTTGGAAAACTCATTGAGGTAAGTGCCTTCAAGGCTTTCAATGCAATGGATATAGCAATCCATGCCCGTATAGAAACGCTGGTTGGCCGGTGCATCTTTTGTGAGCTCCGGGTCGAGAACGATCTGGTCAAAAGGCGTGAAGTCCGAATTCATGCCCAGTTTTTTGGTGGGGCCGGTCAGCACCGTTGTTCTCGATACTTCAGCGCCCGTTCCGCTGAGCGTGGGAATACCGGCTTTGTACACTCCGGGGTGTTTCACCAGGTCCCAACCCTGGTAATCGGCCGAAGAGCCGGGGTTATTCATCATCAGCGATACGGCTTTGGCGAGGTCCATGGTGGAGCCGCCGCCGATACCGATCACGCCGCTTATTTGTCCGAACTCATCCTTCAGCAGCTGCGCCAGTGAATCCACATAAATTGTTTTGGGTTCATACGTCACATCGGCAAAGATCACCCGGTCATTTCCTCGAAGCGGGATACGGTCCACCAGCGGCTTGCCTTCAAAAAAATGATCCACGAGGAAAATCATCGGCTTATTTTCTTTCCGCTGCGGTGCCAGTATTTCATCCAATTGATTAAAACTGCCGCGGCCATACACCACATAGCCGACCATCTTAAAGTTTCTGAATTTCATATTTGTTCTTTTACCGGGAAAGTGCAAAGATATTTCACCGGCAGGTGACAGCACACAAAAGCGTTATTAAATAAAGCGCTTACCAGATGGTTTTGATATCATACACAAAACAATAGCCGACAGATCCGGGACCGCCGGTATTGAAAAGCTCAATTCCATTATCGGTTTCATCCGGGAAAAGCTGGGCGGTAAAGACCCGCTCACCATCATTGACAAATACTTCGGCAATACTGTGATCAAAAAATATCCTCAGGCGCAGGCGGCCTTTTGGCTGATAGGGTATTTCAAACCGGCTTCTTTTTTCAAACTCTTTATTGAAAGCCTGGTTGGCTGTTTTACTCCGGTCGAGGTAGAGCACCTGATTCTTATCGTCATAACCTATTTCCAAATGTTTTCCATTGCCGGCAGCGATGCGGATACCGGTCTGTCCGTTTTCAACAGGTGTAAGAGAAACATCTATTTCACATTGCTGCGTGGTAACAGGCAGACGCATCACCTCGCTGAAACCAATCTTGAAGTCTTTGTAGATCATCTTTCTTTCAAGTCCTCCTGACAAATAGGGTTGTTGCTGTAACACCCATTCATCCGCTTTCTTTTTTACACTCAACGTACGGGGCAGTGACATGGCGCCTTTCCACGGCGTGGTGGGAATATCATTGGCATAGTACCAATTGTTGATCCAGCCAATGGCCGCGGGCTGGTGCTGATTGGGCAACTGGCCCCAGGCTATGGCGGCATAATAATCAGGACCATAATCGGGACGAGCAATTGCACTGCTTTTATTTTCACTGGTAAAAGAAACGCCATTGAACTCACCAACGAAGTATTGCATCGAAGCGTTCATAGACATTTGCAGCAGCCATTTCTTTTTCCCGCCTTTACCATCTATCGGTACGGGTGTAAGGTCGGGGCACTCCCACACGCCACTTGTATCGCCGGCGGGGCCAAAGTTGCTGAGGTGCTTCCAGTCAACCAGGTTCTTCGATGAATAAAACTGTACGATATGTTCTTCCGGCAGCATGAGGCACATCACCCAATACTTTCTGGGTTCATACCAAAACACTTTTGGGTCACGGAAATCTTTTTTCTTCAGATCAAGGATGGGGTTTCCGGCATATTTCGTCCAGGTGATGCCATCATCAAGGCTGTATGCGAGATACTGTGCCTGCGATTGTACGGGCCCGCTGATATGCCCGGTATAAATAGCGATCAGCGGTACCTGGCCATTTTTACCCAGGCCGCTGGTGTTGTTGATATCGGCCACACAGGTACCGGAAAAGATCATGATGCCATTTTCTTCGGGGATGGCGATGGGCAAATGCTTCCAGTGTGCAAGGTCGTTGCTTACGGCGTGCCCCCAGGTCATATGTCCCCATACATTACCAAACGGGTTATGCTGGTAAAACATATGATATTGTCCTTTGTAATACACCAGCCCGTTGGGATCGTTGATCCAGTTTGCCGGAGGCGAAAAATGAAAGCGGGGGCGGTATAATTCGGAATAGGTGTCGTTTTGGGAAAAGCTGTTCAGGAAGATCAGCAGGAAGGCGATCAATAGATATTTTCTCATGCTGTTGTTTTATGCGTATTCCGGAAAATGTTATTTCAATCTAATGCACTACAGTAGCTTTGCCGCTTTTTCCAGGTCGGCTGGTGTATCTATTTCCACGCCCATATAATCCACCACCACCATCCGCAGGGGAATACCATTTTCAAGATAGCGAAGGCATTCAATTTTTTCGGCGGCCTCAAGTGGCGTTACCGGCCAGCGGGTAAAATCCATCAACGCCTGTTTGCGGAAAGCATATACCCCGATATGTTCATAGTAGGTAGTGGGGTATTCTTTATCTCTCGGGTATGGAATAACGCTGCGGCTGAAGAAAAGCGAGTTCATGTTTTTATCAACCGTCACTTTTACAAAATTGGGATCAAGGATATCATTCCTGTCGGTAAGCACCTGCATCAGGGAAGCCACCTGCACGGAAGTATCGTTGAATTGCGCCAGCAACTGCTGCAGCGGCTCTTTTTTTACAAAGGGTGTATCGCCTTGAACGTTTACGATAATATCAATACCCATATCTGCCGCAGCTTCGGCAATGCGGTCGCTGCCGCTTTCGTGTGGTTGCCGGCTCATGACGGCCTTACCACCGTTGGAAACAATTTCGTTGAAAATAATATCGCTGTCGGTGGCCACCACCACTTCATCAAACAGCCCTGTGGCAACAGTGGCATCATAGGTATGACGGATAACTGTTTTATCACCCAGCAACTGCATCAGCTTTCCGGGAAAACGGGTGGCTGCATAGCGGGCCGGTATTATGGCTGCTTTCTTCATGCTGCAAATCTATACTCCGCCGCTGAATATAATGACGAGCTGGTTTTCCTGCATATACATTTCAAACTCATAATAGGCGCCGTCTTCAAAGCCGATCTTTATTTTTTCGATGGAGAAAGGGCTGGTATCAGTACCATCGTTGTTGCCCGCCCGTATCACTTTTATCTCGTACTCATGCTCATTTTTCTTAAATGTTTTGTCTTTAAGCGGGAACTCTTCGTTTTCGCCAAACACCTCTTTGAATTCAGGAATGAGTCGGCAGAGTAAAAAACCCTGTTGAATGCTGAAGCCCGGAAGAAAGTAAGTATCCGAATTATACTCATACGCAAAGAACTGGTGATACTCGCTGCCGTTTTTGTACAGTTGCTTGGTGAGCTCCCATCCGCCTTCGGTGATCTGCTCCATCGTGCCGGATTTGGTAACCACCTTGGCGCCGGCCGGTTGTGATATTTGTGCCAGGTATTGCTTCATATCCTTTATTGTGGCCAGTTTGGGCGGTGGCGCCGGCAGCAGGTAGCTGTCCACCACGTAGCCGGTCTTTTTATTATAGGTTACTTTTTTCCAGAAGCCGGTCATTCCTTCTGTTACGATCTCTTTCCAGTCGCCCTCCTCATCTATCGTAGTCAGTTTGGTGCCGTATGGAATTTTTTCCAGCAGTTTGGAAGAAGCATCCGGCTTTTCCCGCAGGCTGAGGCCAGACCGGGCAGCGGTATAGTAAGTGCCATGCATCAGTTGTGCCGTGGCGGAAATGCTGATGGTAAATAAAGCAATCAGTAATACGATACGCATAGTATTGGTTTGTGGTTGGGTAATCTCAGGTATTTCTTTTTTGAAAGGGATGTTTCAGCAGGCTGATCACATCCTCATCTTTTTCGGCAGGATAGTAGCGGTCGAGGCCGTACTTTATTTCTTTGGTGTCAAGTTTTCCAAAAGTGCCGAGCAGCCTGTCCCAGATGGAAAACACGGCGCCATAATTAGTATCCGTATAAGGTTGCTTCCAGTGATGGTGCACCTTGTGCATATTGGGTGAAATAAGGATATAGCTGAGGGCGGTATCCAGCTTTTTAGGCAGACTGATATTGGCGTGTGTAAAGGCCGTGGCGATCACCACCAGTGTCTGGTAGATCATCACGCTGTACATGGGTGCCCCGGAAATAAAGATGAAGAAGATGAAGAAGATGCCACGCAGCAGGCTGTCGCCGGGATGGTGGCGCAGCCCGGTGGTTACATCCACATTGGTATCGCTGTGATGTATGAGGTGGAAACGCCAGAGTACCGGCACTTTATGCATCACCAGGTGTACGAGCCAGCTGCTGAAATCGAGCGCCAGCACGCCGATAAGGATGGTGACGATCACATTGGCATTGAACCAATATACAAGTCCGAAGCCTTGCTTCAGGCACCAGTCGGACAGCAATACAATCAGTACAGCCAGCCCGGTGTGAATGATAAGATGGATAACGGTAAAAAAGAAGTTGACGCCGGCATGCCGGAGTTTGTTTTTACGGTAATGCATCGGCAGCAGCGGTATGGCGCCTTCGATGATCCAGAAAAGGAGGAGGCCGCCCACCAGGATAGCCATCCGCTCCAGCGGCCGCTGTTCAAGCGTTTGAAAATGTTGTAATAGCTGATCCCACATAACGATGTTATTACTCTGCGGAAAAGTTACGAAGGAAAAAGCAGAAAGCTATTGTACCGGAGGTTCTTTGTTCTCTTGGGGAAACTCAGTTCCGCAATCAAAGCAGTGGTTGACCTTATCTACTGCTAATGCACGGTCGCTTAAAAAGAAAGTGCTGAGGGCCATCAACCAGTTCATTGCTTTTCGCGGTGTACTGACAAGTTCCACATTATGAGAGCCGCATTTCGGACAGGCCACAGAGGCCTGTTGTTCCCTTCTTATGCGATTCAGGATGTCTGCAGCCCTTTCAAAGTGAGGTTTAGCCACCATTAGCTTAATACCACCGATTGCGTTGGTCAGTATGGGATCGATCGTTACGGTATTTTCATCTTTCAGCCAGCAGTTGATCCCCTGTTCTTCCAGGTTTCCGCGGGCAATATGCGCCTCAATATAATTTTCGTAAGTATTTATAAGGACGTATTCCATTCAACCTTGTTTAAAAGAAACGCCCCGAAACGGTCCGGGGCGTTTTGTCTATTAATTATCTTCCATACTCATCCCCATACTCATCTGCATATTTTTCATAGCGTTTGATGAGTTCGATATTCTTTTTCTCAATATCTGTAAGAAAACCTTTTATATCCACTGTATTGGGCACATACCAATCCTGCATTTCAAATTGCTGGCGCAGGTGTTTTTTCTTAAAGCAATAACCGTGGCGGGCAAATATTTCATTGCGCATAAACTCCAGGTCTTCTTTAAATAAATTCTCCACGTCTTTTGCTTTGAGCAGGCGGGTGGAAGCTTCGGGATAGTCGCCCACGTTGGGGTCATATTCAAACTTCTTTTTTCCCAGCACATATTCCTTAGCGGGCTTTTTGGTGTTGTTGGGGGTCCAGGAGCCCGTTACTGTATCGGGTTTGTTGTCGGAGATAGAAAAGCTGAACACTCCATCATCAGGGTCATCGCCGGGTTCTTTAGCTGTAAAAGTATATACGCCGCCGGATTGTACAAAGGTGCCGGCAAAGGGCCTGTCGTTACCGCCTACGATAGAACGGCCGAGTACAGAATCACCAGCCACCTTGGTAATCAGGAGAGTGATCTTGTTATCGCCAAATGCGCCGACAAACGAACCGAGCAATTTTTCCAGCATGGCTACAGCAGGCGGAGGGGTGCCGGGTGTATTCTGATCTGCCACCGCAGTGTCCTCGCCTTTGGGTTCTTTATTGTCCTCTTTCTTACTGTTGTTGCAGGAAATAAAAAGGGCAGTGGCCAGTAGCAGGCCAACCAGTTTCTTCATGGTGAAAGGTTTAAATTTGATGTGTTGAATAATTTTCTTTTTTAAATGTAATACAAATTTTGACCCGCACAAACATCCTGAACGGGGGCCTGTTACTGCTGCTGGCTTTTTTTTGCTGGCTGATGGCCCGGATAACGGTCGAATACATTCCTTATAACACAGATGTGGGCTTTCTCAGGATCAAGCAGCAATATATTGATATTGATCACTGGCGTATTGCCTTCTTCATTCATGTATATGCCAGCATGTGGGTGCTGTTTGCCGGGTTTACCCAATTTTCCCGCCGCCTATTGAAGAACAATCCGCGGCTGCACCGCACCCTTGGCTACATATATGTGGCGGATGTGCTGCTGATCACCGGGCCGGCAGGGCTTATCATGGGTTTTTATGCCAATGGAGGCGACCTGTCACGCATTGCCTTTGTATTGCTGGCCGTACTGTGGATGTTCTTTACGGCGATGGCGCTTATCAAGGCCAGGCAAAGAAATTTCAAAGCGCATCGTAATTATATGATACGCAGCTATGCCCTTACCCTTTCGGCGCTTACCCTGCGGGCCTGGAAGTACGGTATTACCAATGCATACCATATTGATTCAGGCCTTGTTTTTCCGCCGATGGATGTGTACCGGGTGGTGGCCTGGCTCGGTTGGGTGGGAAACCTGCTGCTGGCAGAGTATATTATCTTCAGGAAGGCAAGGCGGTGGACAAAAAAAATCTCCCCCGCAAAGGAGGAGATTACAGTATAGTTTTTTCAAAACAGCTTACTGGTTCAGCATCAGCGGCATCACCAGCATCAGCAGTTCTTCGTTTTCATCCTGTTCAGATGGTTTGATAATACCTGCCTTGGTAGGGGTGGAAAGTTCCATGGTAATATCATCGCCTTCGGCCGCATTCAGCATTTCTATCAGGAATTTGGCATTAAAAGCGATCATCAGGTCTTCGCCGTTGTACTGACACTTCATCCGCTCATTACCTTCAAAGCTGAAGTCAACATCCTGTGCCGCCAGTTGCAATTCACTACCACTGATGCTCAGCGCCACCTGGTTGGTGCTTTTATTACTGAAAACACTTACCCGGCGCAGGGCGCTTTGAAAATCGCTTTTGCTAACAGTGAGTTTATAAGGATTATCAGCCGGTATCACCACTTTATAATCCGGGAAACGGGCATCTATCAGGCGGCAGCTCATTTGTGTGGTGCCGTGCTGAACAAAAAGATGATTGCTGTTGTAGCTTACGGTGATCTCATCTTCGGTGGATGGGATAGCCGCTTTGAGCAGGTTCAGCGGTTTGCGGGGTACGATAAAGGAATCTGCCTTAGGGCATTTCACTTCTTTTCTTTTATAGCGTACCAGCCTGTGTGCATCGGTGGCCACACACTGCAGGCCTTTTTTATCCAGTTCAAAGAAAACGCCGGTCATGGCCGGGCGCAGATCATCGTTGCTGGTGGCAAAAAGCGTTTTGTTGATAGCGGTAACCAGGGCTGATGCCGTCATGGTAAACGAAGTGGTATCATCAGCGGCGGGTTCTTTCGGGAAGTTGTCGGGGTTTTCGCCCATTACTTTATACTTACCGTTGTCGCTGGTGATCTCGATGCCGAAATTTTTATCAATATTGAAGGTGAGCGGCTGATCGGGCAGGTTTTTCAGCGAGTCGAGCAGGATCTTGGCAGGTATACACACTTTTCCGCTGTCTTTTGCTTCAATATCCAGTTGAACCCGCATCACCGTTTCAAGGTCGGTGGCCACTACGGTCAGCTTGTTTTTTTCCACTTCAAAAAGAAAATCTTCCAGGATGGGCAATACCGTGTTGGCGTTGATCACACCGGAAATATGCTGCAGTTGTTTCAGTAACGATGAGGAGGATGCTATGAACTTCATCTTGATAAATCGTTTGGGGCGAAACTACTGATTTTTGCCATATACCAAACACCTGTTTTTCAGCAGGATATTAACAGCCGATACAGGTGTACGGTACTATAAATCCCCGCAGATCTGCCACATTTTACACGCAACTTCTTAGTATATTGCCAGTCCTCAAATACCGACCATGCTTGATAAACTATTTGGCTGGGGAAAGAAGAAAGACCAGGAGCCTGCCGGCCCGGAAATTCCCTTTGGCCGCTATTCAGACAATAACAAATCGCTGGCAAAAGTGAATCGCTGGACAGATGCTGATAATTTTTTCAAGGAAAAAAAATATGCTGAAAGCCTGGATGCTTTTTTTGATTACCTGCGGGATGATACTGCACAAAATGTAGTGTATGAAAGAACCGGCGCCGATGGCCGTTTTGAGTTTTACCAGGGTTCAAAGATCATCCGCGGTTCTTTTGACCAGGAAGAATTAAAGGCAGAAGTAACCCTGGCCCGGATGCCCCATCCGTCTGTGCCCGTAATGCGGCGTTTGCTGGAAATGAACTTCAACCTGTTTTACAGCCGTTTTGCCCTCGATAC
The DNA here is from genome assembly GCA_016787125.1 of Chitinophagaceae bacterium. Lineage (GTDB taxonomy): Bacteria > Bacteroidota > Bacteroidia > Chitinophagales > Chitinophagaceae > JJ008. Next base: position 16,823 of record JAEUVM010000185.1, on the reverse strand, counting down.
TGAACGGCTTTGTATGCGGTTCGACAGCGCCACAGATACGGCAAGTCCCAGTAAACTGTATTATGGATTAAAAGAACTGGCCACCAAAGCAGATAAGCAGGACGATCTGCTGGTACAGGATTTTGCCATTCTTGAAACTGCGGACAGCGAACACCTGAGTGTGATTTCAAACCAGGAAAAGGAAGTGAAATATGAATACCTGCAAAAGTGGATCGGCGAAACGATAGACCATGTGAGCGGCCTGGATGCTGATAAATTTTCCGGGGGTATTGCCTACCTGTTGCTCACACTTATTTACCGGCTCGATTATTTAATTACTCCCGAAGGGAAAATGCTGCACGAACTGGAGAAGATCAGCGGTATCTATTTCAAGAAAGATGAACGGCCGGTGATTGAGAAGAACAGGGATATGATAGAAGCTTTCAAAACCATGAAGGCCATGCCGAAGGAAGAAGTGTTTAAATACCTGCTTCGTTCGAAATATACTTTCTCTATCGTGGCGCCGCAGCAATATAAAACAGTGGCCGACTCCATACACGGCGCCAACCAGAACATGACATGGTACCGGGATAACAATCATCCGTATATCGCCGCCAAAATTTGTGAATACGGTATCGGCTTCTGCCAGTACTCCTATAGCCTGCCAAAAGTTATTACCGAACTGTACCACCTGTTCATGATGGCAAACTATCCTGAGTTTTTTGCAGCGCTTGGTTACAAAGACAGTTATTATGACCCGGTAAAAAAGAAGTTTGATGAAGACGGCATTACCGATACGATAAAAGAACTCCAGGTAAAATGGAAGGACAAGTACCCGAATATGGATTTCAAAGTACAGAACCTGCGCTTTGACAGCATGATGAACTTCAACCTTACCTACACCAACGAGATGGAGTTTTTAAATATGGAATCAAAATAGAGAACAGTAAATGTGAAAAGATAATAGTTCAATTGCCGTATACAACAACTGTTATCTGTTCATTTTTCTCAGAAAGACATTTAACATTAAAAGACTTTAAATAAATGGACCCGCAGCAGATAATAGAACAATACCAGAAAGCCATCATACAGATCGCCACAGGTGGAGGAACCGGCACCGGTTTTTATGTAAAAGAATTTGACCTCATCGTTACCAATGCGCATGTGGTGGCTGAAGATGCAGAAGTGACCATTGCCGGTAAGGTGTTTGATAAGGCGCTGGCAAGAGTGTGGTACACCGACCGTAAGCATGACCTTGCTTTTCTGCAGGCGCCCACCGGTATTGAACTGCCGGAAGTACGGCTGGGAAAGTATGATACCATGAAAGACGGTGATTCGGTGGTGGCTATCGGCCATCCTTACGGGTTGAACTATACAGCCACACAGGGAGTGATCTCTAAAGTGGACCGTATACGGGAAGGCATCAAATACATCCAGATAGATGCGGCCATCAATCCCGGCAACAGTGGTGGCCCGCTGGTAAACATGAACGGTGAAATAATCGGTGTCAATTCATTCATCATCCGCGGGGGCGACAACCTGGGTTTTGCCCTGCCGGTAAATTACCTGCAGGAAGCGCTGACCATGTATATGCCCAACAAAGGCCAGGCTTCCACCCGATGCTTCAGTTGTGGTTACCTCGTCACCACCGCCAATATCGACTCCAAAAAATATTGCCCAAGCTGTGGTACCGAAGCCAAGCTGCCCGAAATACCGGAAAAAGAAGTGGAGCCCGTGGGTGCCGCCAAAACCATTGAAGAAATACTGAAAGAGCTGGGCAAAGATGTACGCCTGGCCCGTGAAGGGGTAAACCACTGGAGTGTAAAAGAAGGCTCCGCCAAAATAAAGATCACTTACAACCCGGAGAATTATTTTATTGCCGGTGATGCCTATCTCTGCCAGATGCCGGCCGATGCAACAAAGATCAAACCGCTGTACCAGTTTCTGCTCGAGGAAAACTTCCGCACACATGGACTGGTGCTCAGTTGTGTAAAGCAAAACATTGTATTGAGCTGTATCATTTACGACCTGGATATGACGAAAGAGAACGGTGTGGAAGCATTCCGCAATCTTTTTCAAAAAGCAGATCATTACGATGATTTCCTGAAAACAGAATACAGCTGTACCGACAGGCTGGAGGAGTAAGGCCATCAATCTGCCCCGCTTTTTATATATTTAATATGCATGAAGTTTTTAACCAGGCATATTATCCTGCTGTACATTTTCTGTCAGCCCCTGATTAGCAATGCACAAACCACCCAAATACTCCGCTACACCACCAAAGAGGGATTGCCGTCCAACTCTATATACCGCAGCATTATTGACCGTAAAGGTTTTTTATGGATCGCAGGAGAAAGCGGACTGAGCCGCTTCGACGGGCGCACTTTTAAAAACTACTTCACCACCGAAGGCCTGCCGGATAATGAAGTAACAGAATTGCAGATAGACAACAGCGGCCGCCTCTGGGCCCTGGCCTTTCGCAAAAAACCATCCTGGTATAATGAAAAGAAAGATCGCTTTGAAAACAGCGATACCGACCCCGAGCTGGATAAGATCGAAACGGGCAACACCAGTATCACCAATGTACTGAAGTACGATGGCATTGCTTTTTGCAATGACGAAAAGAGCATCTTTATTTATAAAGACGGAAAGGTGACGGCCATGAGAAAACTGTACAGTCTTCGAAAAGGCGGCAAACCGGAAACGATCATTAATTACCAGCCGGGAAAATATGTACTGGTATGCATGGATTCGCTGCGCTACATTGAAAACGGCAAGATCAGCCGCACCATACCTTTTGGGTATTCCTTTTTCTGGTGCGAGCATTATGATAACTCACTTTACATACTTCAGCAAAACGGTATCAGGCGCTTTCATATTGATGAGAACGGAAATATTGTCAACATGGTTTCTCAAACCTTTCCCTTTACACCTAAGGTAATGTGCCGTACCCGGCAGCACCTCGCACTCACCTCAGTAACCGGAAATACCTATACAGCCGATACAAGCACGCTGGCGCTAAAAGAAAACATATTCAGCCAGTTTATCATCCGCAGTGTAACGGAAGATCACAATGGTAACTTCTGGCTGGCCACCAAAGATGAAGGATTGATCAAAATACAGCAAAAACGTATTTCCTCTTTTACTGAGAATAAAGAACTGATCAGAAACTTCAACACGATCCTGAAGACGGGTAATATTTTCGCCGGCAATAACAAAGGAGAACTGTATATCTATGACGGGCTGTACAATACCAGCAAGATCATGCTCACTTCCGCCGCAGGCAGTTCAGACACATGGGTGAGAAATATGCTTGACCTCGGCAGTGATATTTACGTGGCTACGCAAACCGGCTCTTTTATTATTGATAAAAAAACACAAACGGTAAAGCGTTCCTTCCTCGGCCCGGAAAATAAATCAACCAAAGCAGCCGGTAAACTGAACGACAGCACCCTGCTGCTCGGGGGCCATGCACAACTTTTTGTATATCATCTGCCAAGCGGAAAATTTACCGACAGCATATTAAAAAGAGTGACAGCGATCGGCACCGGCGAGGAACAAAAAATATATATCGGCTCCATTGATGGCCTTTACCGGAAAGACCGTGACTCATTGTATTATTTTGGCAAGCAGTACAAAGCGCTTACCTATCGTATAGTTTCCATACTCAACACAAGGGACCGCCTGTTGTGGATCGGAAGAAGCTCTGACTCCATACTTGTATTGAAAGATGATGAGCCCGTAGCCGCTATACCACTCGGTACGGTTATTCCCGGTAAAGTATGCAAGGTACTGTACAGCCGTAAGCCCGGCGAAGTGTGGATCGGTACAGACAAAGGATTGAACCGCCTTCAGTATGCTTTTGCGGATAATAAACTGACCTACACCAATCTTTACTTCAGTACGGCCGACGGATTGATCGGCGACCAGGTGAATGATATCACCATCAGCAACGATACGGCATATGTGGCCACCACGGGCGGCATCAGCTATCTGCCGGCTGGGCTTCAGTTGCCTTTATCAGACATTGCCACTTTTATCACCAGGGTTTCTGTGAATAATACCGATACGGCGGTGCTTGATAATTACGCATTGCCCTTCTCAAAAAATAATATCCTCATCGAGTTTTCTTCTGTTGACCTTACCGGCTTCAACCCGATCTTTGAATACAGCATCAACAACAGCGGCTGGATCAGGGCGCAAAATAATTTTCTGTCATTGCAAAATCAACCACCCGGCAAATACAATATCCGGGTGCGGAGCCTGAGGCGTGATGGCACACCTTCCACACAGGAAGCGGCGATCAGCTTTCGCATTCGTACCCCCTTCTGGCGAAATCCTTTGTTTTGGGGAAGCCTGGCTATGGCCGGCTTTATCCTGATCCTGGTACTGGTACAGAGAAGGAACAGGAGCAGACAACAGATCGCTATAGAAAAAATAACAACGGAGAAAAAACTGGCCGAACTGGAAATGCAGGCGCTGAAGGCACAGATCAACCCGCATTTTGTGTTTAACTGCCTGAATTCGATCAAGGGATTTATTTATGACAAAGACTATCTGCAAGCGGATAAATACCTCGACAAATTCTCGGAGCTGATGCGCAACACGATTGACAACTCCGACGCATCGGTTATTTCATTGGAAGAAGAAGTACATTACCTTGATAATTACCTGCAACTGGAAAAGCTGCGCTTCAGTGAGAAATTTGATTACCGTATTCAAACAGCGGGTATAAACGATCCGAAAACTATTTTTGTACCCGCCATGCTGCTGCAACCTTATGTGGAAAATGCGATACGGCATGGTATCCGTTTCCTGGAAGGAAGAAAAGGGCTGATCACCATTGCTGCGGTATTGCAAAATGATTTGCTCGTTTGCTCTATCGACGACAATGGAATAGGCCGTGAAAAAGCAGCAGCATTAAAAAGCCGTCACCACATAGAATACCAGGGCCGCGGCATGAGTATTTCCAAAAGAAGGGCCGAGCTTTACCAGATAGAACAGGAGGTGGTGGACAAAAAAGATGAGGCAGGCAACAGCAGCGGCACCACCATCATCCTGAAAATACCAGCCGGACTAAAACCATAAACCACCATGGCCGATATTCATTGCATACTGATAGACGATGAACCGCAAAACCTGAAGCTGCTGCAGCAAATGCTGGAGATGCATTGCAAACAGGTAAAGGTGCTGGGAAAAACAACGGTGGCGCAGGATGGTCTTGCCATGATAGAAGAGCTGAAACCCGAACTGGTATTCCTCGATGTGGAGATGCCGCACATGAACGGGTTTGACCTGCTGAAAAAACTGGAGCCCCTGTCGTTTGAAGTGATATTTGTAACCGCCTACAGTCATTACGCCATCGAGGCATTTGAGCACCACGCCACGGGCTACATCACCAAGCCGGTGAATACGGAGAAGCTGGCCGCTGCCGTGAACTCCGCCATTAAAAGAATTGAAGAGAAGAAAGTAAACCGCAATCTTTTCACTTTGCTGGAGCAAAATACCCGGCAACCGGCGCCGGATAAAATACCACTGTCCACCAGCAACGGGCTGTTGTTTGTAAGAATAGCTGATATTGTTTATTGCGAAAGCAGCGGCAACTACACCCATTTCTACATGAATGATGATAAGAAGATAGTGGTGTCCCGGCAGTTGGGTGAGTATGAAAAGCTTTTGCCGGAAAATACATTTACCCGCATTCATGATAAGTACATCATCAATCTCGCCTTTATAAAAGAGTATACCAAAGGAAGCGGCGGAGAGGTGCTGCTGGAAAACGGAAAGGAATTACCGGTGGCCTCGCGGCGCAAGGAAGATTTTCTGGCGAGGTTTGAGAAATGGATAAAGAGGAAGGGATAAGGCTTAAAACTCAAAAACCTGCCGGAGCAATTTGCTATTGATTTTTCCTTTAAGGGAAGGCTGTTTGCTGAATTTTCCTTTTACGAGGTAATAGTATATCACGGCCTTTGTTTTAGGCTCCACAATAAAGTATTCTTTTACTCCAAACTTTTCATAAATATCTCTTTTCTTTTCCAGGTCATGCTTTTCATTGCCCGGAGATAAAACCTCCACGATAAGATCCGGGGCGCCCATTATCTTACCAGATTTTACATATTTCAGACTGCTGTTGCGCAGAAACACAATGTCCGGCTGTACTATGTTGTTTTCATCAAGATAAACATCAACCGGTGAAACAACCGCAAGGCCGGTTTTGGAAACGGAGGCATGCGTGTCTATCAACCTTGACAGATAAGTGATAATTCTTTGGTGTTCAAAGGAGGGGCCGGATTTATACAAACAGTATTATTCATTACCTCTGCCAAAGTACCGGGGGGAAGCATTTCGTATACTTCCATAGCGGTACGGGGTGGAGCGTTATTGTATTTCTTACTAACTCCCATTGTTCAAATTTACTTATTGCTTTCATAAGTTCAATCAGCTTCACGCATATACACTGCCCCCCTGCGTATATACAATCTGCTGAAATAAGCGGCGGGAGCTTCCCATTTTTACATTGGGAATACTGGTTTTACGTTGCCACCATCAAAACACTTCACTATGAGGAAGCTTACACTGCTTGCGGCCACCCTTCTTTTTTGCATACTTGCAGTCGGCCAGGCCGGACAGATCAACCAGATCAACATCGTCAATTTTACCGTAAAGAATACCTTACCGGCTTCTGTTGAAAGCTGGATGACCACCCCTGGCGCACTGATGATGACGGCGCAAAAAGTACCCGGTACCCAGGTGAGGGAACCGATGATGGTGTTGCAGATACGAAGCGGCAGCGCCATTATCTGCGGCAATACCATGGCCACCGCCAAACGGATCGATCCCTTTGATGTGCGGGTGTTCACTACGGCCGACCTGCTCGGGTTGCTGGGAAATTGCAAGGAACTGAAACCCGGTAACTATACCATCTGTGTACAGTTCTTCAACATTGATAAAGTGGCCATAAGCCGTGAAGTATGCCGCGACTTCAGGGTGGAAGATGCTGTGGTGGATTATTCACCTCCCACTCTCATCACCCCGGATAATGGAAAGAAGTTTACCGTAGCCGAATTACAACGACCCGTTCAGTTTCGGTGGACACCGCTTGTACCCAAACCAAGAGACCCCGTTACCTACCGCCTGCGGGTATGGCAACTGATGCAGGGACAAAACGGCGTTGCTGCCATGCGAAGCAACACTCCCATTGCCGATAAAGAAGTAAAAGAAATAACACAGGCCACTGTAACCGGTCTGCTGACCGGACCCTGCCGCCCACCCTATCTCTGTGATTTTATCTGGAATGTACAGGCATTGAACCGCGAAGGCAAACCCATGGGAAGAAATAACGGCACCAGCGAACCTTATACCTTCAGTGCTACCGAAACAACCAACACGCCACCGGCAGGAGCGATCAATCCGCCAAAGAACCAATTGCCCGAGGCAAACAAACGGCTTCTTCTTGACGAAGCCAAAGGAGTGGTGAAGTTTGAATGGCTGCCCGTTTCCCAAAAACAAACAGAGCCCGTAACCTACAAACTGAAAGTATGGCAACTGATGCAGGGACAAACCGGCACTGCTGCTATGAAGAACAACAAGCCATTGGTGGAGCGAAGTGTAACCGATGCCACACAGGCAAATGTATCCGGTCTGCTGACAGGCCCCTGCCGCCCACCCTATCTCTGCGATTTTATCTGGAACGTACAGGCCGTAAACCGTGAAGGCAAACCATTGGGTGGTAATAACGGCAGCAGCGAACCCACGATGTTCTTTGTAACCCAGTACATCATTCAGCTCGACAGTATCAAAGTGCTTTGCACCAATACGCCGGGTGTGTATTCGTTTTCGTTTACGCTGACCAATGTAAATCCCGGTACAGCCAACCTCACCAATTTTGCCATTACTTCCAGCACACCGGCGGGCGCCACCTTCGGTCCGTATGCTCCGCCGATCGGTACTGGTATCAGCACGGGCAACCAGCTTACCATTACCGGCACCATCAATGCTGCGCCTAACCTTTCAAACATCTGTATCGGCGCTGAGATAACCGATGCGGCCAACAGTTTCTGGAAAGCATCCAAGGATACCTGTATAAAAGTGGAGCCTTGCCGCTGTGATGCCTGTGACGAGAAGAATTTTATAATGAATACGCCTAAGCCTGCACAGATCAACTGGGCCAATTATGCACTTACGTTTACCCAACCGGTAACCATTACCACCACACCGCCGAAAACGATCAAGAATATTTTTGCCGAACTGGTGTATTATGAAATGATACCGCAGGTGCCCGACTGTATACCCTGTAATAAAGACGCTTCCCTGTACGGACATTTTGCCAACGGCACGAATAGTCAGCAATGGAGCGGACCACAATCCAGTCTGAACATCAGCATCACCACACCGAATGTGCCCTGCTGCAGTACGGTGTTCCGATGGTGCATACGGTACAAAGTGGAGTTTACCGATTGCACGGTGTGCAGCAAGGTTATCTGTTATGAAAAGAAAAAAGAAGGCTGTGTGGCTACCGGCACCGGCACTGAACCCTCAGATCCTAAACTTCCAAAATAAACAGCAATGAAAAGAATAAGCAACTACGCATTTGTCTTTTTCCTTGCTGTACTGCTTACAGCGGGAATAAAACTGCAGGCGCAAACCTGCAACCAGGTAGAGATACTTTACACAGCACCCGATTGCCTGAACAGGGACGAACACGACCCCAACAGCGGAGCAGGCGGAGGAAAAGCCTGCAAACCGATCGGTGTATGTGTGGATAATAACTACACGTACAGTTCTTCCGTTACCGGTGCCGGCTGGACCTACAGTTGGAGTGTAACAGGGCCAACGGCTGTTACTATTAATCCCAACACCACCTCACCCACTGTAAACATTACCTGGCCGCAGGTGGGTGCATACACCCTTACGCTTACAGCAACCGATCCTTCGGGCAATGTGTTTACCTATTGTCTTACAGTAAATGTGCAGGATAAACCGGTGGCGAATTTTACATTCAGTCCGAATAATGTATGCGCCGGCAGTATCATTTCATTTACCAATACCACCACGTACAGCGGTGGTGTGGCTTACTCCTGGAACTTTGGCGACCCTGCTTCCGGAAGCAATAACTACAGCAGCCTGGTAAATCCCACGCATGTTTTTAACGCAGCGGGCACTTATACCGTAACGCTGATAGCATACAGCTTTACAACCGTAGGAGGAAATGGCGGTCCCGCCGAACCGGGTGCTGCCATCAAAACCTGTTGCGCCGATACCATTACAAAAACAGTAACGATAAAACCGGGTACGCTGAACATTGATTGTATCAGCACGGTTTGTCCGGGTGATACAGTTAAATATACCGCCGTGGGATGCAGCAGTGTAACCTGGCTGCCCGTGGTGGGCGGCACCATGATCGCTTCCACCGCCAACACCATCACCATTGTATGGGGTAATGGTACACCACAGGGACAGATACAGGCACAATGCCCCGGAGGCTGTATAGCTTCGGTGGCGGTGCCGATCATACCAACCACACCGGTGATAGTTGGCAACATATCTCCGTGCAATACCTCCACCAGCTCGTACAGCTTACCCGTTTTACCGGGAACATTCTATACCTGGACGCTGACCAATATCACCACATCCACCAATTACAACAACCTGCTTACTACTTTCCCTGACAATAATACGGTGTGGGTAAACTGGGCTGTAGCACCGCCCGGTACCTACCAGCTTACCATTAACCTGGAGAATAAACACATCTGTTGCAGCAGCACAGGATCATTAACCATTAACCCATCCGACAAGTGGACCGCTTACTCCGACCAGACCATCTGTGCTGGTTTGCCCAACACGGCCAGCCTTTCTGTATTTCCCGCAGCGGGTACCTTCAACTGGACTATCCTTGCGCCAAATGCCGGGGCTTCACCGCTAACGGGCAGCGGTTCCACTTTTAATCCGTCTTTTGCCAATACCGGTACGTACACGGTTGAGGTAACAGAAACCGCTAATACCTATTGCAACAGTGGCCCTGCCAATCCACAGCAGATAAAAGTGACGGTGGTAAACACACCGGCACCCGGCAGCATCAATGGGCCGGCTACGGTTTGCCTCGGCTCAAACTATACATATACGATGAGCAGTCCTGCCCCATCCGGTTATTATTATGCATGGACGATTACCGGTGGTGCAGGTACTTTCCAGCCCGGCAGTCTTACCACAGTCAATGGTAACAGCGCCACGATACAATGGACCACGTTGCCCGGGCAGATCTCTGTTGTATTGCAGCGAAACAGTTTCCCGCCCTGCCCATCGGCCACTGTAGCCTATAGTGTAAATGCCGCCACCGCCGGCACCATCACCGGCACCATGAATGTGTGTGTGGATGGCACGGGTTCTTATACCATTACCGGCGGTACCTTACCTCCGGGTGAAGTGATCACCTGGTCTATTGCACCGCCTAATGCCAGTCTTGGCACCATCATCAGCGGACAAGGCACCAATTCCGTTACCATACTCTGGCATGGCACCACAGGAGCAGGACCATGGGGCCCCGTTACCATCAATGCTTCTTCCGGTTGTGGTAATGCCACCCCGCTTACGGGAGTGATGGTGTATCCCAAGTTTACATTTACTATTGTAAAAACAGGAACGGATATCTGCACCGGCGGTGAAACGCTTACTGTCACCGGTGCACCTTCCGGCGCTACTTATCTATGGAGCCCCGGCGGACAAACCACACCGGCTATTACCGTAACCACAGCAGGCACCTATTCAGTAACTGTAACAAAGGGCGGCTGTTCATTTACCAAAACTTATACGGTGGAAGATCCGTTTGCCATCATCCCCGTAACCTGTGGTGTTGGTTTTTGCAATGGCAGCAACACCAATGAAAATCTCAGTGTAAGTATTGTAAAACCCGGCAGCGGCACATTTACCTATCAATGGTACAGCGGCACACATCCTTCCGGTACAGCTATCGGCGGCGCCACCACGGCCAACTTTACGGCCACGGCTCCCGGTAATTATTATGTGGTGGTAACGTACGGCACCTGCTCGAAGTATGTAAGCTTCAATGTGAAAAAAGTATGTTGCCCGGATGTAAACAATCCGCAGATCACCAGTGTGGTGCGCAACAGTTGTAACTCTTACACCTTCACCGGCACTACGCCTAACCCGACCGGCGCCACCATTACCTGGAGTTTTGGTGATGGCAATACCGCCACCGGTGCATCGGGTGTGCCCATCACGCATGTGTATGCCAATGCCGGTGTGTATTGCGTAACGTTTTGCGTAGGGCCGCCTTCACCCAACCCCACCAATTGTACAGGCAACTGTACTGCCACCAATGTTACAGTACCGATACAGGCCGCCTTTACCTATACGCTTGGCTGCAACGGCTGTCTGAATGTAACAAACATCTCCACGGTTATTACAAGCAATCCATCTTTTGTCACCTACTTCTGGAATTTTGGCGATGGCAATACTTCCACTGCGCAAAACCCCGGGCCGCATTGCTACAGCAGCGCCGGAACGTATAATGTATCGCTAACCATTACCTATAATGACGGCAGTGTAAGCTGCAGCAGCACGGCCAATTATTCAGTGAATTACACACCGCTGGCCATCAGTGTAAATCCATCACCGGTATGTACAGGTGTGCCTTCCACATTCAGCATTGCGGGAAGCCCGTCGTTTTCTATCGTAACGTACACCTGGAATTTTGGTGATGGCTTTACTGCCTATACAGCCAGCAGCACACATATTTACAATGCAGCCGGCGCCGGCATTCCTGTTACGCTTACCGTGACCGATGCATTGGGCAATACCTGTACGGCCAATTCAACTATCAATGTGCTGGCGGGTATCGGGCCCTGCACCTTACAGCCGGGATATATTTGTCCGGGTGGTGCGGCCACGCTTACTGCACCAACCATCAGCGGTGCCACGTATAGCTGGGAGTTTGAATCAACACCGGGCAACTTTACACCGGCACCCGGCGCTAATACCAATATCACGTACACCACCACCGTTCCCGGATTTTACCGGGTGGTGATCACGGGCCCCAACGGCTGTATCTGCACCAGCAATAAAGCAGAAGTAAAAGCGGTGACCAAGCTCAAGGCACAAATCGCAGCAGCGCCAACCACCAAACTCTGCGGCTCTGGTAATGTGATGCTGACGAGCATTAACCATTTGCCCGGCTATACTTCAGACTGGTATGCCAATGGCAACTATGGCACATTACTTTCTTCGGGTATGATGTATTATGCCACGGGTATAACTGCCACCACGGTATTCAACCTGGTGCTGACCAATGAATATGGCTGTAAAGACACCTGTTCATTAACGGTATATGTAAATCCCATTCCTGCACAGCCGGTGATCACGTTCACTCCCACACTTTGTGAAGGAGTGCCGATCACGCTGACGGTTACCAACTACAGCAACAACATTACCTGGAATACCGGCGCCAACACCACCAGCATTACGGTATCTGTTGCCGGAATATATACAGCCACTTACACTGATCCCATTACCGGGTGCAGCAGCAGTAAGAATATCAAGGTAAACAGAAGGCCGCCTACTGACCTGTTTCCGCATTTCTGTGATACCATTCCCTGTACCTGCCGTGATGAAAATGGAAATGTAACACTGTATGCACCCAAACCTCTGATCGGCGCTTTTGCATCGCCATATAATATTCAGTGGTACCTGAACAACAGCCCGATCGGCACCGGCCCCACCTATGCACCGGCAGCAAATGGTACTTATCATATTATCGTAACAGATCCGATAACCGGTTGCAAAGACACCAGCGCTACCTACACCATCGTGGTGCCCAAGTGTGATACCTGCAATTGTGATGAAAGTCATTGGGGAGATATTCTTTTAGGCGAAGGAGAAGCGCCGCCGGCAAAAGCGAAAGGCAACCCTGTCCGCAATGCAGATACGAAGCCCGGTGACAAAAGCAATGTACCAACCGGTATCAAACTGGAGTGTAATAAGAACTACGATTTAAAATGCAACCAGCTTTATAATATCGCGGCCACTTATGTGTGTAAAGATTCCCTTTGCCCGGCCAAAGTAACCTACACGCTGCAACCACCGGTCGGCTTGCCGGTAAGTGGTACCGTGCCCGCTTCTTTTATGGCCAATCAAAACGGTGTGTACACCCTCACCCTGTATGGATGGTGCGGAGATAAGATATGCGACTCCTGCGTGATCGACCTTACCGTGAAATGTGATCCCGAATGTGATTGCAAAGGAAGCAAGTGGGGAGAGAAAATGTACAGCGTGACGGGTGGTGGCAGCAAACCGTTTGACTGCAACAAAATGTACACGGTAAAATGTAACCAGTCTGTAACGGTGAATGGAACTTACGTCTGTCCTGATCCGAATAACTGTCCTGCAAACGTAACCTATACCTTGCAGCCGCCAACCGGTATGCCCACCTCAGGTACGGCACCGGTAACATTCACTGCCAGTCAAACCGGTGTATATACCGTAACCCTGTATGGCTGGTGCGGCCCCAATAAATGTGATAGCTGCGTGGTGAAATTCAGAACTGATTGTCCGCCGGCCGATACCGCCTGCTGTCCGTACAAGATACAGGTGAATGCAGGCAAACCGGATTACACCCAGCAATACAATGCCACGGTGGCAGCACAAAACTTTACCCTCAATGGCCTGGCCGGAGTGCCGCTTACCGAAGTGAGGGCAGAAGTGCTGAGCTATACCATTACTGACAACTATAACAAGGAGTGTATGAAATGTGTAAGTCTGCCGTATACCTGGGCGAGCATACTTTCAGCCGGTACATTGGCATCGGTGCCACCTAAGATAACGATGTATGGCAGTACGGTGCATCCGTTCAACCCATCGGGTACGGGTGTGTATCAAAACCCGAGGGAAGTGGTATGGAACAACGGCAGCACGTTTATCATCAACAACGGCACACAGGTGGGTATGAATTTCATATTGCCGCCACCACCGCTGATCGACTGTTGTGAACTGAAAGGAAAGATCTGTGTGAAGTTTACCTTCAGGGATAAGAACTGCAAGGAATGTGAAGCGGTGAGCTGTTTTGAATTTACCATAAAAGCCAAAAAATAACTGATCGCTTATGAAACGGGTATTACCACCATTGCTGCTGCCGCTGTTGATCTGCAATATGGCGCTGGCACAAACCGATACCACCAAACCGAAGTTTGCCATCAGCGGCACGGCCGGCATCATGTATGAACATTATGGGCTGAGCCGGAAGCCAACGGGCTGGACGGGCTTTTTGCCAAGAAGACCCTGGAACCAGGTGCGGTTTAATTTTTCGCCTAATATGCAATTTGGAAAGAACTTCTCCCTGCCATTCAATTTCAATTTTGCCACCACACCCACCAACTTCGCCGGACCTTATACGGGTATTGGCAAGCAAACCCTTTCGCAGTTTCTCACCAACCCGATGAACAGTTTTGGGTTGAACCCCAAATACAAATGGGCAGAGCTGCAACTGGGAACGCAGTACCTGAATTATTCTGAACTGAGCACCGGTGATATTGGTGTGTTTGGTGCGGGCTTCGATCTGCGGCCCAAGGGATATTATATAAAATTCTTTACCGGCCTCTCGCAGCAGGGTGTCAACTTCTTTACCGGTCCGCCTGCCACCACCGGCGCCTACAAGCGAACGAACTGGATGTTTTCTTTAGGTAAAACCAAAGAAGAGAAATATGAAGTGGGGATCAATTTTGTAAAAGCAAAAGACGACAGCAGTTCCGCCATACCACCGCCACCCAACATCAAACCACAGGAAGGATTTACCATGAGCATTGCCGGCAAGCTGAACTTTGAAAAAGGCTGGTATGTAAAACTGGAAGGCGCACAATCTATTTATACCAAAGACCTGACGCTGCCGCTTGATTCGGGCAAGGCATCTTTCAAACCATTTATCAAAGGACATGCCTCCACGGTGAAAGACTATGCCGGTGATGCGGCCTTTGGCAAAAAGGGAAAGAACCTTGACATAGGTATAAAACTGAAATATATCGGCGCCGGTTTTCAAACACCAGGTTTTCCTTTTATGCTGCCCGACCGGTTTGACTATACACTCAACACCCGCTTCAATGCCTGGAAGAACAAGGATGGTGTACACCGGATGAATGTAACCGGCAGCATTGGCAAACGGGTAAACAATGTAAGCGATAACACACTGAAGGCCGAACAGTTTATCGGCAACCTGAACTGGTTTACCCAGTTTGATGATCACTTCAGCCTGAATATAAACTTCAACAACTTTGGGTTTCAGACACCGGGTGGCATCAATCCTTTTGGTATAAAAAATGTGAGCAATGATTTTGGCATCACGCCCACTTATACCTGGGGCAATGAAAAAGTGGTGCACCTGCTGAGTCTTAACTATAACTACAGCAAGTATGATGAGCGGGATGTGCTGACGGGCAATGTAACATCCAACAACACCCACACGGGATTGCTGACCTATGTGCCCACCTTTTTAACCAAAGACCTGTCGCCCGATTTTTCGGTAATGTATTTTTATAATTCGCTTCCGGGCTTCACGCTGAAGCTGATCACCATCAGCAGCGGACTGAGTATGCCGGCGATGAAAAAGAAGATGAACCTGCGGGGGCAGTTGCAGTACAACTATTCAAAGACGGGTGGTTTTACCAACAACAATAACCTGATCGCTTCTTTTTCCAGCGACTGGAAGCTGAATAAGAAACTGACCTGGACCACTTTTATCAGCAGCAATAACTTTAAGTACGGGAATGAGATCACGCCGAACAATGCCAGCTATCTTGAGAGCATTATACGGACGGGTTTCAACTACCGCTTTGGCAACTGATACGTTAACCACTCAACAAGCAATATGAAACGGATAACAACACTGATACTTATATGCGGCCTGGGGCTGATCGCGAAAGGACAATTCGTGACCAACCTGTCGGTATCCACGCAGCCTCCCGGCACATTGATAAGCTGGGGATTGAAAGACCTGCGCTACCTGGTGGTGAACCAGACAGGTGCCAGCCGCCAGGCGGTGATAAAAACCACTTTCAAATTATCAGACGGCACGGTGATCGGCAGCACCAACCTCGCAAAGGCAAGGGTGATCAATATTGCAGGTGGCAACAATATTTTTGAAGCGCCGGATGTATTTCAATTGGATGCCATGGTATTTACCGGTAAATACAAAACATCGATTGATAAAACCGGTAAGCTGCCCGCAGACAATTACCAGCTATGTGTGCAGATGGTAACACCAACGGACTTTCAACGGCTGAGTGAGGAGATCTGCCGCCCTTTTAACCTGGCAGCGTACCAGCTACCGATACCGGTGATGCCGCTGAATGATGATGTGCTGGATGCGCAGAAGGCACAGACGGCTATTACTTTCCGCTGGACACCGCTGGCACCAAGGCCTGCGCTGCCGGTGAAGTATATTGTAAAAGTGTTTGAAGTGCTGGAGCGGCAAACACCCATGCAGGCATTGCGGAGCAACCAGCCGCTGGTAAGCCGCGAGGTAATTGGCACCACGCAATTCATCTGGCAGCCGCAACTGGCGTTTATGCAAAATAATAAAGACGAGGCAGGCCTCGTCTCTACAGCCGATTCCATCGCAGCCACCCGCTATATCTGGACCATACAAACCACCGACCTGCAGGATGTACCTTTTGGTGATGGCAATGTAAATGGTGATGGTATCAGTGAACCGAATGTGTTTACCATCATCCGGGATAAGCGGAAGGACAAGAGCGGGATGCCTGCGAGGCAGTATTATTTGGAACATAGGAACCAATAGCGGCCCGTTTTTAATCCGGATGGTTTGTAGAGACGCAATGCGT
>JAEUVM010000167.1 GCA_016787125.1 Chitinophagaceae bacterium | reverse complement strand
ATGCCTTCCAGTTCAAAGAGGCGGTGGTATTGTTTGATCAGGGCATTCTTAGGCTCAGTAAGGATAGAGCGGAGGGTGGCTGCATCCAGCGGCTCGAGGTGGGTAACCACAGGTAATCGTCCCAGCAATTCAGGAATGAGGCCAAAGGCTTTCAGATCCTGCGGGTTTACATAGCGCAGCAGGTGCTTCTTCATATCCTCCTGCAGGGTTTTGTCCACGCTGAAACCTATGGTGTTGGTTTGCACCCGGCGGGCTATCACCCGGTCAATACCATCAAAGGCACCGCCACAGATGAAGAGGATGTTCTGGGTATTGATCTTTACCAGTTTTTGTTCGGGATGCTTACGGCCGCCCTGCGGGGGCACCAGCACTTCAGATCCTTCGAGCAGTTTGAGCAGGCCCTGCTGTACCCCTTCACCGCTTACATCACGGGTGATGGAGGGATTATCACCTTTGCGGGCAATTTTATCTATCTCATCAATGAATACGATGCCTCTTTCGGCAGCCGCCACATCATAATTGCATACCTGCAGCAGGCGGGAAAGGATGCTTTCCACATCTTCACCCACATAGCCGGATTCGGTAAACACGGTGGCATCCACGATGGTAAAGGGCACATTCAGCAGGCGGGCAATGCTTTTGGCCAGCAGGGTTTTGCCGGTACCGGTTTCACCCACCATTACGATATTGCTTTTTTCTATCTCCACGTCGTTGTTGGGAGAGGAGTTGGGTTCGTTATTGCGCTGTTGAAGGCGTTTGTAGTGATTGTATACGGCTACGGCCAGTGTTTTCTTGGCCTCATCCTGGCCGATTACGTATTCATCAAGGAATTTCTTTATCTCAACCGGTTTTTTTACCGTGAGCTTGAAGGAGGATGTGTTTTTCTCTTCTTTGATGGTCAGCTCCTGGTCGATAATGTCGCGGGCATGCTCCACGCAGTTTTCACAAATATGCCCTTCCTGGCCGGCAATGAGGATCTTCACCTCATCACGGCTGCGGCCACAGAAAGAACAATGTAATGGATTCTTCGCCATAAGTTATATTACGTGTAACGGATTACAAACGGTATTGTAACTCACAAAATTATAAAACCGCACCGGGAAAGTGCGGTTTTATTTATTTAGCGGCCTCTCAGGTCGGGAAACCAAGGGAAGGCCTTTTTTTATCTGCTTATTATCAGCGGCTTACAGTTTCTCTACGAGTTTATCCGCAATGCCATAGGCAATGGCCTGGTCGGCATTCATCCAGTAGTCACGGTCAAAATCCTTCATGATCTGCTCCACGGTTTTGCCGCAATTCTTTGCCAGGATGGTGGCCCCGATCTCCTTTACGCGGCGGGTTTGTTCGGCCTGTATTTCCAGGTCGGCGCTCACGCCTTGAATATAGCCACCCAGCGAAGGCTGGTGGATCATTACTTCGCCATGCGGGTAAATATAGCGGCTTCCTTTTTTGCCGCCGCTGAGGAGGATGCTGCCCATAGAAGCGGCCAGGCCCATACAAATAGTACTTACGGGGCTGCTGATCATCTGCATGGTATCATACATTACCATGCCGCTGGTAACCACGCCACCGGGGCTGTTGATATAAAACTTAATTTCTTCACCGGGTTTGTCGGCATCCAGCAGCAGTAGTTTGCTTACCACATCTTTGGCACTTTTATCATCCACCACACCCCAGAGATAGACTGATCTTTTGTCAAAAAAATAGCGTTCCAGTTTTTTATTGAACATACCGGATTCACTGTCTGTCTTGGGGCGCTCTTCTTTCTCTTCTTCATCATCACTTCTCCAGCCGTTATATAAAAATTGCTTGGGGTTCATGCAGGTTTAAAAGTTTTAAGGGTTTAAAGTTTAAGGTTTGCCGGCATTCTTTACTTATGCAGCTGTTTACTTTTCCGTATCGAAGCTTAGTCTTTCTTTGCTTTCCGCGGATTGGTCACCAGCACTTCATCCACCAGGCCGTATTCTTTGGCTTCGGCGGCCGTCATCCAGTTGTCGCGGTCAAAATCTTTTTCTATCTGTTCAATGGGTTTGCCGGTATGCGATTGCACCACTTCATACAGTTCCCGCTTCAGTTTGCGGATCTCATTTACGGTTATCTCGATATCACTGGCCTGTCCGCCGATAGCGCCGCTGGGCTGGTGCATCATGATGCGGGCATGTTTCAATGCCGCTCTTTTCCCTTTGGTGCCGGCGCCAAGCAGTACACAAGCCATAGATGCCGCCACACCAATACAGATGGTGGAGATATCGGGACTTACAAACTGCATGGTATCATACACGCCAAGGCCGGAGTACACACTGCCGCCGGGGCTGTTGATATACATGTTTATGTCGCGGGAACGGTCGGTGGAATCGAGGAAGAGCAACTGTGCGGTGACAATGTTAGCAATCTCATCATTGATGGGGTAGCCGAGGAAGATGATGCGGTCCATCATCAGGCGGCTGTACACATCCATCACGGCTACATTCAGCGAACGTTCTTCGATGATGTTGGGTGTCATCGCCGTTACCAGGTGCGAAGCATAGCTGTGCAGGGTATTGCTGGAAAGCCCACGGTGTTTGACGGCGTATTTCTCAAATTCAGAATTAAAACTCATGTTGATTAGTTAACAAGTTTACAGGGTTATCAGTTGATTGTGAGAGAAATTGCACAGGAAAAGGAACCCTGCCAATATTCAATCTTTTCAACTTTGTACTATCCTTCAAATATCCGTCCAAATGGTGTAACGGCAAAATCGCTGACATAAAGTCGTATCGCCATAAGCCAGAAAGTCCGACACACTGGCTGAAATGGCTGCGCAGTGCGACGGACTTTCTTATTATTTACGTTCTATGTCCTGATCAATGATGATGGTGGCGGTGTTCTTCCACCAGTTTGGCAAAATCATCGGCGGAAATATCCTTTTCGGCAGGCCTTACTTGTGTGGCGGCCCATTCAAATACTTTTTGCGTTTGTAACCTGTTATAAGAATCCTCCACATACTTTCTGTCTTTCATCATCTTTTCCACGTAGTCATTCACCCAGGGCTGATCATCGCTCAGGTTAGCTCCGCCCATATAACTGAACAGTTGTTGTTTGGCAAAAGCCCTCACTTCGTCGGGTGATACCTGTATGGCATTGTCGGTAATGATCTTGTCGGATACCAGTGTCCACTTCAGCTGGCTGAGGAATTTGGGAAATTCGGCGTCCACTTCAGCATCCGTCTTTGGGTTTTCGGTTTGCTGCGATTTGAGCCATCTTTTCAAAAACTCCTCCGGAAACTGCACCTGTGTATGGTCGGTCAGGTAATGAAACACCTGGTCGTGTATCTGGTTGTTGGCCTGGCTGTTCCAGTAGCCCTGGATCTCGGCCTTTATTTTTTCACGGAAACCATCTTCTGTGGTCACTTCCTGGCCGGGATAGAGCTGGTTGAAAAACTCTTCATTCAGTTCTCTTTTTTCCAGCTGGCCGATCTTGGTGATGCGGATGCTGAAATGGCGCTGTTTGTCGGCAGCATTTTGCGCATCCAGTCCGAGGTCTTTCATGATAAAATCGAGTTCTTTATCATCAAAAGCCTGGTCGAGCTGAACCTGTATGGCATCTTCGGCTTTTTTACCCATCAGGCCGGGGCGAAGACTTTCCTTAAAGTATTTTACCAGCAGCGAATTATCTTTCGTGATGCCGTTTTCAACCGGCTGCCCGGCGGCATCTGTTTCTGTAAAAACCACGTTCAGCACATTCTCTTCACCATCTGTTGTGTCGAGGTCTTTCATATTACCATACCTGTTTTGCAGGCGGCTTACCTCGTTATCAACCATTTCGTCGGTAACGGTAACAATATACCGGGTAACGGGTGCGTTGGCCAGGTCGGGCAACTGGGGAGCGGGTTTGATGCCTATTTCAAAGTCGAAAGAATAGTTGCCGGGATTATTCATATCCAGGTTGGCAAAATCTGTTACCAGCGGCAGGGGCTGCGCAAAAATATCGGTGGCATCATTTTGCAGGTATCCGTTAAGTTCTTTATCCACGGTACGGAGTACTTCATCTGTAAACAGGGAAGCACCATACATTTTTTTGATAAGCCCTGCGGGCACCATTCCTTTCCGGAAGCCGGGTATATTGGCTTTTTTGCTGTAATCTTTCAGCGCTTTTTCAAAAGAGGGGAGATAATCGGTCTTTTCCAGTGTCACGGTCAGCTTTTCGTGCAGCAGGCCGATGTTTTCTTTGGTTACTGTAGCCATAATATATTATGTTGTATGCTTAATGTTGAATGTTGATTTCTTTCGAGTGTTTTGCCGTGGCAACCCCTCAGGAAAATTACGGAAGAAGGGTATTCAACATATAACACTCAACATTCAACATTTCAAAAAGTCCGGATGGAGGGACTCGAACCCCCACACCTTGCGGCATCAGATCCTAAGTCTGACGTGTCTACCAATTTCACCACATCCGGGATAGAAATTCCAAAGATCAAATCACAAATTCCAATGAAGAGAGGCCCTTTTGGGATTTGTATCTTGTTATTTGGGATTTTTCATTTCGGGCTGCAAATGTAGGGCATTTTAGCCAACGGGGATTAGGGTAAGTAATTTAGGCAGTGGGTCAGTTTGAATGTTGTTTCCCACAAAGTCACAAAGAAATAAGGTAATGAAAGCTTTCCGTGTTCTTTGTGCCTTCGTGGGATACTTTTCTTATTTTTTTTTGCCGATAAGGCGGAAAGGCGGGAAGATTGGGTCGTCTGGCATTTATTATTTTCCGTCTTTCCGCCGTCCCGGCAATAAATACTTTTGAGATAGCTTCTGGTGTTCTCCGTGCCTTTGTGGGAACCAAAACCCAACCCGGGAAACTGCCTCAATTTAAAACCGCCGCAAAAAGCCGCATTTTCTTTTTTTTATAAAAAGAAAAAACATTACGTTTGACCGGACAACCTTAACCAAGAGACCTTATTACTGGCTCAAAGCCAACACACTTCCCAAAATTTGTATATCCTGGAACAACCGATGCGATTATCGCATGGAATGGTATTTTTTTGCAACAAACAAACTAACCGCTGATGAGAAAGCTACTGCTTTTACTGCTTGTGCTGCCGGTCGCCCTGATTACTTTGGGTCAAAACCCGGCTACCACCTTCACTATTGCTAACCGCAATATCATTTTGCCATGTGGCAGTCCCTGCACCTCTATTACGGCACAGGTGCCCCACATCAAGCAAACTACAGGTTATGTGATCACCAATCCGGCTTATGTGCCGTTTGCCTACACCACCCCGGGTGGTACGGTAGTGAGCCAGATATATATTGATGATACCTGGAGCCCGGTGATCAACCTGCCTTTTAACTTCTGTTATTATGGTACTAACTATCCCAGCCTGCTGATGGGATCCAACTCAGCGATCACCTTCGATATCAGCCGTGCAGGTACAGGAAGCGGTTACTCCATCAGTGCCACCAACGGCGCTATTCCCAATACGGCTTATGCCCCTTCCATGATCTTTGGTCCTTATCATGATATTCATCCCGGACTGGCCTCCACCAACAAGAAAATTGAATGGAGGGTGGAAGGTACTGCGCCAAAAAGAAGATTTATCGGCAGCTATAATGATGTGCCTTATTTCGGTTCTTCCTGTACCGTTCCCCGTGCCACTCACATGATGGTGCTGTATGAAGGCACCGGTATTGTGGAAGTATATATTAAGGACAAGCCTTTTTGTACTGCCTGGAACAGCGGCCTCACTATACTGGGTATGCAGGACCAAACCCGCACCAATGCTATTGCAGCCACGGGTAAAAATGCCACCGTATGGGGCAGCAATGCGATGGACTCCTGCTGGCGCTTTATTCCCAGCGGCGGTGCTTCCCGCTTGAAGAGTGCAGAACTGCTGGTGGCCGGTACTTCCACCGTGATCGCCAATGCAGATACCAGCACCCTTTCGGCAGGTGTATTGAACCTGAACTTTCCCAACGTATGTCCCGCGGCAGACAGCACTGCATACGTACTCAGGGTAACTTATAACGACTGTATCGGCAACCCGCCTACTGATGTGGTGTTTACCGATACTGTTTATGTAAAGAAATTATCTCCTTCCCTGACCGTTGCTAAGGTAGACCCCACCTGTTTGCCTAATGGTACCATTACCATTTCTGCTACGGGCGGCTCACCTGCCTACCAATACAGCATCAACGGAGGAACCACCTTCCAGCCTTCAAATGTCTTTACCGGTTTATCCGGCGGAACATATAATGTGGTGGTAAGGGATGCTCAAAACTGTACAGCCACACAAACCATAACGCTGAACCTGGTAAACACCATGACCAGCACGGCTGCAAAAACTGATGCAAACTGTACCACTGGTGGTTCTATTACCATCACAGCAGCAGGCGGCGGCAACCCACCTTATGAATACAGTATCAATGGCGGTTCCACCTGGCAGTCATCCAATACATTTACCGGCCTGGCAGCAGGTACCTATACCGTGATAGCAAGAAATGTGGCCAGCGGATGTACGTCCAGCCAGACGGTAACGATCACCTTTACCAATACACTCACCATTAATACTGTCAATGGTGGTTCTGTTTGTTTGGGCAACAGCTTTACTCCGACAGTGGTAAGTAATGCCACCACTTACAGCTGGTCGCCCACTACGGGAGTAAGCAATCCAAACATTGCCAACCCGGTGATCACCCCCACCACTATCGGTAATATTACCTATACGGTTACCGCCACACTTGGCACCTGTACGCAACAGCGTTCTTTCAACCTGAATGTATTCCCCGGAGCTTCTGCCAGCGCTGGCCCTGATGTATCGATCATCGCTGGTGATACCTACCAGATTCCGGCTACCGGCTCAGTCGGCAGTTATCTCTGGACGCCATCAACAGGATTGAACTCAGCCAACATTCTGAACCCGAATGCCACACCGGCCACCACCACCACTTACACCCTTACCGTTACCAATCCGCAGGGATGTATCGCCACCGACGATGTACAGATCACGGTGATACCATACTGTATCAAGCCGATGGAAGCCTTTACACCCAACGGAGATGGTATCAACGACCTCTGGCTCATTACCAACGGCAACTGCCTGGTGAGTGCAAAGGCACAGGTGTTTAACCGGTACGGATCCAAAGTATTTGAATCAAATGATTATAAGAATAACTGGAACGGAACCTACGAAGGTAAACCGCTGCCCGACGGCACATATTATTATGTGATCAGCTACCAGCTGATTGGCGGAAGAATGCAATACCTGAAAGGCAACCTGACCATACTGAGATAATCATTTAAAAAAAATAAACGAATGAAACGATATATAATACTGCTATTTACCACAGCTGCTGTTTCTTCCCTCTCAGCACAGCAGTTGATGACATCCTCGCTGTTTGATCAGCATGGCAACCTGCACAACCCGGCCACTGCCGGTGCGATGAAATACGGACAGATCGGCGCATCTTACCGTACCATGTGGGATGGAATTCCCGGCGGCCCCCAAACGGCGCTGGTATTTGGTTCCGGATACATCAAGAGTGCCAAGATCGGCATCGGTGGCTATGCCTACAGTGATGTGACAGGCCCCACCAAACGTATCGGTTTGCAAACATCATACGCCTATCATATTCCTGTAAATAATGGAGCCGGATCTTTCTCCATCGGACTAGAAGCCCGCTTCCAGCAGTTTTCTATTGATAAGGCAAAACTGATTCAATCCCTCGGCGCTACCGACCCGGTGCTGGCCGGTGCCGACAGCCGCTTTAAAGGAGATGCCGGCCTGGGACTGGCCTACACCGGAAAAAAATTCCAGGTGGGCGCCAGTGTAAGTCAGTTGATACAGACCAAGCTTGATTTTTATTCAGGCAATCTCAACCGCTCGGAAGAAGCAAGGTTGTACCGTCACTATTACCTCCACAGCCGCTATATCTGGGATGTGGATGGCAGTTCGAAGATCATTCCCAATGTGCTTTTCATTTACCTGCCCAATGCCCCACTGGAATTTCAGGGTGGTGTAAGGGTGGAGCATAAAGACATCTTCTGGTGGGGCTTGGCCCTTCGTGCCCGCCAGAGCTGGATGCTTTCCGCCGGTGTAAAAGTGCAGAAGAAGCTTACCATCGGTTATTGCTTCGATATTTTCAATACACCGCTTAGTATATATGATAAAGGATCAAACGGGCATGAGATATTGCTGCGGTATGATTTTCTGAAATAAGGAGCTAAGAGATTAAAAGAGTTGAAAGAGGTAAAGAGTTGTTGCAAGACTCTTTGCCTCTTTCTATTTAGCTAAGAGGTGAAAGGAGGGAAAGAGATAAAGAGCTATTGTTAGAGTCTTTAACGCTTTTGATTGGCATTATTGCGCCAATTAAAGAGGACTTAGTATTATTAGGCAGCCCTCTTTGTCTCTTTTCACTCCTTTTATCTCTTAGCAAAAAATAAGTAAATTCGTAGACAATGGAAACTATTGCACAGATACCTAAATATAACCTGAACGAAGAGGATGAGAAGAAGCTGATCCTGCGGGAGTACCGTTCCCTGCTGAAAGTGCTGAAGATAAAGCTCAAACCCGGTGATAAGAACCTTATCCGTACCGCCTTTGAAATGGCCGCCGAAGCCCATAAGACCATGCGCAGGAAAAGCGGCGAGCCCTATATACTTCATCCTATTGCGGTAGCCAAAATATGCGTGGAAGAGATCGGCCTCGGGGTCCGCTCTACCATCTGTTCCCTCCTGCATGATACGGTGGAAGACACGGATATTACCTTAGATGATGTAAAAAGAGAATTTGGCGAGGAGATCACCCGTATTGTGGACGGCCTCACCAAGATTTCCAATGTAATTGATGTAAACGCCTCACAGCAGGCGGAGAATTTTAAAAAAATATTACTCACCCTTACCGATGACCCGCGGGTGATACTGATCAAACTGGCCGACCGCCTGCACAACATGCGTACGCTTGACAGCATGAAGCGGGAGAAACAACTCAAGATCGCTTCCGAAACAGTATATGTATATGCCCCGCTGGCCCACCGCATGGGATTGTACAACATCAAAACCGAGATGGAAGACCTGGCCATGAAATACATGGAGCCGGATGTGTACAAAGACATAGCCCGCAAACTGTCGGAAACCAAAAAAGAACGCACCCGCTATATCAACGAATTCATCAAGCCTATCAAGGAGAAAGTGGATAAGGCAGAACTGAACGCCGAAATATACGGCCGTCCAAAAAGCATTCACTCCATCTGGAATAAAATGAAAAAGAAAGGAGTGGAGTTTGAAGAAGTGTATGACCTCTTTGCCATCCGGGTGATACTGGATTCGCCTCCGGAGCGGGAGAAAGAAGACTGCTGGAAAGTGTATTCCATGATCACAGATGAGTACAACCCCTCACCCGAGCGGCTGCGTGACTGGCTGAGCAATCCCAAAAGCAACGGCTACGAGGCGCTGCATACCACGGTGATGGGAGCGCAGGGCAAATGGGTGGAAGTGCAGATACGCACCCGCCGTATGAACGAGATAGCAGAGAAAGGTCTGGCCGCACACTGGAAATACAAAGAAGGCACCAGCGATGAGAGCCGCTTTGATAAATGGTTCCAGCAGATACGGGAAGTGATCACCAACCAGGAAACAGACAGTATTGACTTTTTGCAGGATTTCAAAACCAGTTTTCTTGCCGAAGAGATCTATGTCTATACACCCAAGGGTGATGTAAAAATGCTGCCGGTGGGTTCCACTGCCCTCGACTTTGCGTTTGCCATTCACAGTGCTATCGGTGTAAAAACAATTGGTGCCAAAGTGAATCATAAACTGGTGCCCATCAGTCATAAACTGCACAGCGGCGACCAGGTTGAGATCATCACCAGTAACAAACAGAAAGCTTCGGAAGACTGGCTGGGCTTTGTGGTAACCTCCAAAGCCAAGGGCCGAATCCGTGATGCACTGAAAGAAGAAAAACGAAAAGTGGCAGATGAAGGCCGATACACCGTACAGCGAAAACTGGAAGGATTGGGCGTGCCTGTGTCGCAGCATAATATTGACGAGTTGGTACAGTGGTATAAACTCCCTTCCAACCTTGATCTTTTTTACCAGGTATCGGTGAAGAATATTGACCTGAAAGACCTGAAGGAATTCAAGGTAACGGGCGACCGTATAGAAGCACCCAAGCCCGTGAAGATCCAGGAGCCGAAACCGGAGTATAATCCCAACCAGCCGCATGCACCGAACAGGAAGGATACCGAGCTGATCATCTTTGGCGAAACCAGTGATAAGATCGTGTATAACCTGGCCAATTGCTGCAAACCCATTCCGGGGGATGATGTGTTTGGCTTTGTTACCACCGGAAAGGGCCTCACCATTCACCGTACCAATTGTCCGAATGCGACGAAGCTGCTGTCTAACTATGGCCACCGGGTGGTAAAGACCAAGTGGGCCAAGAACAAGGAGATATCGTTCCTTACAGGTATCAAGATCGTGGGGATGGATGATGTGGGGGTGGTGAATAAGATCACCATGCTGATATCCGGAGAGCTGAAGATCAATATCGCTGCCCTTACCATAGAAGCCCGTGAAGGATTATTTGAAGGAAATATCCGGCTGTATGTGCATGACAAAGAAGAGTTGGACAACCTGGTGCAAAGCCTGCTTGCCCTTCCCGGTATCGAATCGGTAGAGCGGTATGATATGGAGGATATACCGTCGTGACAAACAGCATCAGCCCCTTTGCAGAAGTCTTATCTGTACCCGAATCACATTTTTTCCCCGTTGCTTGCCATATATGAGAAAATAATTGCATCTGGCAGTCCCGGCTTGGATTTTTTCAGGAAAATTTAACTATCTTTTCGCCTCGTTAATGACTAATCGGGACGGCTGGACAAACCTCAAACTGGACTGTTTTAAAATGAAATTTACACTGCTTAAAAGAATGGCAGCTATAGGCTGTTTTCTTTTTATTTCCGGACAAATTAACGCACAAGGGTTCTCATTTAATTGTGCAAGGGATACAATGGTGGCAGGCTGTCCTCCAAATGCCTGTATTACCCTGAAAACACTTATACCGGATCCGCACCGCCAATCAACCACCTACGAGGTAAACACTACGGGTCAAATGCCCAGCTGTTTGCTTGCAAGTAATAATCCGGGTATTCCGGGTACCCTTACAAACATTGTGATTGATGACCGTTATTCAGACCCGTACCCAATAGGCTTTCCATTTATGTTTTATGGCGTTCCATATAACAGTCTGGTGGTAAGCAGTAACGGGTATGTTTCTTTTGATGTTTCCCTGGCAAATACGTTTTCACATTGGACGATTTCTGCAAATTTGCCGAGCACCACTTACGACAGGGCATTGATAATGGGCCCTTACCATGATATTGATATGGGGGTAACAACATCACCCAACAGAAGGATATCTTATGTTACCAGCGGACTTGCACCATACAGGAAGTGGATAGTAAATTATTATAAAATACCCTTGTTTTCGGCTGCCTGTAATCCTCTTATTGAAAATACCCACCAGATCATCTTATATGAATCTACAGGGATCATCGATGTGAATATTTTTGATAAGCAAATTTGTGCAACATGGAACTCAGGTAAGGCAATAGTGGGTGTACAGGATTTTACCCGGTTAGCCGCAACAATGGCACCTGGCCGGTCAGCTACTGATCCACCCTGGGGAGCCATCGGAATGAATGAAAGCTGGCGGTTTGTTCCCAAAGGCGGAACACCCCTTTTCAGAAGGGTAGAGTTGTACAACCTGGCTGGTACATTGATCACTACAGGTTCTACAATCGTTTTGGCCAACGGCGACAGGGAAGTTTCCTTTCCAAATATTTGCGCTCCCGCTGGTGCGGCAACAGATTATGTCATAAAAGCATTTTATGATAAGATAGATGACCCTGCAACAGAGATATTTGCTTATGACACGATCCGGGTAAACAGGACTCAGGGCCTCGCCGGAAGCGCCTCGATGACGCAGGCATCCTGCGGTTTAAGTAATGGTACCATTACAGTAACTCCTAATGGAGGTGTTAGTCCTTACGAGTATTCGCTTGATGGTGTTACCTGGCAAACATCCAATGTGTTTACGAACCTGCTTGGTGGCACCTACACTGTTTACATTAAAGATTCAGGACCTGTTTGTACTGCTACAATACCGGTAACAGTAACCGTTTCAGGCAACCTTGCAACCGTCCGAACCTCCACACCTGCATCCTGTACCGGGGTAAACAATGGCTCTATAACAATTACTTCGGCAGGCGGAACAGGTCCTTACACTTTTTCAATTGATGGCGGACCTGCTGTTGCAGGTACACTGCCTTATACTTTCAGCGGACTGGCCGGCGGATCACATACAATTGTCGTAACACAAACAAGCGACGGCTGCTCTTCTGGTCCAATTGTCGTAAGTGTAACCAACGGTACCGGCGTCACCGCCACCACTTCCGCCACCGCTACCTCCTGTGCAGGCGCCAGTAATGGCACCATCACCGTGAATGTTACGGCCGGCAGCGCACCTTACACTTACCAGCTTGGCGCCAACCCGCCACAGGCTTCTAACGTTTTCACCGGACTGGCTTCCGGTACCTATACCATCATTGTACGCGACAATGTGGGCTGCAGCCGCACACTTACCCGTACTGTAACGAACGGTTCTTCAGTTACCGCCACTACTGCCATCACCGCAGCCACCTGTGCAGGTGTGAATAATGGCAGCGTGCTGGTAACGCCCACCAATGGTACAGGTCCCTACACCTTTGTACTGGATGGTACCATAACACAAACCGGCGCCACCAATACCACCTTTAGCGGTCTGGCTCCCGGTCTGCATACCATCGTGATCACGGACAACCCCACCGGTTGCCTCAGCAATACGATCAACGTTAACGTGGCTTCTGGTCCGGGCATCACAGCCAATGCTGTGCCCGCCGCCACCTCCTGCAACGGTGCCACCGATGGTACCATTACCGTTACGCCGACCACCGGTACTGCACCCTATTCTTATTCGCTGGATGGGGGTGCTTATACAGCCGGCGCCAACCCTGAAACATTTACCGGGCTCAGCTCCGGCGCACATACTATCCGTGTACAAGATGCCAACGGTTGTGAAACGAATGTGCTCAACGTGAATATTGCCGTAGGTCCCACACTGGCCGCCTCCCTTACACAGGCTGCCACTTCCTGCAGTGGTGCGGCGAACGGTTCTATTACCGTAACACCCACCAATGGCGCAGCTCCTTATTCATTCTCTATTGACGGCGGTGCACCCATTACTGCACCTGCTCCCTATACCTTTACCAACCTTACCGCCGGTACACACACCATAGTGGTTACCAGCGCAGCCGGTTGTGCCACCAATACGCTGAATATCGATGTGGTGGCAGGCCCGAACCTTACCACCACCGTTTCTAAAACGGATGTACTGTGTAATGCCGGCGCCACAGGTTCTATCACCGTTACACAACCCACGATCGGCAACCCGCCGTATGAATATTCACTGGATAATGTGACATGGCAGAGCAGTAATATTTTCAACGGACTGACCGCAGGTACCTATACCGTATATTACCGTGAGCTGAATGGCTGTGTAGGTTCGCAAACCATCACCATCAGTGAGCCGCCGGTGCTTTCTGCCACCACGGCCACCGTACCGGTGGTGTGTAACGGGCAAACCAATGGTATCATCACTGTTACTTCCAATGGCGGTGTAACACCGTATGAATATTCTGCCGATGGCGGCACCACCTGGCAGAGCAGCAATATTTTCAATGTGGGCGCAGGCACCTACACCGTACTGACAAGGGATTTCAACGGTTGTATAGTAACCCAAACGGTGAACATGACCGAACCCGCTGTGCTGAATGCCGTTTCTGCCAACACCAATGCAAGTTGTGATGGCGGCAACGATGGCACCATTACTATCAGTGCTACCGGTGGTAACTCTGTCTATGAATATTCCATTGATGGCGGCACCACCTGGCAAACCGGCACTGTGTTCAACGTGGCACCGGGCACCTACACTGTAAATGTGAGAGATAATCTCGGCTGCGCTACCAGCTTTACCACTACGGTAGGACTGACCAACAACCTGAGCTTTACCCCACAGGTGGACCCGACGATTTGCGAAAGCAAATCCACCCAACTGGACCTGGTATCGAATGCCACACAATATGTATGGACACCCGCTACCGGACTGAGCAACCCCAACATTCATAACCCGGTGGCTAACCCGACCGTGACCACTACCTATACCGTTACTGCCACACTGGGCCGTTGCACTGCCACTGACGAGGTGATCGTGAATGTAAATGCTGCACCGATACCCAATGCCGGCCCTGATGGCTTTATCTGTTATGGTCAAACCTACCAGATGCAGGCTACCGGCGGTACCGTGTACGCATGGACACCATCCACTTATCTTAATAATGCCACGATCGATAATCCCATTTCCACACCACCGAAGGATGTAACATACACGCTGACCATCCTCTCGGATGTGAATGGTTGTGCTTCCCTCACCACCGACCAGATGCGTATTGATGTAACGCCACCGGTGAAAGTGAAGACCTTCCCGTATGATACGGTGGCTGCGGCCGGCTCACAATTCCAGTTGCTGGCCATCCCGTCTGACCCGGATGCCACAATATATACCTGGAGCCCGTCCACCAACCTGAGTGATCCCACCGTGGCTAACCCGACCGTAACCGTTGGCGCCATCGGCACCGACATCACTTACCAGGTGATCACTTCCACGATCGCCGGTTGTAAGGGTGAAGGCTATGTACATATCAGGGCCTATAAAGGACCGGATATTTATGTACCGACCGGCTTTACACCGAATGGTGACGGACTGAATGATAAACTCACGCCATTCCCTGTGGGCATAAAGACACTCGTTTACTTCCGTGTGTTCAACCGCTGGGGCCAGTTGGTGTTCTCCACCACCAGGCTGCATGATGGCTGGGATGGACGACTGGGGGGTAAAGAACAACCTTCCGGCACTTATGTGTGGATGGCAGAAGGCGTGACGGATAAAGGCCAGGTGATCACGAAGAAAGGAGTGGCCACGATCATCCGGTGATAAAATAGCTGAACCAATTGCTTAGATAAAACCCTGGCTGCGGCCGGGGTTTTTTGCTGCGGAGGAGGGTTTGAGGTTCATAGCTAATAGTTCATAGCGGATGGTTCATAGTTCATGTCCCGTAACTCGCAACTCATAACTCGTAACTCTTAGTTCATAGAAAAAGGTCCCGGCGGCTTGCGCTACCGGGACCGGCTATACCTCACTGACCAATCATTTCTTATGCCTGCATGCTGAACTGTGCTTCCAGTTTGTACTGGTTGCCCACTACCACTTCTATGACCTGTTCTTTGGGTGAGCTCCATTCTGTATGGGTGACGGTTATTTTGTACGTACCGGCTTTGGGAATACGCAGTACAAAATCGCCATTAATGCCGGTGAAAGTTTTATACTTCACCTCACTGTTTACCGCCGTGGCCAACACCTGTGCTTTGTGAACGCCTTTGTTGTCAGGTGCTGTTATGGTACCACTGATACGGGTGCTGCGGCTGCCACGGTTATTCAATTGCCTGCTGATGCGATAGGTATCGTAGAATTCGGGGTAATCTGCTTTCAGTTTGAGCATCAGTTTGTCAATGGAATGTTTCAGCAGGGCTGAGGCGGCGGTGAATTCCTCCTTTCTTTTCTTTACCCTGGCACTGCGGGCACTGCGTGCGTTGACGTAGGCCGGTTTTTCGGTTTCGTATTCGGCCAGCAGTACTTTCAGGTTATCAAGGGTGTTGCCATCAATGCCATAATCGGTGAGTTTGGTGATGTTGGCAACAAGCAGTCCGAGCAGGTGATGACATAGCGGCACAATGTCGTTTTGTCCTTTTCGCTGGAGGCCTTTGATGGTGATGTCGGCATCTTTCTGCAGTTCATAATCGCCCTGCTGAAAAGCACAGGCCGACAACTGAGCGGCATTGATGGCGAACTGGCTGGCGAGTAATTCTTTCAGGGCCTGCTTGCCGGTGGTGATACCGGTAAGCTTTTTTTGTGTGAATTCTTCTGCTGCCCTGATGTTGCTTACACGAAGGTGGAAGTTGCTGATAGCTGTTTTGAGCGCCAGCAGTGTGAACACGATCGTTTCATTGTTTCTGAAAAGTAGCAAGATTGCATCATACATGTCAATTCTTGCTTTTTGATTTTTAGTCATAGTTGTACTATTTATTGTTATAGAATAAGATACATACATGCAGCATCGGGCCTACGACGAAGTGTAATGACACACATCATCTGTATGCTTTTCAGCTTTAAATTTTTAGGAAGATTCAATGCATGCATAACTCATTGCTGAGGTGCGTGCAGTATAGGAAGTGTCTAGGAAGGACATGCAAGATGCAACGTGTTTTAAGCGATTCCAAATTTTCCTTGTTAAGGTTTTTCTAAAGCATATTTCATTTCAAAAAAAGGAATCATTGCCTTGCATTTATGTTACAAGGATGGGAATTTGATAACGTATTGTCAGTGAAGCAGATGATTGTTTACGTAGTGCGTTGAGCGGTCTGTGCAGTGCATTGAGCGGACTGCGCAGAGCGTTGAGCGGTCTTTGCAAAGCGTTGAGTGATCTGTGCAGTGCGTTGAGCGGTCTTTGCAAAGCGTTGAGTGATCTGTGCAGTGCGTTGAGCGGTCTTTGCAAAGCGTTGAGTGATCTGTGCAGTGCGTTGAGCGGTCTGTGCAAGGCGTTGAGCGGACTGTGCAGTGCATTGAGTGGTCTGTGCAAGGCGTTGAGCGGACTGTGCAGTGCGTTGAGTGGTCTGTGCAGAGCGTTGAGCGGACTATGCAGTGCGTTGAGTGGACTGTGCAGGCGTGTCACTGTTCTGTGCGATACGGTGAAAAGGCAGCGCAGCAGAGACAGCGGATTTTTCAGTGCAGTAAGTTGCTGTCAGACGTGAGAATCTTTGCTGCGCAAAAAGGGATGGAATGGGAACGTGGACGCCGTCGGCCAGTGCATGTGGGGGCGGACGATGCCGCTGATTCGCAGATTTTATTTGCTGCGCAAATACATTGGTACACGGATTAAAGGGATTTGACGGATTATCACAGATTTCTTTTTGTTGCGCAAAGGAATGAGAATGGGGGCGCCGCTGATTCGCAGATTTTATTTGCTGCGCAAATACATTGGCACACGGATTAAATGGATTTGACGGATTATCACAGATTTCTTTTTGCTGCGCAAAGGAATGAGAATGGGGGCGCCGCTGATTCGCAGATTTTTTTGCTGCGGAAAGCCGCAACAGCGCAGATCAAAATGATTCTTCAAATCTGCAGCCGGTCAACTGTCAACCATCAACGGTCAACGTATTTCAGGCATTGAGAACCTGACACCCCACACCCGACACCCGAACCCCCTTTTCTTTCTCCCCCCTTTTATCTATCTTGTACGCTGATTCGCCCCTGAAATACACCATAACCTTCTTCCGGTATGAAACGACACATCCTGACTGTGGCCTTTTTGGCCGGCATGGGCTTTTTGTCCACTGCCGCCTTTGCGCAGCAGGCTTGCATACCGACGAATATGAACGGGTCCGTTTTCAATATCATCTGCCCGCAAACCTGTATTCCTGTTCACTTCCAGGTGCCGCATGTGAAGAATTCTTCCGATTATATGGTGATGAGCATTCCGTATGCACCGCATACCTGGGTTACTCCCGGAGGCAATGAGCCAACAGAAATTTATGTGGATGATAAATTCAGTCACCTGCTTTCACTGCCTTTTACCGTTTGCTTTTATGGCAGCCTGTACAACAATTTTGTGATCGGCTCAAACGGCGTGGTATCGTTCGATCAGTCGCAGGCTGATTGCAACAATGATTACCGTCTTGATTTCGGTCCGGCCACACCCGGTGTGCCTCAGCCTATTCCGCATGTGGGTGCCGGTACCTGCAACCAGACCAACGACCGCAAGTATCCTCCGCTTTCCATCATGGGGCCCTATCACGATCTGAACCCGAGTGTGACCGCCACCACTCCCGACCGTAAAGTGGAATGGAGGGTGGAAGGCGTGGCTCCCTGCCGCAAACTGGTGGTGAGCTTTTACCATATTGCCCTGTATGGCGATATCAACAGTGTGAACACTTCGCAGATAGTGGTGCATGAATCCACCGGTATCATTGATGTGTTTATTGAAAATAAGCGGCTCGATCAGAGTGGCGGAAACCCCTGGAATGCCAACTTTGCCATACTCGGTGTACAGAAAGATAATGTTACTGCTGTACCGGTGGCAGGAAAGAACTGCAGCGTGTGGCAGGAGAGTAATACAGGCTACCGTTTTTTGCCATCAGGAGCGGGCTCCAAATTCCTGGTGGCTGAGCTGGTTGATTTTTCAGGCAATGTGATCGCCACGGCTGATACAAGTACGGTAACACCCGGTTTGCTCGATAT
>JAEUVM010000159.1 GCA_016787125.1 Chitinophagaceae bacterium | reverse complement strand
TCACACCTTTATTTTCGCTGCTGACTGAACGGAAACATTCCACTAACCAAGCTAACACCTTTCACAAGCTATACTGGAGTTGCGCCTGAGGTCATTGACAACAATCAGTGATTAACTTTTTATCGCCGTAACTGAGACATGGACCTGACAAACCTGAATAAAGACAGAAAGAAAGTAAGGAAGTCTTCACTTGACCTTGGCACAATGGTTTACGGAAAAGTACCGCCCCAAGCCAAAGACCTGGAAGAGGCTGTACTTGGCGCCATCATGCTGGAGAAAAGCGCCTTCGATACCGTGGTGGAAATACTCAAGCCGGAATGTTTTTACGTAGAAGCACACCAGCGTATTTACCGGGCCATGCAGGGCTTGGCCAATAAAAGCCAGCCGATTGATATCCTCACTGTGGCCGAAGAACTCCGCTTTCGTGAAGAACTGGAAATGGTGGGCGGCGCTTACTATGTCACCAAACTCACCAATGCCGTAGTGTCAGCTGCGAACATCGAAGCCCACTCCCGCATCATCCTGCAAAAATTCATTCAGCGGGAGCTGATCCGTATCAGCGGCGAGATCATCGGCGATGCCTACGAGGATTCAACCGACGTATTCGACCTGCTGGATGATGCCGAAAGCAAGTTGTTTGAAATTACCAACAACCACCTGCGGAAAAATTTTGACACCATTGATTCTGTTTTGGTAAAAACCATTCAGCGTATTGAAGACCTCCGCCACAAAAACGAAGAAGTAACCGGCGTGCCCAGCGGTTTTGCCGCCCTCGACCGGGTTACTTACGGATGGCAAAACACCGACCTCATCATCCTGGCCGCCCGCCCTGCTGTGGGTAAAACAGCATTCGCCCTTAACCTGGCCCGGAATGCCGTGATGAATGCCTCCAAGCAAACACCTGTGGCTGTTTTCTCATTGGAAATGAGCGCCGGTCAGCTGGTACAGCGTATCCTTTCTGCCGAAAGTGAAATATGGCTTGAGAAAATTGCCCGAGGCAAACTCGAAGAACATGAAATGAAACAACTGTATGCCCGCGGTATCCAGCGGCTGGCGCAGGCACCGTTGTTTATAGATGATACACCCGCCCTCAACATTTTTGAATTGCGGGCCAAATGCCGCCGGCTGAAGAACAAACACAATATCGGGCTGATAATAATTGATTACCTGCAGCTCATGAGCGGCACCGGCGAAAACCGCAATGCTAACCGAGAACAGGAGATCAGCAACATCTCCCGAAACCTGAAAGGCCTGGCCAAAGAATTGAACGTTCCCATCATCGCCCTCTCACAGTTAAGCCGTGCCGTAGAAACCCGCGGCGCCAAGGATGGTTCCAAAACACCACAACTGAGCGACCTGCGTGAATCCGGTGCCATCGAACAGGATGCCGATATGGTTATCTTCCTTTCCCGCCCGGAATATTACGATATTACCACCAACGCCGACGGAGAAAATATCAAGGGGCTGACTGAAGTAAAGATCGCCAAACACCGGAACGGTTCACTGGAAACCATCAAACTGAAGGCCCTGCTGCATATTCAGAAATTCACCGGCTGGGATGATGATCCGTACAACGGTATCGGACTTCCCGGCGGAAGCTGGAAACCCGTACAGGATACCGAAGGCGATGGCGCCCGTGTATTCGTACAAACCGGCAGCCGTATGAATGATCTGCCCGATGATGAAGAAGACACGCCTTTTTAATTTCAGGTAAAATATATATAACTATAGCTTCTTATTTTCGGGGAGCTATTTTTTTGCCCGGCTGCAGTAACACAGATCATCGTCCCTTGCGTCGCACACTTCAGCTGCAGTACAAATGGCATCAGTCAAATACAGCATCTCAATGGCACTACCGTTCTTTTATACCGGCAATTACAATAGCGAAAAGCAAATTCAGCTTGACGAAGACACTTCCCGGCATGTGGTGCAGGTGCTCCGGATGAAAACCGGCGATAAATTAAACCTTACTGATGGGAAAGGAAACTTACTTACCTGCGGAATCACCGCTGTTAATAAGAAACACAGTGAAGTGGAAGTACTGTCATCTGTCATCTCTCCGTTACCATCTAAGAAAATCACAATCGCTGTTTCTTTAGTGAAAAACACCAGCCGTTTCGAATGGTTTTTGGAAAAAGCAACAGAGATAGGAGTTGCAGAAATCATCCCGCTGCTTTGTGAAAGGACTGAAAAAGAACGATTCCGTCACGACAGGATGAATGCCATCTGTATCAGCGCCATGCTGCAATCACAGCAATGCTGGCTGCCGGTGTTGCACCAACCTGTACCGTTTGAGTCAGTGATTAGAGCAACAGAAAGCGGTGCAAAATTCATCGCCCATTGTGATGAAGGGAATAAGTTATTATTGAAAGATGTGGCCGCAGTACCATCCGCCATCATCCTCATTGGCCCCGAAGGAGATTTTACAAAAGAAGAAATAGACCTGGCTTTGTCAACCGGTTTCCGGCCGGTAAGCCTGGGAGAAACAAGACTTCGTACAGAAACAGCAGGTGTGGTGGCGGCCACCTTACTTTGCCTGGTCTGATTCGTTGGGATTGCCTTCCTCCATTACGGGTTCGTTCAATTGCACCACATGTGCCCTTCTTTTCTTCGCCCTGCCCATCATGGTCATATTCAGCATTTCCACCACAAAGGAGAATGCCATACCGAAGTAGATATAATTTTTGAGGTGCAACTGGTGTGCCGCTTCACTGTCCCAGCCCTCGATCACCAGTCCAAGACCGATCATCACCAGGAAGGAGAGCGCCAGCATTTTCAACGTGGGATGTTTATGAATAAAACCGGAAATAGCCGGGCTGAACAGGAACATCACGATCATGGCAATAATGACGGCAGCAATCATGATCTCAATATGTTTTGCCGTACCGCCGGCAGTAATAACGCTGTCGAAGGAGAAAACGGCATCAATCAGCATGATCTGTGCCACTGCCTGACCAAAAGAGATACCCTTCTTGTTTTTCAATTCCACATTCGGGTCCTCTCCCTCCAGTTTGTGATGTATTTCCATCACCGATTTATAGATCAGGAAGAGGCCGCCTGCAAGCATAATGATACTGGCCAGATCAAACCCTTTTCCGGAAATAGTGATAAGATGATTGCCTTTTTGTTTCAGCAGCCAGGTAAGGCCAAACAATAAAAGACTTCGGGAAATAATACCGGTGATCATCCATACCCGCCTGGCACGTCGCTGGTCTTTGGGGTCTTTCAGCCGGTTCAGCGACAGCGATACAAAGATTACATTGTCTATACCCAGCACCACTTCGAGTACCACCAAAATGACAAAACTTATAATACTCTCCGAGGTAAATAAATGCTCCATTTCTATTGGAAATTGAATATTAAGTTATTGAATACTGATTGTTTTGCAGATGCTCTTCACTATTCCCGGACCTTCATATATAAAGCCTGTCCACACCTGCACCAGCAAGGCACCTGCATCTGTTTTCTCTTTTGCATCAGCCCCGGTAAATATACCGCCACTGGCTATTACCGGAATTTTACCTTTTGTCTTTTCACAAATATACCTTACCACTTCTGTACTTTTTTTTTCCAGCGGTTTACCACTGAGGCCGCCGGCACCAATCGCATCTGTTTTTCTCTTATCAGTCAGCAGTCCTTCACGGCTGATGGTGGTATTGGTAGCCACCAATCCATCCAGCTTTATCTCCAGTGCCAGGTCTATCACATCATCAATTTGTTCCAGGCTAAGGTCTGGCGCTATTTTAAGCAGCAATGGACGTTGCTGAGCCTGTTGCCGGTTGATCACCTGCAGGTGAGTCAGTATTTTTCTCAGTGATTCTTTTTCCTGCAATTCACGAAGGCCCGGCGTATTTGGTGAGCTTACATTTACTACAAAGTAGTCCACGTAAGGGTGAAGTTCTTTAAAGCATACCTCGTAATCCTTCCATGCATCTTCATTGGGCGTTGCTTTGTTCTTGCCAATATTACCCCCGATGATGAGGCCGCTGCTGCATTTTTGTTCTTTCCAGGATTTTAATCTGTCAGCGATCACTTTTACCCCGTCATTATTAAAACCCATCCGGTTGATCAGCGCCTTGTCTTTTGGAAGGCGAAACAACCTGGGTTTATCATTCCCTGCCTGTGGCAGCGGAGTTATGGTACCGGTTTCCACAAAACCAAAACCGAGCAATTGTAACTCACGGAGGTAGCGGGCATTTTTATCAAAACCGGCGCCCAATCCCACCCGGTTGGGAAAGCGGATGCCAAAGGCTGTGAAGTGATGATCGCCTTTGGGATAATACAAGGCGGCTATTATTTTACCAACACCTGTCCGGCGAAGAAAGCGCAATGCATTCATAGAAAGATAATGCACCCGCTCAGGCGGAAATAGGAACAGTATCTGCCGTAACAGTTTATACATTACTTCTTGTACTCCCGCAGTTTTTCGATTATTTCTGCACTAAAAAGCATTTCAGCCACGGGACTGGTTTCGTCATAGTTTACAAAGGTCCATTCAGGCGAAAGTTCATCTTTTACAGCCACAATGGTGGCCAGTTTGCGGATCACAATCGTATTGGTTGCTTTCTCAAACCGGATGTCAGGAGTACCCATATTCTCCTTCATTGTAGACAGCAATTCTTCTGTCCTTTCCCCGCTCATTTCTTCTTTGAATTT
Source organism: Chitinophagaceae bacterium (assembly GCA_016787125.1). Taxonomy (GTDB): domain Bacteria; phylum Bacteroidota; class Bacteroidia; order Chitinophagales; family Chitinophagaceae; genus JJ008. The sequence goes on along the minus strand of JAEUVM010000159.1, from coordinate 5,990 downwards.
CATGCGCAGCAGCATGTTATGCAGCACTTTTGCATACTTACCATCACCCGATGTAAAGATGGGAAAAACAACATCGGTGATCACAGAATCCAGGGTGATATCAAACTCATCAGTATGAAAAGAACCCTCCATCACCTCCTTCATGGCGTTGCGGGGAGCAATGGTAAACAGTTTGGGATAGGTGAAATCGAGCAACCTGTCAATATCCAGTTTTTGGGTAAAAAGCATAACAGAATCCAGTCGCTCAGTAAGCCGTTTGTCGCTTTGTGCCTGCCCTGCAATGGTCAGAAAACCTGCAAACAACAGGAGGCTGGTAATTTTTTTCATTGAAATTTTTGTCAAAGCAACCGTATTGAGCGGGGATGGCAAAAAAATTTTTCAGGCAAAGGCAAACTGCTAACTTTGACTTAGAAAGTTGCATAAACAACCTTTCAGAAAACTATGCAGGAAGCTTATATCATAGCCGGTTACAGAACGGCAGTTGGCAAGGCCAAGAGAGGTGGATTCAGGTTTTACCGTCCGGATGACCTGGCGGTGGAAGTAATAAAGGGTATCATGGCTACCGTACCACAGCTTGATCCCAAACGAGTGGATGATGTGATTGTAGGTAATGCTGTGCCGGAAGCGGAACAGGGCCTGCAGTTTGGCCGCATCATTTCAGCAAGGGCACTTGGCTTTGATGTACCGGGAGTAACGGTGAACCGGTATTGTGCATCCGGCCTTGAAACAATTGCCATGGCTACTGCCAAAATACGCACCGGCATGGCCGATTGTATCATAGCTGGTGGTACAGAAAGTATGAGCCTGGTGCCTACAGCCGGCTGGAAAACGGTACCCTCTTACAGTATTGCCAAAGACGAACCGGATTATTACCTGAGCATGGGCCTTACAGCCGAAGCAGTGGCAAAGGATTTTAATATCAGCCGCGAAGACCAGGATGAATTTTCTTACCATTCTCATCAGAAGGCGATAGCCGCTATTCAGAATGGGCATTTCAAGCCGGGTATTTTGCCAATACAAGTGGAAGAAACCTACCTTGATACAAAAGGAAAAAAACAAAAACGCACCTATACGGTGGATACCGACGAAGGCCCTCGTGCTGATACCTCTATTGAGGCGCTGGCCAAACTAAAACCTGCCTTTGCACAAGGTGGTGTGGTAACGGCAGGCAACTCCTCCCAAACATCAGACGGCGCCGCCTTTGTGATCGTAATGGGGGAGAAGATGATGAATGAACTTGGATTGAAGCCGATCGGCCGCTTGGTAAGCAGTGCTGTGGCAGGGGTACATCCCCGCATCATGGGGATAGGCCCGGTGGCTGCCATTCCCAAAGTACTGAAACAAACCGGCATGAACCTTCAGGATATCGACCTGGTGGAACTCAATGAAGCCTTTGCCTCGCAAGCCATCGCAGTGATCAGGGAAACCGGTCTCGACCCGGCCAAGGTAAACATCAACGGCGGCGCCATAGCACTTGGCCATCCGCTTGGCTGTACCGGCTGCAAACTCACTATTCAGAACCTGCACGATATGAAGCGGTTGAACAAAAAATACGGAATGATCACGGCTTGTGTTGGCGGAGGTCAGGGCATTGCCGGCATCATTGAAAATTTGTAAAGAACTTACTTCACATACAACAGAAACCGGGCAGATGGGCCCGGTTTTTTTGTTTACGGATTTGAAATAAAGATTCCTGCTTTTTTGTTATAAAAAGCTTAAACGAAAGAGTACTTTTAAGGTCACACACGCTTCGTGACTAAAACCATTGCTATGGACAGAAGAGAATTTCTGACTGCCCGCAGAACCAAACACAAACCCGGCAACGAAGAAGGCGGCAGTTCCCGCCGTTTCGGCATCACCTCAGGCATTAATACTTATACCGGCCCCTGGACCGAACAGGAAGTGACCCACTTGCTGAAACGGACCATGTTTGGCGCTAAAAAAGCCGATATCAGTTACTTCAAAAACCTGACTATGAGCCAGGCTGTGGATGAATTGCTCACTCCAACTGTACCTGAGCCGCCACCACCGGTAAAAGAATATGCCACATCAACCAATGCCACCAATCCCGATACCGGTATTGTACAAGGCACCACCTGGGTAAATGATATTAACAGCGACGGTACCGTACAATCGCAACGAAGGGCTTCTTATAAAAAATGGTGGACGGGAGTGCTCATGAAGCAGGACAGAAGCATCAGGGAAAAACTGATCATGTTCTGGGTGGATCATTTTGGCAATGAAGCCAGCGATGTGGGAAATGCCAACTGGATATACAAACAACATTCACTGATACGTCAGTATGCGCTTGGCAATTTTAAAGAGCTGGTAAGAAATATAACCAAGGATGTGGCCATGCTCCGCTACCTGAACGGCTACCTTAACCAGGCCGCTGCTCCCGATGAAAACTATGCCAGGGAACTGCTGGAGCTTTTTACGCTAGGCAAAGGTCCCGGATCGCAGTACACCGAAAGTGATGTGAAAGAAGCAGCCAAAGTGCTTACCGGCTGGCAGATCAATGGCACTACTTATTTGTCTGTATTTAATTCAAACCGGCACAGCACTGCCAATAAAACGTTTTCCTCTTTTTTCAACAATACAGTTATCACCGGCCGTACCGGCGCCACTGCCGGCGACCTGGAACTGAATGACCTGCTGAACATGATCTTTCTTCAGCAGGAAGTGGCAAAATTCCTGGTGCGAAAATTCTACCGCTGGTTTGTGTACTATGCAATTGATGCCAGTACAGAGGCTAATGTGATAACACCGCTGGCTGAGATTTTCCGCAATAATAATTATGAAATAAAACCCGTGTTGTCTGCACTCTTTAAGAGCGAACATTTTTTTGATATGCTCAACCGGGGTTGTATGATCAAAACGCCGGCCGACCAGGTGGTGGGCTCCATGCGGGAAATGAATGTGGCTTTCCGGCCCGACACTGACTGGGATACCAACTACGGCCTTTGGAATACTTTTTATACATGGATGGTGAATATGGGACAAAACCTGCACGACCCGCCTAACGTTTCGGGTATGCCCGCCTATTATCAGGAGCCATCTTTTCATGAAATATGGATCAACTCGGATTCACTGCCCAAACGAAACCAGTTTACCGACACCATGATCAATACAGGCTATGCCCGAAACGGATTCAGGGTGCAGTTCAACTGCGTGACGTTTGCCCAAACACTCACAAACCCCGGCAACCCGAACGACCTGATCGATGAATCTCTTCAGTTGTTATTCCGGAATGATCTGTCGCTTCAATCAAAAAGCCAGATCAAAACACAAATACTGCTGACCGGTCAGCAATGGGATTATTACTGGACGAATGCCTGGATGGCCTATGTGTCGAGCCCGACAACGGCTAATTTTAATACAGTAAATACAAGGCTCAAATCACTTTACCAGTATTTATTCAACTTATCAGAATACCAACTGGCATAAACACATTTTCATTACTCAAGACAAAACAATGAAAAGAAGATCCTTTTTACTGAATACTTTGCCGGCAGCGGCTATTTTACCGGAGGTGATCAATGGCTACAGTGTAAAGGCGTTTAATGCCAGTTCACCATTGGTGCAGGCGCTGATGCGTGGCACCACTCTTACTGACCATGTGCTGGTGATCGTTCAGTTGTCGGGTGGTAATGATGGTATGAACATGGTGATACCCGTGGCCGACTACAGCAACTATTTTAATGCAAGAAGCAATATCGCCATACCGCAGGCACGGGTGCTTTCAATAACAGGCGTATCAGGCACCGGTCTTCATCCGTCAATGACAGGGCTGCAAACACTTTTTTCAGAAGGCAAAGCAAAAGTGATACAGGCAGTAGGCTATCCGCAGCCTAACTTTTCGCATTTCCGTGCCACCGATATCTGGATGAGCGGCTCCAACAGCAACCAGGAAGTATACAGCGGATGGGCAGGGCGATACTTGAATTACGAGTACCCGAATTTTCCGACAGGCTATCCCAATACTGATATGCCTGATCCGCTGGCGATACAGATCGGGTCATCTACCACCCTCACCACACAGGGTACATCGGTAAATATGGGGATGAGTATTACCAACCCCACTAATTTTTATAACCTGGTAAATGGTACCACCGATCCTGTGCCCGATACACCGGCAGGCAGGGAGTTGAAATTTATCCGTACCGTAAATCAGCAAACACAGAAATATTCTTCCGTAATAAGAACAGCGGCAAACCTGGTAACACAGCAGGCGCCTTATCCTGCGAACAACACACTTGGCGATCAATTGAAAATAGTGGCCAGGCTGATAGCAGGCGGATTGAAAACCCGTGTGTACCTCGTGAATTTTGGTGGATTTGATAACCACTCTTTACAGGTAAATACCACAGACACCACCACCGGTACCCATGCCACCCTGCTGCAGCGGGTATCTGATGCCATCAAAGCTTTTCAGGACGACCTGAAGTTTTTGCAGGTGGAAAACAGGGTGGTGGGAATGACCTACAGCGAATTTGGAAGGCGGATAAAATCAAACTCAAGTGTGGGCACCGATCATGGTGCCGCAGCACCTATGTTCTTATTCGGCACACAGGTGGAGGCAGGCATGCTCGGGGTAAATCCCACGATACCGGTAAATACATCCGTAAATGATAATGTGCCTATGCAGTATGATTTCAGGAGTGTGTATGCCACCTTGCTGGAGAAATGGTTTTGCCTGGAAAAATCGGTGGTGGATTCATTATTCCCTCCCGGCATCAATGCCACATTGCAAAGTCTTCCGCTGATAAGGGCCGGTGCCTGTTCGGGTGTTACACCGCCCCCGGTACAGGACAATGGCGACGTGCTGATCACCAACTACCCCAATCCTTTTACCAACAGCACGGAAATAAAATTCAAAACCAATGGCGGACATACCATGGTGCAGATAATCGATACACTGGGCCGCCTGATCAAAACACCGGTGGATGCTGAGTACACTGCCGGTACCTATACCATACCTTTCAATGCAGAAGGACTGCCCACTGGAGTGTACTATGCAAGGTTTCAAAATGGCGTAACCCAGCAGGTAAGGGCGATGATGAAGGTGCGCTGAAACTAATGAGCGGAATTATTATTCCAGGTTAATCGGATTGCCGGTGGCCTGCATTAATCCAATCAGTGATTTTTTGTTTGTCAATAGCCGTCAGCGGACTGTTTGGTGCTTCCGGCATTTGAGAAGGAATATTATCTACAGCCCTCGCTTTGATACGGTCCCAGCTGTTTACAATACTTAAGTCGGTGTCAAAATTCTTTCCACCACTGCTGGCACCATTCAGGTGACAGGGGCCGCAGTAACCAGTGATGATCTGTTTTACCAGTGCATATTTTGGTCCATAACTATAAATCTCAAACTGTGCAGTGTCTGTACAGCCCTTCTGATTCTTCACTGTAAGAACATAAGTGCCGGGAACAAGATTGGTGAACAGCGGGGAAAGCTGGTATGCACCAGTATTTAATTTATAAGTAAAGGTATCACCCACCGGATAGCTGATCGAAAGGCTGCCATTGCCAACACCAGTCACAGCCTCCGTTTTGAAATACTGAACATCATAGCTTACGCCGGCACATGGATCCGGTGGAGCAGGGGTATCATTCTTGCTGCAGGAACAAATGGTAACTATCACCAGGAATAAAATGGAAATGATTGCAGTCAGTCTCATGTGTCGGTTTTGTAAAGCAGTAAAATATAAAAATTATCTGAGTCGCCCGGTATGACCCCGCCTTCCCGCAAAGGATTAGAACGGGAAAAATAAATTTGTATGAAACGATGTTGCATTTTATATTTGCAACAGAGTTACAAATATGAATCAACTACTAACCTTAATCCTTGCGGCTGCTGTTACCTGTCAAAATGTTGCCGGCCAGGAACAAAATGGCATCCTGAATACCGAAAGCGCAAAGGAAAAAGTATTGAAGCTGACCCTTTCAGGAAAGGTCACTGATGCAAGAACCGGAGAGCCGCTGCCTGG
>JAEUVM010000157.1 GCA_016787125.1 Chitinophagaceae bacterium | reverse complement strand
GTCATTTCCATACAAATTCATTTATTCTACAGGAAATGCCGCATTCATTATGCCTGCTCCCACACCTTCGTTCCCTCGCTGCAGTTAGCACAAATGTCTATATTCTTACGGCCTTTCAGTATCTGCTGCCTGAATTTAGTGTATTCGCCGTTTTTCCAGATTTCTTTGAATGTTTTTTTCTTCAAATCACCCATGCGGTGCTGCGCATCTTTATCAAAGCAACAGGGTGCCACCAGTCCGTCCCAGGTAATTACCGGATCATGCCATAGACGCCAGCATTGGTTTGAGAGTTTTCCCTTAAACACATAACCGTGTTCCGTCTTACGATAACGGCTGTACTTATCCGTTTCCGGTATCAGGTTGTTAGGATCGTTTTCAAAATCATACACCTGTGCTGTTTTAAACCATACATCATCCACTCCCAGATCGGCACCAAGTTTCCTTACCTCCTCCACCTGGTGTTCGTTGGGCTTTACCACCAGGAACTGAAATACGATAAACGGCGTTTTACTTTTTAATTCTCTTTTCCATTTTACAATATTCTTTGTGCCTTCTATGACTTTTTCAAGGCGGCCACCCACCCTGTATTGTTCATACACTTCCTGTGTGGTGCCATCAATGGAAATGATGAGCCTGTCAAGGCCGCTTTCCACCGTACACCTTGCATTTTCATCGGTGAGATAATGTGCATTGGTGGAAGTAGCGGTGTATATTTTTTTGGAAGAAGCATATTGCACCATATCCAAAAAAGAAGGATTGAGATAAGGTTCTCCCTGGAAATAAAACACCAGGTAAAGCAATTCCTTATGAAGCTGGTCGATCGTTTCCCTGAAAAAATCCTTTTGCAGCATACCGGTAGGCCGGGTAAAGGCCCGCAAACCGCTGGGGCATTCCGGGCAGCGCAGGTTGCAGGATGTGGTCGGTTCAAATGAAATAGACACAGGATAACCCCACTGCACAGCCCGCCTGGTCCATTTGCTCATATAATAACTGCTGAGGACCTTGATGCCGTTCCAGGTGCGGCGGAAAGTAAGCTTGGAAAGTAGATTTAAAGTATCTCGTCGGTTTAGCCTTGCCATCTGCAGGTAAAGGTACTATTTCAGCAGCTAGTATACCGGTGAAGTGTTATCTTCATTACCGGCTCCGATGATTGATTCCGCTTTTCCATACCGCATTATTCCGATTGGCGACAGCAGCCTGCTGGTTGATTATGGGAATGTTATTGATGAGGCAGTAAATGCCGAGGTTCTCCGCCGTTTCCGCCAACTGCAACAGCACCCATTAAAAGGCATGAGGGAAGTGGTACCTGCTTATAGCTCTCTTAGTATTTATTATGATGTTTTTCAGCTTTGCAAAATGGTTCCTGAAAAAACAACTGTGTTTGATTGGATAAAAAATGAATTACAGCACAGGTTGCAACAGCCGGCGTTGCAGACGGAGGAGAGCCATAAACTCGTCCGCATACCGGTTTGTTATGATGAAAGTGTGGCGCCCGAACTTCCGGCTATTTGTGCGTCCATTAATATCAGCAGGGAGGAATTGGTGGCGTTGCACACGGGCAGGCAGTACAGGGTATATATGCTTGGCTTCCTGCCCGGCTTTGCTTACCTGGGCCAAACGGATGAACGAATTGCTTTGCCACGAAAATCGCAACCACATCTTATTAAGGCCGGCAGCATTGGTATTGCGGGCCGGCAAACCGGTATCTATCCGCTTACTTCTCCCGGAGGCTGGCAGGTAATCGGACGAACACCCCAGGCTATTTTACAAAAAACAGACGACCATAACCTTACCCTGCTGCAGGCGGGTGATATTGTGGAGTTTTATCCAATTACCAGCGATGAGTTTGAAAGTCATTAAAGCAGGCATCATGGACAGCATACAGGATGCCGGCCGGTATGGCCGCCAATACCTTGGCGTAAATCCATCCGGAGCTATGGACAAATACGCCATGCAGGTGGCGAATGTGCTGGCAGGCAACGACCGCAACGATGCGGTGATCGAACTTCATTTTCCGGCATCCGTTTTTCTGTTCACTTCTCCTTTAATGATTGCATTGGCCGGGGCTGATTTTTCTGCCAGCATCAATGGCGAACCGGTTCCGTCAAATCATTGTATCGTGGTAAACAGGAATGATGTACTGCAGTTTCACAGGCCACTGAACGGTGCGAGGGCATACCTTGCAGTAAGGGGTGGTATCAGGGCAGATGAATGGCTGCAAAGCAAAAGCACCAACCTGAAAGCGGCTGCGGGCGGCTATCAGGGCCGGTGCCTGCAAAAAGACGATGAGATCTTTACCGGCTGCCTGCAAGAGGAGCTGTCCTTTCTTAATAAAGAAGAATTCCGGGTATTGCCATGGGCTGCCGACTCTAAGGCCATCAGCGATTCATCTCAACTGCTTGTATTGCCAGGGCCGGAATGGGATATAATGACAGAAGAGGCTAAACATACTTTCACCACTACCCCGTTTATCACCACCAGGCAATCAGACAGGATGGGCTACCGCCTGCTGAATCAGCCATTGCAATCCAAAGAGCGGCAGGAAATGATTTCCTCGCCGGTATGTTTTGGCACTATCCAACTGTTGCCTGATGGAAAGCTGATAGTACTCGTGGCTGACCATCAGACCACGGGCGGCTATCCACGCATTGCACAGGTAATTACTGCACATCATTCCAGGCTGGCACAGCTAATGGCCGGCGACGGTGCATGGTTTACCCTCACCGACCATGCTACAGCCGAAGAGCTGCTGGTGAAACAGGAGAAGCATTTGCAGCAACTGCAAAATGCTTGTACTTTCAGGTTAGAAGAATACCTGCATGCAGCCAATCATAAACTGTGATATGGGAGAAGGTGCCGGCAATGATGAACAGCTTATGCCTTTCATCCATGCGGCTAATATTGCCTGTGGCTATCATGCAGGCGATAAAGACACCATGAAACGCACCGTTGAGCTTGCCCTGCAATACAACGTCGCCATTGGTGCACATCCTTCCTTTCATGACAGGAAAAATTTTGGCCGTACACCCATGCAGCTGCCGCTTACTGAAGTGTACGATATTGTAACCGGTCAATTATTTATCCTGAAGGAAATAGCAATAGCCGCAGGAGGTACTTTGCGCCATGTAAAACCACACGGAGCCCTTTATAATCTATCGGCAAAAGAGCCGGCAATAGCCGATATCATTGCAAAAGCGGTGAAGGATGCAGATGCCGCATTGTTGCTGTATGGGTTAAGTGGCAGTTGTTCCATCACTGCTGCAAAAGCCGCAGGTTTGCAACCGGTAAGCGAAGTGTTTGCCGATCGCACCTACCAGGATGATGGCTCACTTACACCCCGCACAATGCCCGGGGCTTTGATAGAAACCAGGGAAATGGCAGTAAGCCAGGTTTTGCAAATGATACAAGAAGGAACTGTAACAACTGTTTCGGGAAAAACTATTCCAATACTTGCTGAAACTATTTGCATCCACGGAGATGGTGAGCATGCCGTGGTTTTTGCCCGTTCAATATATACAGCACTGCAAAATGAAAGAAGGCAGTAAGCAAAATAAAAGCCTGCCTCAATCAAACAGTGGCAGTAAATGGAGCGGCCCGGTACTGGGTGCCGCCTTCCTGATGGCCACCTCTGCGATTGGTCCGGGTTTTTTAACACAAACAGCTTCTTTCACCAGCCAGTTGCTGACCAGTTTTGGCTTTGTGATTCTCATCTCCGTACTGCTTGACATTGGTGCACAACTTAACATCTGGCGTATCATCACCATTCGTGAAAAGAGGGCGCAGGATATAGCAAATGAATTGTTGCCCGGCCTTGGTTTTTTTCTGGCAGCACTTATCGCATTTGGCGGATTGGTTTTCAATATCGGCAATATTGCCGGCTGTGGCCTGGGATTAAATGTACTCACCGGGATTGATCCGAGAGCAGGCGCTGCAATAAGCTGCATCATTGCGCTGGGTTTGTTCTGGTACAAAGAAGCAGGAAAACTGATAGATAATTTCGCCCGTG
>JAEUVM010000154.1 GCA_016787125.1 Chitinophagaceae bacterium | reverse complement strand
AATGTCAAAACGGATACCAAAGAGAAATTTCATGCCATCACGGTAAATGAGTCTGCACTTTCCGGTGCTATGACGGACGAATTGGCAGATTGCCTGCTCCCTTTTCTGCAAAATGAGGTAAAGAATGTGGTGCTGATCCTGAATGAAGTGGCTTCGGTAGACCAGCCCCTGGCCGAAAAGCTGGTGTACATCCAGCAAAAGTTTTATGAGAATAATGCCTCTTTCGTGATCTGCGAACTGCAAAAACAGGTGGAAGAATTCCTCGACAGCCAGGAACTGCTGGAGATAATGAACGTAACCCCTACCCAAAGTGAGGCCTGGGATATTGTACAAATGGAGGAGATAGAGCGGGAATTACTTGATTAATAACACCCTGTAAGCAGCAAAGAAGACCCCTGCCCGGTCTTATACGATATCACTAACGCTCCAAAACGTTCAGCCGCATGTTCGCTGTTACTATTCTCGGGAATAATTCCGCCGTTCCGGCCTTTGACCGTCATCCAACCAGCCAGGTGGTAACGCTTGATGGAGCAAATTATCTTGTTGATTGCGGCGAGGGCACCCAGATACAACTCATAAAGTATAAAATCAGGCGCAGCCGCATCTCCCATATCTTTATTTCTCACCTGCATGGCGACCATTACTTCGGATTGGTTGGTTTGCTCAACAGTCTCAGCCTGCTCGGTCATAGCCAGGAACTGAATGTGTACGGCCCTGCCCCGTTAAAAGAAATTATCGAATTACAATTGAAAGTGGCTGACACCGCCCTCTGTTACCCGCTGAATATATTTGCCGTAACCGAGCCTGCTACGCTTGTTGACAACGACAGGGTGACGATCAAATGCTTTCGCACCAACCACCGCATTGAGTGCTATGGATTTTCTTTCACAGAGAAAAAACAACCCCGCAAACTTGACCCCGACAAAGCAAAGGAATATGAAATACCTTCTTCCTTTTATGACCGCCTTAAAGATGGTGAAAACTATACCCGGAAAGACGGTACGGTTGTGGCCAACGAACTGGTAACGGTTCCTTCCACACCTGCCAAACGATATGCTTTTTGTGCAGATACCAAATACGACGAAAACCTGTTGCCGCATATCATGGACTTTGACATGATCTACCATGAAACAACCTACCTCGACAATCTTCGTGAAAGGGCTGAGTCACGATTTCATTCCACCACCAGGCAGGCTGCTCTTATTGCGAAAAAGGCCGGCGTAAAGAAATTACTCATCGGTCATTTCAGCAGCAAGTATGATACGCTGGAAGAGTTTGAAGCCGAGGCCCGTGAAGTTTTTGCCGATACCGAACTGGCCCTCGAAGGTGTGTGCTACGAAGTATAAGGCTATTGCATCAGCCATTCATAAAACAGGGGAAATTCCTTTTGCCAGGTTTTCTCATTATGCCGGCCATCATCCCGTATAACGGTGGTCATTCGTGCTTTTGACACGCTGGCCATTTTCTGAAAGGCCAGCAGCATGTCGGACACCATTTCATCGCTTTCCTGTTTGCCACAATAGAAATATATTCTGCCTTTTACATTTTTCCCGCTGGATTGTATCAACTGCACCAACTCACTCCGGCATATCCATACAGAGGGTGAAAAGACACCTGCACTGCCAAATACCCCGGGATATTTCAAAATAGCATACAGGGAAATCAGTCCGCCCATAGAAGCTCCGTTGATATTGGTATAGCGGCTTTCCTTCCTGGTACGGAATCTTCTATCAATGAACGGCTTCAGTGTTTTGGCCAGGAAATCCACATATTCCTTTCCTTCTCCTTTACTGGCTTCTTTGCCTTTATTGCGGGGATCTGGTGAAAAATCAAACGGACAATACTCATTCATTCTTTTCAGTCCGCCATTATCCACTGATACTATAATGCACTTGGGCACCCTGGTGGTATCCATGTATTCATCTATTCCCCATTCGCCGGCATAAGAAGTGGCTGCATCAAATACATTCTGCCCGTCGTGTACATACATTACCGGGTATCTTTTTTTAGAACGGTGGTAATCATCAGGCAGGTAGATCTGTATCCGCCGCTTGCGTTTCAGTTGTGGCATGTAAAAAGCCGTATCGATCACCTGCACATTCTTACTCGCGGTGTGTACGGGGCCTTTTTCTGCAAAATTGTCTTTCCATCCGCTGATACTGATGGTAATCGTTTCGTTACCGTTTACTTTTAATTCCCTGTTGCTGCGGTCGGCACCATTGCTGGTGCATTCAGCTTCTTTCCAGCTTCCGCGGGTGATCTTGTATTCGTACTGACCCGCAGCAAGGTTCAGGTCAATGTAAAACTGTCCGTTCCCTTTTCGCTGAAACATATACTTCTCATCACCCGGATTCCAGTTGTTGAAAGATCCTGCGACATAAAGGTCTGTTGATTGTGGCTGAACAGGCAAACTGTCCACCTGTATACGAACGGTGTACTGCGCCCCGGATGTGACCGCATAAAAAATGAAAGACAGAAAAAATAGTAATTGCCGCATTTGTAATAATGGTTATTGTTTCCCTTCCATGCCAGATACGGTTTATGCGAACAAAGTTGCCTTATTGCACTGCCTTCATCAGTTCCCTGATCTTTTCCCGCAGCCCGGCACTTACCGGCCATACCGGCAGCCGGAAGGTATTTTGACAAAGCCCCATTTCATGCAGGTAAGCTTTTACACCCGAAGGGCTGCCTTCGGCAAACATAGAGGCAATAATATCAATATACTTATTATGCAATGGCAGGGCTTTTGCAAAATCACCGTTCAGGCAATGGCGTACCATGTCTGAGTATTCTTTGGGATAGGCATTCGCCACCACTGATATCAGACCTTCAGCACCCGCAGCGATCATGTGCAGGGTGATGGGATCATCGCCGCTGATGACCATAAAGTCATCCGGTTTATTTTTTATCAGTTGGTTGATGAGGTTAAAATCGCCGCTGGCTTCTTTGGTGGCAAAAATGTTCTTACACTCACGGGCGATCCTGAGTTGTGTGCCGGCCGTCATGCTTTGTCCTGTGCGGGAAGGCACATTATACATGATGATGGGCAGCGGTGTGGCTGCATCCAGTTGTTTATAATGCTGAAAAATACCTTCCTGGTTGGGTTTGTTGTAATACGGACTTACAGACAGGATGGCATCATAGCCGGTTAGGTCGAATGTGTTGAATGCATGCACCACTTCGCGGGTGTCATTGCCGCCGATGCCTGCTACCAGCGGCAGCCGGCCGGCCACTTCTTTTGCCACAAATGAAAACACCTGCTGTTTTTCATCGCCGTGTACGGTGGCGCTTTCACCCGTGGTACCGAGCACCACCAGGTATTCTACCTTTCCATTGATCCAGAACTCAATCAGTTTGCTGAAGCTTTGCCAGTCGATGGTACCATCTTCCTGAAACGGGGTGACAATGGCGATACCGGTGCCCGTGAATTTTTTGCGAAGAGACATTTGTAATACTGCTTATGTATAAAAAAGTTGCGTAAAGATAGGTTGATGAAAGGTGTGACCCACGATCATCACCTGGACAGATGATGCCTGAAAAACCACAGCCAGGCAGGTATTTATTAAATAACAAGATTGACCGTCTTCCTTACACTTCTTCCCAGAATCCCATTTTGCCAAACTTGGCGATCCTGTTATTCACCCTCTCTGCTGCCGGTTCGGTTTTCAGTTGTTGTATTACGGGTACGAGATAATCCCTTAAAATTTTTGCAGCCCCATCATAATCCCAGTGAGCGCCACCCACCGGTTCGGGAATGATACCATCGATCAGTCCGAAGCCAAGCATTTTATCTGCGGTAAGGCGAAGCTGCTCGGCGGCAGTTTCTTTTTTATCCCAGCTTCTCCAGAGAATAGAGGAGCAGCTTTCGGGACTGATCACGGTGTACCAGGTATTTTCCATCATAAACACCCTGTCGCCGACGCCAATGCCCAACGCACCGCCGCTGGCCCCTTCGCCGATGATGACACAAATCACCGGCACTTTCAGCCGGATCATTTCATATATATTACGGGCGATGGCTTCACCCTGGCCTCTTTCTTCAGCTTCGAGGCCGGGAAAAGCGCCGGGTGTATCGATAAGTGTGATGACAGGCTTATTGAATTTTTCGGCGAGTTTCATCAGCCGCAGGGCTTTGCGGTAGCCTTCGGGGTTGGCCATACCAAAATTGCGAAGCTGCCTCATTTTGGTATTGATCCCTTTTTGCTGCCCGATGATCATAACGGTTTCGCCGGCCAGTGAGGCAAA
>JAEUVM010000113.1 GCA_016787125.1 Chitinophagaceae bacterium | reverse complement strand
TGGACTATTCCCTCGGCGCATTGCCCGAAGACTTCCACGTAGATACCATGCCCCACCAGCAGAAAGTACACCTCCGCCTGCAGGCCGGCCGCTTCGTGGTTACCTCTATCGGGCTGATTATCCGGAAAAAAGGCAACGCCTGACGGTCCTCCGTTCACCCTTTTTCCCCAATCCGGCAAAAGGCCAAATAACAGCCGGAAATACCCCGTTGTAAATTGGCAGTTTACACCCGCCCCCTTACCTTTGCGGCCTGAAAAACGGAGTAAGAAATATGAAGTCAGCCTTCCCGGTAAATCACCGCCGGAACGCACCGGCCATACTTCCTGCTTCCTTCTTCATACTTCATTCCTCAAATTCTTAATATGGCTAACACCGGCAAAGTAAAACAGGTCATCGGCGCCGTAATCGACGTGCAGTTTGATGGCAAACTCCCTGAGATCTACAACTCACTGGAACTGAAAAGAGAAAACGGCGATATCCTCGTTCTGGAAGTACAGCAGCACCTTGGTGAAGACAGTGTACGTACCATCGCTATGGACGGTACCGAAGGTATCGTACGTGGTACACCTGTAGTGGATACCGGCCGTGCTATCGCCATGCCTGTTGGTGAAGGCATCAAAGGACGCCTGTTCAACGTAACCGGCGACCCTATTGACGGTCTCCCCGCCATCAGCAAAGAAGGCGGACGTCCCATTCACAACCAGCCACCCGCTTTTGAAAACCTGAGCACCGCCTCTGAAGTGTTGTTCACAGGTATCAAGGTAATTGACCTGATCGAACCTTATGCAAAAGGTGGTAAGATCGGTCTGTTCGGTGGTGCCGGTGTGGGAAAAACAGTACTCATCCAGGAACTGATCAATAATATCGCAAAAGCTTACTCCGGTCTTTCTGTATTTGCCGGTGTGGGCGAACGTACCCGTGAAGGAAATGACCTGATGCGTGAAATGATCGAAGCCGGTATCATGAAATACGGCGACGCTTTCAAACACAGCATGGAAGAAGGCGGCTGGGACCTGAGCAAGGTAAACATGGCCGAACTGGCTGAATCCAAAGCCACCTTCGTATTCGGACAAATGAATGAACCTCCCGGTGCCCGCGCCCGTGTGGCGCTCTCCGGTCTTACCATCGCTGAATACTATCGTGATGGCGACGGACAGGGCAAAGGCCGCGACATCCTGTTCTTCGTAGATAATATCTTCCGTTTCACCCAGGCCGGTTCTGAGGTATCAGCCCTGCTGGGCCGTATGCCTTCGGCGGTGGGTTACCAGCCCACACTCGCCACCGAGATGGGTATCATGCAGGAGCGTATCACTTCTACCAAGAATGGTTCTATCACTTCTGTGCAGGCGGTGTATGTACCGGCGGATGACCTTACCGACCCCGCTCCGGCCACCACCTTTGCCCACCTCGATGCCACTACGGTATTGAGCCGTAAGATCGCTGACCTGGGTATCTATCCCGCCGTGGATCCGCTGGATTCCACTTCCCGTATCCTTTCACCGCTGGTGGTGGGTGAGGCACATTATAATTGTGCCAACAGGGTAAAACTGATGCTCCAGCG
>JAEUVM010000068.1 GCA_016787125.1 Chitinophagaceae bacterium | reverse complement strand
TCGGTATTTAATGCATCATACAGGTCTTGTTCATGTGCCAGTATGGATTGTTTCAGTTTCTTCAATTGCTCTTTCCGGAAAGCATAGGGCCTGGTGCTGCCCGTATTGAAATACTGCCTCATCTTTTCCAGGCTGGCAATGTCTGTCATTAAGATTAATTTTATACCAAGTTAGGCAAAACTACCCGCTCCATGACAGATGAATACTTTATGATGCAGGCCCTGAAAGAAGCAAAAAAAGCCTGGGAGGATGATGAGATTCCTATCGGGGCCGTAGTGGTGCTGCAGGAAAAGATCATAGCCCGTGGCCATAATATGACCGAGCGGCTGAACGATCCCACTGCCCATGCTGAAATGATTGCCCTCACTTCTGCTTTCAATGCGCTGGGCAGCAAATACCTGCCGGAAGCTACATTATATGTCACGGTTGAGCCCTGCCTGATGTGTGCCGGTGCCATCTACTGGAGCAAACTGCAGAAGATAGTATATGGTGCGGATGATGAAAAGAACGGGTATAAGAAAACCACGGCCGCCAACTGGCCCTTTCATCCAAAAACGGAACTGGTAAGGGGAGTGATGAAAGAAGAATGTGCTCAGCTGATGAAGGATTTTTTTAAAAAGAAAAGATAGACATGGCTGTCAAACCAAAACAAACCGTGGTGCTTACCCACCCCCGCACCGGAACACAGTTTACCGTGGATGCTGCTATTTACAACCCTGTCAAAGCAGCTATCCTTCAATGCCTGAAAGGAAGCAAGGGCAAAACCTTTACTGAACTTACCGATGAAGTGGTAACAATCGTAAAGAAGAAAGTGCCGGCATTCAAAGGTTCCATTCCCTGGTATACTATTTCCATCCGGCTCGACCTGGAAACAAAAGGCGTTGTGGAAACATTTACCGAAAAAGGGAAAAAACTGAACCGGTTGAAAAAGTGATTTTCGGGATAAGGAACATTTCAACTGAGCTTCCGTTTTTATTACCCACTATCAGTATTTTTGTTATAGCAGTTGAAATAAACCAGCAATCATTAATCTAAAATAATTATTTATGGCATTCACCTTACCGCAGCTCCCTTATGCTTACGATGCACTGGAGCCGCATTTTGACACACTGACCATGCAGATACATCATGGCAAACACCACCAGGCCTATGTAGACAATCTTAATAAGGCCATTGCGGGCACACCGCATGAAGGCAAATCGCTGGAGGAACTGGTGGAAAATGCCGGTTCTATCTCCCCCGCGGTACGTAATAATGGCGGCGGACACTGGAACCATACGTTTTTCTGGAACAGTCTTACACCCAACGGAGGCGGTGCCCCCACCGGCAAACTCGCCGATGCGATCAATGAAGCCTTTGGCTCATTTGATTCGTTTAAAGAAAAATTTGCCAACGCCGGTATGACACGCTTTGGCAGTGGCTGGGCCTGGCTGATCGTAAAGAAAGAAGGTGGCCTGGATATTTGCTCCACGCCCAACCAGGACAATCCGCTGATGGATATTGCCGAAGTAAAAGGTGTACCTATTCTCGGAGTGGATGTGTGGGAACACGCCTATTACCTCAAGTATCAGAATAAACGGGCCGATTATCTCGCCGCTTTCTGGAACCTGGTGAACTGGGAAAGAGTTGATGAACGCTATTAAGGAGGAAGAGTTTCAACACAGAGATTCTGAGGATTTGAGTTGCACTGAGAAGTGTATTTTGGAATCAACACTCAGTGTTTCCCTGTTGCCCTGTATCCCTGTGTTGAAAAACTTTTTAGAGAGTTCCTTTTTTTATACAGATCAGCCAAATGGTTTACCTGAGATGATTCAGGCGGTTCACTGCTTCAATACGGTTATTTACATGCAGTTTGGTGTAGATGTTTTTCAGGTGCTTGGTTACGGTATGCACACTGATGTACAATTTGGCGGCCACTTCTTTTACTGCCAGCCCCGTTGATAAGGACTGAAGTATTTCATTTTCTCTCTCCGATAACTCGGAGAGCTTTGGCAAGCTTTGTTTTTCAGTAAATGTGTTTATGACTTTCTTGGCGATATACCGGCTCATCGGTGCACCGCCGCTGTGAAGTTCTTTCAGTGAGTCAATGATCTCCTGCGGCATCGAATCTTTTAATATATAGCCGCTGGCTCCGTTTCGCAGTGCATTGAATACAGATTCATTGTCTGAATAAAAAGAGCAAACCATGCATTGCACCTCCGGCGCCTGCGTGCGGATGTCGTAGATAAGATCAACACCGTTTTTCTTTCCCGGAAGTTTTATATCCACTATTGCAATACCAGGCGGATACTGAATAATATGTGGCAGGGCCTGTTCTGCATCAGCGTAACTGTGAAGCACAGTGAATTCGCCGGAGTTATTGATCAGATCCTCTAATCCTTCCCTGTAGTGTTTATCATCTTCTATTATGGAAACTGTAATCAACGTCCGGGATTTGAAACCAAGATACAGAAATATTGTCTGCCCCCGCATCCCCTCATAAAGAATGTGTCTGATAACAGTAAAAACTCTCAGGGTACCGGGTCATGCCCGCTGCCACCCCAGGGATGACAGCGGCTTATACGACGAACAGACAACCAAAGCCCTTTAAATATGCCGTATTTTTTCAGCGCTTCTGCCGCATAATGGGAACAGGTAGGTGTGTACCTGCACCTGGGCCCCAGCCAGGGCGATATGATCCACTGGTATATTTTGATCAGCACCAGGAAAGGAAAGGCGAGTATCCTCCCAATGGCCCGCAGTATAGTATAGACAGTATTATTCTTTTCCAAGATCCTTCTCCAGTTTTTGCACTACCAGTAACATGGTTTCAGCAATGGCAGCATACACCGGCATTTCTTTACCTGTATATAAAATAAAAACGTGCAGTCCTTTGTTTTTTTGCAGCAGCATTTCCCGCAACGTGTTTTTCTGGATACGCCAGGCCTCCCTTGTCAGTCTTTTGATACGGTTACGGTCGGTTGCTTTTTTAAAGTGCCGGCTGCTTACGCCGGTAGCGGCTTTCAATCCAGGTTCGGTTACCATGTTGCAGCAAATTTTGAAAGGGAACACGTGGAAACACTTATTTTTTGCAAAAACCGCATCAATAGCTTTTCTGCTTTTAAGTCGTTCCGATGCTGCCAAGGTTAGTTTTCCGGCCAT
The DNA here is from genome assembly GCA_016787125.1 of Chitinophagaceae bacterium. Lineage (GTDB taxonomy): Bacteria > Bacteroidota > Bacteroidia > Chitinophagales > Chitinophagaceae > JJ008. The sequence continues at coordinate 23,488 of JAEUVM010000068.1, read as the reverse complement.
TTGTATTCTTATCCCTGTAAAATTAAAAAAGCTCCCTGGTAATACAGGGAGCTGGTTATTTTACAAACGGGTTATCCGCTGATACTATTATTTCAATTTGCTTTCGTCTGAAATGGTAAGTTTCTTACGGCCTTTAGCACGGCGGCTGGCCAAAACCTTTCTTCCGTTGGCAGTAGCCATACGCTTACGGAAACCGTGTACCGTTTTCCGGCGTTTGCGATGAGGTTGGAATGTGCGTTTCATTATCTTAAGTCTTTTTCGTTTTTTACTTTGACGTTAAACCGCCGAAGTGAATAAAATGCGGTACGGAGAAGCGTACCAGTTTCAAATTCGCCAGGCCCCGGAGCGGGTCACCACACCCATCCTGAATCCGGCGGGATGAAAGGACGGCAAAGGTAAGGGTTCAATACCAGAAGAGAAAGTGAGGAGAAAAGAAAGTTACAATACAGCCTCCCTGCATCATAACCCAAGGTCGGCATGGTGTGAGCTTATCGTCTCTCCGTAAAATGTGGCGGCATGATTATCAAAGTCTTGGGTGGAATCTGTAGTAAAAAATACCCTCTTACCGCCCTTACTGCAGCGGGCTTCCATTTCCGGGTGGCGGGCCAGGTAATCAGCCAGGCTTTCGGCCACAATCTCACCCTGTGATACCAATTTGACCCCAACAGGCAGGTATTCCTCGATTTTTTCCCGCAAAAGAGGGTAATGAGTGCAGGCAAGTAATATCACGTCAATATCCTCTCCTGCTTCAAAAATGTTCTCCAGGTTCTTTTTTACAAAATAATCAGCTCCGCGGCCGGTATGTTCATTGGCTTCCACCAGCGGCACCCACATCGGGCAGGCCTCCTGGTACACTTTAAGATCCGGAAAAAATTTGGCTGTCTCCATCGGGTACGACTCCGACGCCACAGTTCCATTGGTTGCCAGGATGCCAACGCTGTTGGTTTCAGAAAAAGTGCCAAGTATCTCGGCGGTTGGCCTTATTACCCCGAGCACTCTTTTGTCGGGATCGATTTGAGGAAGATCGTTTTGCTGAATGGTTCGCAGCGCTTTGGCTGAAGCCGTATTACAGGCCAGTATTACCAACGTACAACCATTTTCAAAAAACCACTTTACACATTGCAGGGTGTAAAGATACACCGTGTCAAAAGAACGGTTTCCATACGGAGCCCTTGCATTATCTCCCAGGTAGAGATAATCATACTCCGGTAGTTTTTTCACGATCTCCTTTAATACGGTAAGTCCTCCGTAGCCGGAATCGAATACCCCTATTGGAGCGGCTTTTTGCATTGCACAAAAATACACCGGCTGCTGGCTCATACATAAAAAACTGCCCCATCATTTCTGGTGATGGGGCAGTTAAGAAAGATTTATTAATGACTATTTCGTCTTTGGAAGGGGAACTTTTAGTTTGGCCGCCACAGCAGCGATCATATCATCGGCATCGGGGGCCACCAGCAATGCTTCTTTGGTCAGCACATGGGTGTATCCTTTTTCTTTTGCCACGGCTTTTACGGCATCAAATACTTTGCGGTAGATAGGGGCAAGGTATTCGTTTTGCTTGCTTTCCATTGTCTGGTTGACGATCTGCTGCCAGTTTTGGATCTGGTAGATCAGAGAAGGGAGTTCTTCTTCTATTTGTTTGCGTACAACAGCTGAGGTTTTCAGTGAATCCCTGTAAACACTGTCTTTAAACTGGTAAAGAGCTACGATCTGTGCATACCTGGGATTGATAGAATCGTTCTGAAATTTTTCCAGCAGGGAGTCGATCTTTTGAGTTTCGGGCATGATGGCCACCATGTCATCAATACGTATGTAGCCAATTTTCATTTGGGCACCGGCATCTCCTGCAAAAAGCAGGGCTGAGGCCAGAACAACCGCAGTAAGGAGTTTTTTCATCTGTAATTCTTATTTGGTTTTTTATTCCCGGCAACCTTACCGGGTTTTCGTTTTATTATGATAAAGCCCGGTACTGGTTAGTTGCCTGCACGGGTTATAAAACCCGGCTTTTAACTTTTTTAACGTTTAGCGAACACCCAGTTCTTTCAGCACGTCTTCGCTTTTGTCCAGTTTAGGGTCGGCAAATATAATGGTAATTCCCTCACTTTTATCCAGTACAAAATCATAGCCACGGCTCACTGCCAGCTTCTGTACGGCATTATATACTTTATCCTGGATGGGTTTTATCAGTTCCTGTCTTTTTTTGAACAAATCTCCTTCAAAACCAAAGCGTTTACGCTGCAGGTCACGCAGATCTTTTTCTTTATTAAACAGCTGATCTTCCCGTTTTTTCTTCAATTCGTCGCTCAGCATCACCTGCTCGGCCTCATAGGATTTGTACATATTGTCCAGTTCGGCCTGCTTGGCATCTATATCCTTCTGCCAGCCGGCGGCTATATCGTCCAGTTGTTTTTGTGCCTCTTTGTAATCCGGCATTTTATCCAGGATATAGCGGGTATCTATGATAGCATATTTCTGCGAAAACGCCAGCAGCCCTGTTCCCAGGAAGAAGGCGAGCAATACGATCTTTTTCATATTAGTAAGGGTTTGATTGTGCTAAAGGTAATTCTATTATTCTGGTTCAAAACCGAGCATAAAGGTGAATCGGGAGGCGCCCTTAAATCCGCTTTGTCCCGGCTGAATCCTGTCGAGTCCAATACCATAGTCGAAACCAAGAAGGCCAAACATTGGCAGGAAGAAGCGCATTCCCACACCTACACTGCGCCGCAGGCGGAAGGGGTTATAATCTTTATAGTTGTACCACCCGTTTGCCGCTTCAAAGAATGTAAGGGCATAGATGGTACTGCTTGGGTTGGTTACGAGCGGGAACCTCAGCTCCAGCTGGTATTTATTAAATATGGTGAAGAAGTTCTGTGCATTTTGCTGATCAGGATTCACTGTCGGGTCTGATGACTCATATACCGGGTAACCGCGATGCGCCACAATATCGTAGCCCAATAAGCCAAAGTTGTTGGTAAGGCCTGCATCGCCCACCTGGAACCGTTCAAACGGTGAATATTCAAGCTTCTTGTTGTAACGCCCGATAAATCCGTATTTAGCAGCAATCTTCAATACCAGCTGGCGGTTCTTTTCTGCGCCCATGGCTTTGCCGATCGGCACATACCACTCTGCGTTGAACTTCCACTTGTGGTACTCTGGGTTCTTATACGGGTCAGCAGAATTAACCAGGTCGGGGTTAAATAATGAATACGGCGGTGTTAACTGCACACTTGCCACAAAGCTGGAACCACTCGTTGGGAAGATGGGGTTAAATACAGAAGAACGCTGAAGGGCAATCCTGATATTAAAGTTATTCGATGTTCCGGTGGGGCTTGCACCAGGAAATATGGCGTAGTTCTCTCTTTTGTATTGGGTAAAGTTCAGCGAATAAACAAGGCTGAAGAAGTCATCCGGCCATTTCAGCTGTTTTCCCAATGATAAGCCCACACCAAAGGTGGAAAGACGGGTGGTGTCATTGAAAACATATTTGCCCTGGATGCCATCATAATATCCATTGCGGAAATTGCTCTTGTTTACCGACAGGGTAAGGGAGTTTCTCTTCTTACCGCCCAGCCAGGGTTCAGTAAAGGAGAAGCTGTAAGACTGGTAAGCCTTACCGTTTGACTGAATACGAAGACTGAGTTTCTGTCCGTCGCCGGTGGGAAGCGGATCCCAGGCCGATTTTTTCCAGATATTACGGATAGAGAAGTTGTTGAAGGTAACACCCAATGTACCGGTGAGGCCTACACCGCCACCCCATCCGGCTGAAAGTTCAAGCTGGTCGGATGATTTCTCCTCCAGTTTCCAGTTGATATCAACCGTACCATCATCTGAATTCGGAACCACTCCGGGGTTGATCGTTTCCTGGTTAAAGTATTGCAGGTTGGCCAGTTCCCGCTGCGAACGGATAAGGTCTGAGCGGCTGAACAGTTCTCCCGGTATGGTGCGTAATTCACGGCGTATCACATAGTCTTTTGTCTTCTCATTACCGGCAATGGTTACATTCTTTATCCTTGCCTGCGGCCCTTCTATGATACGTATTTCATGGTCGATGGTGTCGTTATATACGGCGGTTTCTACCGGTTCTACGCGGAAGAAGAGGTATCCGTCATCCATATACAGACCACTGATATCACCACCTTCCTGTGCAGCTTCTTTGCCAAGGCGCCTGTTCAGGATGCTGATGTTATATATGTCACCTTTGTTTATACCGAGCAGTACATTTAATAATGAGTCGGAGTATTTCGAGTTACCCTTCCAGGCAATGTTTCCAAAATAATACTTACGTCCTTCCAGTACTTTCAGGTCAACATTAATGTTGCCGGTGGAAGTGTTGATGGTGGTATCTGCAATGATCTGTGCATCACGGTAGCCTAATGAATTGTAGTAATCCAGTACTTTGTTCTTATCTTCTTCAAACTTGGCAGGATTAAATTTCGCCCCGCTGAACAGTTTGAACCTGAAATACGGGTCGAGCAATCTTTTTGTTTTGCTGAGAGACAGAAAGCCCCAGTCCCTGGCGTATTGGTTAAAAGAAAATGGTTTTGCATCACCGTAGGGGCTTGGTGTTTCATCAGATTTGAGCGTCAGCTTCGACATTTCCTTGGTGCCTTTCATTTGCTTTTTAAGCTTGATGGCATCCACGTTTTCATTTCCAAAGAACCGTACGTTGTCAATTTTCACCTTCTCGCCTTTCTCTACAATGATGGTCATCATATTAGAGTTCACAAAAGAAGGGTCGGGCTGTTCTTCAATACGCACTTTTACATTGCGGTATCCTTTCTCTGAATAGTGTTTTGTGATCTTTTCCACCACCTCACGCCTTGTATTATCGGTAATGATGGTTTGCTTTGCAAGGTTTATCTTACCCTGTATATCTTCTTCTTCAGATTTCTTTATTCCTACAAATTTGAAATTACCAAGCCGGGGGCGTTCCTGTACACTCACTTCTATCCAGATCTTATCTCCGTCTACTTTGGTTACAAAAATCTGAACGTTTGAAAAAAAGCGTTGTCTCCACAGGTTTGCAATAGCTTTCGCAAAAATATCTTCACCCGGATGCATGAATTTGTCGCCAGGAAGAATGTTGGTGATAGACGCCACGATGGAAGTATCGAGGTATTTTACCCCTGTAATAACCACATTGGCAATTGTATATTCTTTGGGAATGCGGGCATCACGCCATTCCAATAAGGCAGGATCAAGTGAAGTGGGCCTGGTGGTATCTTCCTGTGCCTGAATGGTATTCAGGCCCATTAAAGCAGTTATCGCAATAACACAAAATCTGAGTAAAATTTGTCGCATGTCTGATTTATTCAAAGTCAGTCTCTAAACCGGGAAAACCGCCGAATCAAGCTTCCCGACTTTGGTTGAGGCGGCAAAATAACGGTAAATATTTGAAGTCTTTGTTAAAGAAAAGCCTGAAAGTCAACGCCAGATGCCCGAAAAGCAGACATGAAGGGGATTTTGAGCGGTTATTTTTGCATAAAACGTTTACCAGCAAGTGATAGGCTACGGGAAAAGGATCAGGGAGTTACCAATTGTTCGCTTGTTTTTCCAAACCTTCTTTCCCTGTTTTGGTAGTCAATTATTGCCTCGTAAAGATTTTCCTTGCGGAAATCGGGCCACCTTACATTGGTAAAATACAGTTCGGCGTAGGCCAGCTGGTACAGTAAAAAGTTGCTGATGCGGTATTCTCCGCTGGTTCGTATCATTAGTTCCGGGTCGGGAAACCCACTGGTGCACAGGAATTTCTGAAGGGTATCCTGGTCAATCTCCTCCACACTCAGCCGGTTTTGCTTCACTTCCCAGGCAATATTCTTTACAGCATTGAGCAGTTCCCAGCGGCCGCTGTAGCTTAATGCCATGATGAGGTTCAGGCCGGTATTTGCACGGGTTATTTCCAGGGCTTCATCCAGTTCTTTACGGGCATAGTCTGGCAGCATATTCATATCTCCTATCACATGCAAGCGGATATTATTTCTGTCAAGGCTTTCCACTTCCTTGCGGATGGTGCTTACCAGCAATTCCATCAGCCCTACCACTTCATACTCAGGCCGGTCCCAGTTTTCGGTTGAAAATGCATACAAGGTGAGATATTCCACTCCCAGTTCAGCACAGCCTTCCACAATATTGCGAACGCTTTCCACTCCATGGAAATGACCGTACAAGCGGTCTTCTCCTTTCTCCTTAGCCCATCGGCCATTCCCATCCATTATGATGGCAATATGCCTTGGGAGGCGGTTCTTGTCTATTGTTTCCAGTAATTGAGACATGCTGTATTCTTCCTGTATTACGGGGGCAAAGGTAAAAAAACAATCCCGATGTGTAATCGGGATTGCACGGACCGGTTAACGGTACTATTACTTATTGCTGAAAATTAAAGGCGGAAGGATCAGTTTTTACCCCATACAGCCACCCTTGCCCTGCCGCGGGCGAAACCCTTGGTTTCGTACCTGAACTCTATTTTAGTCAGGTGACGAAGTCCGCCATCAAGGTCAATCACGCGGCTTTCACTCCCTTGTGCGAAATGATTTCGTAAAGACACATCCTGCACTCCTCCATTATCAAAATACACTTTCATGTCGTACATTTTAAGGGGGCCGTCGGTTACTTTCAATTTGATCTGGCGTACATCATCTTTCCAGTTGCCAAAATGAATCACATCATGATCCACTCCGAAACTTACTTTCTTGTCTTCAAGAAAAAACCAGTCTCCGGGTTTATTTACATCACTCTTACGGGTGGTAAATGAAACTGCTGCGCAAAAGAAAGCAAACAGCAGGGTGGCAGAAAATACTTTTGTCAGGCGCATAGTAAAGGTTATTTGGTTATAAAATTAAGTTCGTATACAGACAGCCAGAAATTATGGTTGGTTTAATGCTGCTGCTAAATAACTGATATACCCGAAAAGGAATGTCACCCCCAGGGGTGATTTTCACTGAATTAATCTGCGCTGATTATTTTATTTGGCTGTGGGGCACTTATAAGACTGCAGGTTGAAGGTGATATGGAACATCGCTGTTACAAACTGGTCTTTCTGTTTGCTGTTTCCACGCTGAAAGCCGATCTGACCTATTGGTTCACCCAACTCATACGACCTGTCGTACAGCAGCAGTCCGTTAGAAGGTGATCCGTCACTATTAAGCGGGAAAATGGATGGGTCAACATAAGTGGTGCTCACATCATCAAGGTAATCGGTATTGGTAAAGCGGTGAAGTATCTCAAACCCGATATTGACACGTTCATTCAGGGAGTATTTAAATCCTCCTCCAAACGGAATGCTGATACCCATTGAGCTGTACTGCTTTCTGTCGGGATAAAGGCTGCTGCCCTGTCCTTCTGTTCCGAGCGGACGCAACTGTACCTTTTCGCCCCGCAAATAGGCATAGGGATCATAAGAAAATATCCCGGCCCCGAGTGTGATATAAGGGGTAAAACTATATTGCGGATCACCCGGCATAAAGCGGAAGAAATTGAAATCACCCTGCAGGGAAAGTTCCCATACCTTGCTGTTGAAGCTCAGGTTGCGCAGGTTCATGTACTTGTTATGCGTATTGTACTGGTCTGAATAACCTAATTGTGCAAAGCTGACACCCAGGCGCAGGGCAATATAGTTGCCGAAATTCTTTCTGAAAAATGCGGTGGCTGATACTTTAGCTGCATTAAGCCTGGCACGGGTGTTCAGGTCTCCGAAATAGTGGCCGGCACCGACACCTACCCCAAACTCTCCTTCCTGCACCACCGCATCCTGGGCCTTGAGGCCTGAAAAAGATGTACTGGTGGCAAGAAATAAGACAATCGCAGCGATATAATTCTTCATAATCTTATTAAAAATGGTCCGAGATCAATTTAGAACGTTAAAAATAGGATTTTCTTATAATTCGGGGTGGTTTAGTTCCGTTTGTCGAGGCCCCAGGTCAGCTTATTCCGCAGGGTTTGCAGGAAATTATTTTCGCTCAACCGTACCAGGCTTACCTCAAAACTCTCCTTTTTTACTGCCAGTTGCACATCTTTCCCGATAATTTCCCGGCGGGAGTCAAGGGCGCAGATGATCTGTTCGGACCTGCTTTCTATTACAAAGGAAATAATATTGGAATCCGGGACAATGATCGGACGAACGTTCAGGTTGTGCGGGGCTACCGGGGTGATTACAAAACTGCCAGAATCCGGGAATACGATCGGACCGCCACAACTGAGAGAATAGCCGGTGGAACCGGTGGGTGTGGCTACAATGAGGCCATCGGCCCAGTAAGTATTGAGAAATTCACCATTCAGGTAGGTGTGTATTTTGATCATTGAAGCCACATCCCGCTTATGGATAGAAAACTCATTCAATGCATATGGTACATTTCCAAACATGGGTATACTGGCATCCACATGGATCAGTGTGCGGGAATCGGTAACATAGGTGCGCCCTGCGATAGCCTTTACAGCCCTCCGCACTTCCTCACGCCCTATGCCGGCCAGGAAACCAAGGCGGCCAAAGTTGACCCCCACAATCGATATCTTTTTGTTTTGCACCAGGGTAATGGTGTCTAGCAGGGTGCCGTCTCCCCCAAGACTGATAATAAACTCAATATCGTTGGTAAGGTCTTCGGTACCTTCAAAAGTCCGGGTGTCGGCCGGCAGGTTGATCTTATTCTTTATCTGTTCAAAAAAAGAAGAAAAAATGACCGGCTCTATTTTCTGCACCGCCAGCTCATCGAAGAATTGCTGAACATCATTTTGCTGCCCGTCTTCAAATACCCTGCTGTATATCGCTGCCTTCATGTGATGTTTAGAAAATTGTTTTGCGGTGAACAAATATACCGTTTTGGCCTAACTGGTTGAATGTCCACTCTAATTTGAAAGTAACATCATAGAAGGTCAGGATGTCAATACCGATACCGCCGGAATAAAGCATTTTATTAGAAAGCATATTTTCCCCGGGTTCCGGGTTATGTACATAGCCCGTATTTCCGTACACCTTGCCAAATATTTTAACGGGTATGCGGGAGGCCTCCTTTCCTTTTTTTACCGGTGGAATACGTATGCTGAAATTCAGCAGTTCACGGGTAAGCGTGGTTTTCAGGTATCCGCCTGCCACCCCATCAATTACATAGTATTCATACCCCTGCATGAAGGTATCACCATAACCAAGGAACCGCCGGTTGAAATAAGGCTGTTTGAACGGCAGCTTTATTCCTCCGTATATGTTCAGGTCAAAAAACATCTTTGGTGCCACATGCCAGGCACCTATTCCTTTTACATGAAGCTGCCAGATATTGATGTTGCTGTTAATCCCGCCCTTGCTCAGGCTGACCTGTGCTGCATATCCTTTTGTGGGGTATGGGATATAGTCAAGGTCAAAATAATTCATCGTATAAAAAACAGTGGGAAAGGCGATGCTGTTCCGGCCTCCTTTAAAATAAGAAGGGTTCAGGCTGATGATGGTATCGGCAAGTTTCTCCCGGTAGTAGCTGATGCCAAAGCTATGCCTTGTACGGATGGCCCGCCGGTAAGTAAGCTCTGTAAATGCGCTTGTAAAACTGCGGACATAACTGTTCTCATCTTTAAGAAATACCTGTTTATCATCAACAGTGTTATAGTTCACTTCCCGGTTTTTACCGGTACCAAAACCCACCTTCATTCCCCATTTCAATGCTTTATCAATATACAGCCTGTCATAGCTGAAAGAAATCTGCCGGGTATACCCTGCCACCAGGTAAAGCCTCAGTTTATCATTACTGCCGGTGGCATTATTATATAAAACTTTTGCCCCGTAGTTTACCCTGCCCAGGCTGGCTTTTTGTTCCACTATCCATTGATTCAGGTTTCTGTCTACCGGTTTGAAATAAGGCACCGGAAACAGGTACCATCTTTCTTTTACCGTAACGGCCACATTTATCACACTGCCGGTTGTATTATCTGCGGCCACCACCACAGAGTGAAAAAGTGCGGTATTCATCAGCTGGCGGCGGGCGTCTTCAAACTTTTGCAGCAACACCGTCAGCGGGTAGCTTTCTCCGGTACGGAAAGGAATTTCCCGGAGCATGATCGCTTCTCTGGTTTTTTTGTTTCCGGTAAAGTTTATCTGGCCTACGGTTACGGATACATTTGTGTTGCGTATTCCGGCCGTATCTGGTATGGGGCGGAAGGATGAATCTATGGCAGGTGCTTGTGCCAGCACCAATATGCTGTTCACCGCTGCGAGGATGAGCCCGATAGAATATTTCAGTTTGCTCCGTATCACTGCACAGGCATGTGTTGTAAGATAACTGGAATTTTTTGTTAGCCGTAAAAAAAGGGCAAAACGGCCATCAGATCTTCAGATAGTTCATCAGGTTATCGTAGTTACTGCGGAGTTCGTTGGCATATTGCTCTTCGCCAAAGAAATATTTAATATTATACTCATATCGCTGGAAGGTGGCTATAATATCAGAAATTTCCGGTTTATTCACCCTTATTGTCACCTGCATCATACCGGTTTCCGCATCATTACTGGTATTCAACTGTGTTATCTGCGCATCATTTGATTCTATCAGTTTGCTAATTTCGTTAAAAGAATACTGGTTACTTTCCATTTCCAGTACAATAAGACCGCCGGGTTCACTGAGACTCATAAAATCTGATGCGTTCTTTAGCAGTTCGTTGTAGGCAACTGTGCCCTTCAGTTCATTTTCTTCAGATACCACGGGTACCACGCTCAGTCCATTATCCCCTGCCAGCTGCACTGCCTTCAGAAAATGGTCGTTTTCCTTTACAGACAGTTCGGAAAAAGATTGGCGGAAATTTTCCAGGGTTTCATTGTCGTTTTCAGCCAGCAGCAAATCATCCTCACTGATCATGGCAATATACTTATCCCCGTCAGTAACGGGCAGGTGTGTTACCTGGTTTTCATTCATCAGTTGAAGCGCCTGGTACACCTTGTCTGTAAGGTGAAGAGAGGGTAATGATTGGGAAAGTAGTTCTCTGGTTAACATGGATAGCGGCTCAGTTTATGTTAAACGATGCTTATATCATTTTCCGTATAAGCAGGACAAAAGGGGTCAGCTAACTGTTGCAGGCTCGTTCAACTTTTTCAGGAATTTGTGCAGGATCACATTAAATTCATCCGGCACCTCCATCATCGGAGCATGGCCACATTTGTCTATAAAATGCAATTCGCTTTTCGGTATCAGCTTATTAAATTCTTTTGCCACAAACGGGGGCGTTATGGTGTCGTTATTTCCCCAAACAAGAAGCGTCGGCTGACCGATCCGGTTCAGTTCCTCGCCCAGGTTATTACGGATGGCACTTTTGGCCAGCGCTATTATCTTGATCACCTTGATGCGGCTGTTGGTGATTTCGTATACCTCATCTACCAGCTCTTTGGTAGCGATAGCAGGGTCATAAAAAGTAAGCTGTGTTTTCTTCTTTATATATTCATAGTCACCTCTCTTGGGGTAACTATCGCCCATCCCGTTTTCAAAAAGACCGGAACTTCCGGTCAATATCAATGATTTTATTCTCTCGGGATGTTTCAACGTATGTACCAGCGCCACATGGCCTCCCAATGAGTTGCCAAGCAGGTGCACCTCTTTCAGGTCTTTGGCTTCAAGGAATTTATGTACAAATTTGGCCAGCCCGCCCACAGAAGTATGCAGTATGTCCAGGTCCAGTAAGGGCAGCATCGGAACGATCACCCGGTTGTGCTGGCGGAAATATCCTATCAGTGGCTCAAAATTACTCAGCGCACCAAAAAGTCCATGCAACAGCACCAGCGGCTCTCCGCTGCCTTCTTCAATAAACCTGAACTTTTCATGTTGTTTGATCTCGTACGCCATGGCAGTCAATTCTGTTTGCCTGTTTATTAAGGCTTTAGTAATGCTAAAATAGTCGTTTTAAGGCAAAATCTGAACCTTTCGGGCAATTAAACACGATCGGTTAAAGGTGTTACAAATAGTGATTTTCCTGCTGTTACAGTCCTGGTCTCAGCTTGCGGGTGGTATTTTTTCCGCCACCTTGCCGAAGAACGTTTCCAGTTCTCCGAACATATCTTTAAATAATGGTATTAGCGACCCAAAACCATTAATAGCCTTTGGACCCCATGGTTGTATGAATGAATAGGTGATGGAGCCTGACACTGCTGACGGTTGCACCCATTGCATTTGTATGGCATAAAAAAGCAACACACTGAATACAATGGTGTACAATGCCGCAAAAAAAAGAATTCCTCCCAGTTTGTTCAGCCAGCCCAATGCCACCACCTCTACTGCCTGCTCTATAGCTTTGGCACCGAGCCTTACCAGTATGACCACCACAATAAATACCACAATAAAAGCTATGAACGGAAGCCATTCCTCAGCACCCTTAACTGCCTTTCCGATATAACCCGCCGCCACCAATGATAGTTTCATGGCGGCTGCCAGCCCGATGATGGTTGCCACCAGCGAAAAAAGGCCCACTACGAGCCCAAGCCTGTAGCCATTCATCACAGCTATCACCAATACCACGGCATATAATATATCTATCAGCATGGAGCGGGTTGTGATGAAAACGCTTTCAGGTGTAAAACACAATGGCCTTTTATCCTAAACAATTCTTAAAAGCTGTTTATTTTGACAGCAATTCCTTCACCAGGGCTGATATGGTTTTACCATCCGCTTTTCCGGCCAGTTGTTTGGTGGCAGCACCCATTACTTTTCCCATATCGGCCGGTGATGTTGCACCAACTGATGCAATGATCGCAGACAATTCAGCCCTTATTTCATCGGCAGATAATTGTTTGGGAAGGTATTTTTCTATTACCGCAATCTCTTCTTCTTCTTTTTTTGCAAGATCCGGGCGGTTTTGCTGCTGGTATATTTCCAATGAATCCTTGCGGCTCTTTACAAGTTTTTGCAACAGCTTTATTTCATCTTCAGCTTTCAGTTCACCGCCTGCCCCTTCTGATGTTTTGGCCAGCAGTATAGCCGCTTTTACAGCCCGAAGGCTTCGCAGTGCTGCTTCATCCTTAGCTATCATGGCGGCTTTCAGATCGGTCATTATTGTTTGTTCCAGACTCATTGTGTATAATTTAATTATGTGCTGCTTTGTCAGTTTGCCTTATTGTCTTTTAGTTGCTTTTCACGGAAGCGTTCATAGAATCCTTTGGCAAATGTTTTCATTTCTTCCACCTGGTCTGCGTAATGGGTGGCCCGCCCGTAGGTATCGGCCATCGTCATCATCGTCTGGTAAAAAAAATCGGCCATCTCGTCCACCATCATATCCTTTGTCCAGAGGTCTATACGCAACGCTGCTTTTTCTGCACCATCCCAGAAAGAGATCATCATGGCTTTTGCGGGTTGTGCAGAGGTGGCCGAGGTATCGGTGGCACTCCATTCAATAGCAGAAGGCACCCGTTTTTCATCCATCGTTACATCAATAGTAATAGTTGATTTTTGCATAGTTATAATTAAAGGGGGCAAAGTTAACCCAAATCAGCCGATTGCTTTTTCAATACATTGCCATAGCAGGGCAGCAGTCCGCTCCCAGGTGTATTGTTTTGCCACCTGTAATCCTTCTGTTATAAGCCGGGTGCGCAGGTTTTCGTCTTTATATAATAAGATCATGTGTGCGGCAATGGCCTCATGGTCTGTGGCAGGGGCATATAATGCTGCATCACCTGCTACCTCCTGCATGGAAGAAGCGGAAGTGGTTATCACGGGCACACCGCATTGCATAGCTTCCAGTACGGGCACACCAAATCCTTCAAAGTGCGAGGGGTATACCATGGCATAGGCGGCTGCTGTAAGGCTTGCCAGTTCCGTTTCAGGCAGGTAGCCTGTCATCACCACATCATTGCGGTATTTGTATGATGCAAGACTGTCTTTGAATGTATCCGACTTCCAGGCGAGCCGGCCCGCCAGCACCAGCTTCATGGAAGAGTTTTGTTTCTTTTTAAATATGGAAAATGCTTTCAGCAGGCTTACCAGGTTTTTCCGCGGATGAATTGCACCTGTATAAATAAAATACTCCGCACCCCCTGTATACTGTTCTTTTATTTTTTGTTTCTCTTCAAAATCTACCGGTCCGAAACCTGGCTTGGCTGCACTGTATACCACATCCAGCTTGGCAGGCTCAACAGCATACTGTTTTATAATATCTGCTTTTGAAAACGCCGATACGGTGGCAACCGATTTTGCCTTGTGCAAAAATTTTGCAGTGTAACGCCGGTAGAAAAAAAGGTGTGATTTACTGATAAAGGACGGGTAATGCAGAAAAGCGATGTCATGCACCACCAGGCATTGCGGTATTTTTGTATTTAATGAACAAAAACCATCGCAGGAAACAAACACATCCGCTTTGTATTTGCGAAGCACTGATGGCACTTTGATATCATACCACAACTTCCACAATAATGGGTGACGTGCTGCCGGACCCGTAACCACCGGTGTTACATTTTTTCCAAACACAAACTGCTGATCGTATGGCCGGTCGAAAATAAAGATGAACTCGTGTTCGGGATGCTGCTGCACCAAACGCCGGAAAGTTTCCTGAATGAAATATCCATATCCTTCCAGGCAACCAGGTAAAAGAAATCGGGTATTAACAGCCACTCTCATATTATAGCCGCAAAGGTATTGGCAGAATGTATTAGTTCCGTAGTAAAACAACTGCTGGCATAAAGCAAATAAGCCAGCCGCAGCTGCTGTATTTGCAAGAAATATTGCTGTGGATATTCATTATTTACCGGTACATAAAATCGGGCAATAGTACAATTGCACAGGCCGGGGTCCTTATCTACTTTTACATCGCCGCCAGACATTAACCAACCAAAACTCCAACCTATGAAACAGGTTTACTTATGGCGTTTTATTTCCGGCGGTCTGCTTATCATGCAATACCTGCTCACCCCTGTTGCCAACGCCCAGTGTCCTTACGGTATCACACCGGGTGCTACCATGTACGATACGGTGATCAATACTCCGGCAGGTATCAACACCATCCTGGTAAAGTTGCCGCAAGCCGACCCGATGGCAGGTATGGTTACCTGTCTTCAGATATGTGTTTCCATTACCGGTGTGGTTGACTCTGTAAGTGTGGAGAACAATTCCGCTTCGCCGCAAAATGCAGATGTATATTATATAAGAACGGATCAGATAACAGGGCCGGGATTATCTTCCCCATTAACCAATAGCATAAATCATCACTACGGCCCGTATACCCTTGGCGCTACCAATGGTATACTGGGTTCCGGCCCCGACTTCGTGTCTATTTCAAGAGATACCCTGCTCAATGCGGTAACTGTTTGCCGTACTGTAAACACTATGGATTCGCTGATGCAGTTTTACGGGCACGACAGCGTTACCTACCTGTATAATATTACCGCCTTTACCAATGTTACCTGCACGGGAGGTAATTATAACAGTACAGTTGCCACATCCGCCATTGTACGGTTTCATTTCCAGTACTGCACCTGTCCGGGATATGTGCTGCCACTGAATATGCGGCAGTTTACCGTAAACCGGGTGGCTGATAATACGGCAAAGCTTAGCTGGCATGGTTACAATGATCCTGCTGCCGCTTACTATTATGAAACAGAAGTAAGCCGGGATGGACAGCACTTCAGCCCGGCAGGCAGGGTGGCCAGAAACGAAACAGTTGGCGGAGACAGGTATGAATTCTTATATACAAACAACCGTGAGGAAAGCGGTTCATTTTATTTCAGGGTAAAACAGGTTTATGCCAACGGATATACAAGGCTGAGCGAGATCAGAGAGGTTACACTTAGGAATTCCACGATGCCAAAATTTTTTATCAGTCCAAATCCCTCTGATGGCACTGTTGGTATCAAATTTGTTAATATCCGGACAGGACAATTCAAACTTGAAATTTTCAACGCCCAGGGCCAGCTTGCCTGGGGAAAAGATATTATGATCGCCGGCGCTGCTTACATTCAGCCCGCTAACCTGAAAAGCGGAATATACTGGGTGAAAGTAACCGATGCAGCAACACAACAGGCTGCAGTAAACCAGCTGATCATTAAATGACCTCTTAGGTGGAAGAGGATGGTGGCTTGTAAAAGGGGCCTTGGTTCGGGGCCCCTTTCTTTTTTCCCCCTCCTGCTTAAAACTTAGAACTTACAACTTCTTTCTCTACATTTGTCGTTACTAAATTTATTTATGGAGTATAATACTACCCGAAACCACCTCACCATGCGGGAATACGGACGACATGTGCAGAAAATGGTGGAGCATATCATGACCATCGAAGACCCCGAACGCCGCCAGCGAAACGCCCAGGCCGCCATTGAACTAATGGGGTTTTTGAACCCCCACCTCAAAAATGTGGAGGATTTCCGTCATAAATTGTGGGACCATCTATTCCTCATCTCCGATTTCACACTTGATGTAAAATCTCCCTATCCCATTCCCACCCGTGAAACACTGAAAGCCAAACCCAAACCGCTGCCTTATCCCAAGCGCTATCCTAAACTGTTTCACCTCGGCAAGAACCTGGAAGAGATAATCAGCAAAGCCCTGAAAGAAGAGAACCCCGAAAAGAAACTCGGCTTCGCCAACGCCATCGCCTATTATATGAAGCTGGCTTACAACAACTGGCATAAAGAAACCGTACATGATGATGCCATACAAAGTGAACTGACAGGTATCACCGACGGGCAGCTCACTTTTACCAATACACCCCATGTAAAAGCATTTCGCCAGGAAGGGCGTGACAACCGCGACAACCGGGGCAATTTTGGCAAACGTAACGGCGGTGGTGGAAACAAATTCCAGCAGCGCAACGGCGGTCGCAGAGACAACCGCGGTGGCAACTTTAAGAAGAAAAGGTTTTAAAATAATACGATCCCCTGTTAAAAAGTTGACAGTAACCGTACTGTCAACTTTTTGTTTTTACATTGCACCCGGTTTATTGTTTTACTATCTCGATCAATCCATTTTTCAAACGCTGTATCCATGCATTCATTTGAAGTAAGAGGCGGAAAAAAACTGAGCGGCGAAATAATACCACAGGGTGCCAAAAACGAAGCCCTGCAGATCATCAGCGCCGTATTACTCACCCCGGAAAAAGTAACTATCACCAATATTCCTGATATCATTGATGTAAACCTGCTGATCGAACTGCTGGGCGAGATGAATGTAAAAACCGAACGGGTAAGCCGCGACACCTGCATTTTTACAGCCGATAATGTGAATATTGATTACCTGCACAGCGAAGCCTATAAAAAGAAAAGCGGCCGCCTCCGCGGTTCGGTGATGCTCGCCGGCCCCATGCTGGCCCGCTTCCGCAAAGCCTTTATTCCAAAACCCGGCGGAGATAAGATCGGCCGCCGCCGTCTCGATACCCATATCATCGGTTTTGAAAAACTTGGGGCCGCTTTCAGTTACAATGAAGATGATGGATTTTTTCATCTTGAAGCACCCAACCTTCGCGGCACTGCCCTGCTGCTTGATGAGCCTTCTGTAACGGGCACCGCTAACATCGTAATGGCCGCTTCTATGGCCCGCGGCACCACGGAAATTTACAATGCCGCCTGCGAACCTTATATACAGCAACTCTGCCGTATGCTCAACAGGATGGGTGCAAAGATCAGCGGCATTGGCAGCAACAAACTGATCATTGAAGGAGTTGCTTATCTCGGCGGTACCGAGCACAGCATGCTACCCGATATGATCGAAGTGGGCTCCTTCATCGGCCTCGCAGCCATGACACAGAGCGATATCATCATTAAAGGCGCCGGCATCGGACACCTCGGCATCATACCTGAAAAGTTTCAGCAACTCGGCATTCAGATGAATTTCAACGGCGACGATATTCATATCCCCTCGCAGGAAAGCTATGAGATACAAACCTTCCTCGATGGATCGGTAATGACCATCTACGACCATCCCTGGCCCGGTTTTACACCTGACCTGCTCAGTATTGTACTCGTTACCGCCACCCAGGCAAAAGGTTCTGTACTCATCCACCAGAAAATGTTTGAAAGCCGGCTCTTCTTTGTAGATAAACTCATCGACATGGGCGCCCGCATCGTACTCTGCGATCCGCATCGTGCTGTGGTCATCGGGTTGGAAAGGGAACAAATGCTTCGCGGCATCACCATGAGCAGTCCGGATATACGAGCCGGTGTGGCACTGCTTATTGCTGCCCTGAGTGCTGAAGGCAAAAGCACAATCCAAAACATTGAACAGATAGACCGCGGCTACCAGGATATAGACGGCCGGCTCCGCAAACTGGGAGCAGATATTAAAAGGATAGAAGCGTAGTAAACAACCTATGTGGTTCACATTTGCCACTTCTCATGAAAAACCGCTTGAATTATTGACTGCTAATTATTGATTATTGCTGAAAGATCGTCCTGTCTTTCCGCTTGCAGATATCAAAATACTATCCCTAACTTTAAATGGCATAAATAATTGAGCCATGAAAAGAATCCCTCTTTGCCTTATTTTATTATTCAGCCTCAATGCACACGCCTGCCTCAATATCTTCGCCGTTGATTCCACCGGAAAAGCCCATTACCTCGAACACTGGTTCTTCTTTTCCATTGAATTCAAACAAAAAGAAATTGCCAAAAACTGCAAGGCCGTTGAAAAGAAACTGCTCGCAGGTGATTACTCCTATAAAAATGTATCAGACTATGGGGCCTGGTTGCTCATGGCCGGCCGCTTTGCAGAAGGGCTCGACCTCTTCCGCGGCCTCAGCAAAAAATTTCCTTCCGTTTACGAGGTCAATGCCAATACTGCCGTGGCCTATGAACTGAATGGTAATATTGATTCAGCCCTTTACTGGGAAAATGCTGCGTTGAAGATTCGTCCCTCCGCTCACAATAATTCCGAATGGATTCACCTCAAAATACTGGAAGCCAGAAAAGAATTGCAATCGGATGCAGGCTGGTGCCTGAAGAATAATATTACCGGTGTGGTGAACTATGTAAAAGAATATTACCGTCCGGAAACACATGGCGAAGGCAGAAGCATGGAAATATTCCGGCAATTCATTGACCAGCTTGGTGAACGCTTTCCTTTTACCTATGCAGGAGATAAGGTAATGGGTAAGCTGATGATGGAACTCGGTGATGCCTACCAGGCTGCATCCATCTACCGCTCTTATTACTGTTATGCTATCGCAAAATACCTGTACCCGGCTTTGGCGGAAGAACTGAATGAAAAAATGCGGCTTATATTAATGAAGTATCCTGCGGGGCAGACAAAGCTCGACGGTCAGTCAATCACCTTACAAAAAAACAACAGCCCTGCCTCAAAAGAAATGACAGCCCCGGAAGAACGGGAAGTAACACAATTTGTAAACAAACTGGTACACCGGCCCGCCATTAAGAATAATAAAATAAAACCGCTCAACATTTCCGAACTGGTAAAGAAAGCCGTATGATCTTCTTTCCTTTTGCACAACCCGTAATACTTGAAAACGAAAGGGTGCTTTTAAGACCTGTGGAAGAAACAGACGTACAGCACCTGCTGCCATTCTCATTGAACGAGCCGGAAATATGGCATTACGGTCTCGTTACCGCCGCCGGGGAAGACAACCTTCGCAAATACATCGCCACGGCAGTAAAGAATCTGCAGGACCATAAGGAGTATCCCTTTATTGTTTTTGATAAAAAAGCAAACCGCTACGCCGGCAGCACCCGCTTCTATGATATACAGCCGACATTTGGCACTACACAACTGGGCTACACCTGGTATGGAAAAGATTTTCAGCGAACCGGGCTGAACCGGCACTGCAAATTATTGCTCCTCACTTTCGCCTTTGAAGAATGGGGGCTGGAGCGGGTGGAGTTTCGTGCTGATAACAACAATACCCGCAGCATCACCGCCATGAAAGCCATCGGGTGCGTGGAAGAAGGCGTGCTGCGCAACCACATGCCCACCGCCAGCGGTGGCCGCAGAGACAGTATCGTCCTCAGCATCCTGAAGAACGAATGGTATGGCGGTGTGAAAGAAAAGCTGACTGCGTTAACTGGTAGGTAAAATTAAAGTTTGCTTGGCTGCATGGCCGGCTCTTACCCTGCCAATAATTCTTTTACATTTGCCCACCATGCCGCAGCAACACAAGATCATCATCATTGCCGCACCATCCGGCGCCGGAAAAACATCCGTGACGAGGCACCTGCTGAAAACCCTGCCGGACAAGCTGGCCTTTTCGGTTTCATGCGCCACCCGTCAGCCCAGAAATAATGAAAAAGACGGTGTGGATTATTACTTCATCATGGCTGCTGAATTTGAACGGCGTATCAATAATAAAGAGTTTGTGGAATGGGAGATGGTGTATCCCGGAAAATACTATGGCACACTGAAAGCTGAACTGAACAGGATCTGGGAAAGCGGCCGGGCACCCTTGCTGGATGTGGATGTGAAAGGTGGCATCAATGTTCAGCAACAGTACCCTTACCAATCTCTTTCCCTCTTTATTGAGCCCCCTTCTATTGATGAACTGGAGCGCCGGCTACGGGCAAGGGGTACAGAAACAGAAGAATCATTGCGGGCAAGGATTGACAAAGCTTCTTATGAACTGGAATTCAAGAGCCAGTTTGACCGTATCATCATCAATGATGACCTGTCCAGGGCCTGTGCCGAAGCCGAACAGGCAGTAAGGGAGTTTTTGGAGAAAAAGCCGCATTAGCAAACTCAGACAAAAAGGCTGTATTTCATTGCTATTAGTGAGCTAAATGCCGTGAGTACGGGGTTTCCTATCTTTACCGCATGATTTCAGGGATGACTGTGATACTGGCGGTGTTTACTCTTTTGCTGATGGCTTTCTTTGCGGGCATTGAAATGGCCTATTACAGTGCCAACAGGCTAAGCCTCGAGTTGCGCCGGAAAAAAGGAGGCGCTGTATCCGGATTACTGACCACCTTTATTGATTCTCCAGCAAAATTTCTCGGCACCACCCTCATTGGTTTTAACCTGATGCTAGTCCTCTTCGCCATGCAGATTGACCGCCTCATGCTGCCCGCCTGGCGATATGTAGGTACAGGTTCCGGCACCCTGCGGGTACTGGTGGATATCGTGATCGCCACCTTTGTGGTATTGATATTGGGCGAATTTATACCCCGTGCCTTTTTCAGGGCCCGGAGCAACACATTACTTGTACGGCTGGCACACGTAAGCAATTTTTTTTATGGTCTGTTCTCTCCTGTTGCCACAGCTTTCATTGATATGAGTGAATGGATACTGAAATACATGATCGGTGTTCGCATGGGTAAAAACAATAAACAGCCATTTAACCGCAGCGATCTGAAAAATCTCTTTCAGCCTGCCACGCTGGATGAACGACAGGAGCGCAACACCCAGTTGCTGGAAAATGCACAAGAGCTGCCGAAGGTAAAGATCCGCCAGTGCCTGGTACCACGCAAAGAAATCATCGGCGTTGACAGCCGCTCCACTATAGAAGAGCTGCGGAAAAAATTTGTAGAGACCAAGCTCAGCAAGCTGGTGGTATATGATGGCAATATTGACCATATTACCGGGTATGTACACCAGCTCGACCTTTTTAAAAAGCCGGCCTGCCTTAAAGAAGTATTGCTTCCCATTCCGGCTGTTCCGGAAAGCATGAGCGCCTCTGACCTTATCAGCAAATTCACCCGAGAACGCAAAAGCATAGCCTGGGTGGTTGATGAGTTTGGCGGCACTGCCGGTATCATTACGATGGAAGATGTGCTCGAAGAATTGTTTGGCGAAATACAGGACGAATATGATACGGAAGAATTTGTGGAGAAACAGCTTTCAGAAAATGAGTATATGTTTTCAGGCCGGCTGGAACTTGACTACCTGCGGGAAAGACACGGCTTTGAATTTAACCAGGAAGAAGCGGAAACACTCAGTGGTTATATCATTAATTACCACGAAAAAATACCCCGGCAAAAAGAACACATTATCATCGACGATTACGAGTTCGACATCCTTCATGTAAGTGATACAAGGATTGAGATGGTAAAGATGAAAAAACTGAAATAGGCAATAGTGAATTGTAAATGGTGAATACTGAACAGGCAGTACTGGGCGTCGTCCTGTCAACTGTTATCTATTATCTATTATCTATTCCCCTACCTTTGCCCTTCTCCAAGAACCTGCTATGGCATTGTTTGGTTTACTGAAAAAAAGGGATAAGGGCACCAAAGGTGAAATGTCATTTATTGATCACCTGGAAGACCTGCGCTGGCACCTGGTGCGTTCACTGATAGCGGTGGCCGTAGGGGCTGTTTTGGTGCTGGTTTTTTCAAAAGATATTGTGGATGGTGTGCTGCTCGCCCCCACCCGTTCTGATTTTATTTCTTCCCGCTGGCTTTGCAGCATGGGTCAGTCTATCGGTATCGGTGATGCACTTTGCTTTAAGCCGGTGGATGCAAAATTCCTGGAGAACAAAATGACCGGGCAGTTCATCGCCTATTTCACCATGGCCTTTATCGGTGGTTTTGTGCTTGCCTTCCCTTATATCTTCTGGGAATTCTGGCGTTTTGTAAAGCCCGCCCTTTCTGAAAAGGAACTGAAAAAAACAAGGGGCATCATCTTCTGGGTTTCCCTGCTTTTCTTTACCGGGGTGGCGTTCGGGTATTTTATCATGACGCCCTTCATGGTCAACTTCTATTTCAACTTCAAGCTGAGCGATCAGATAGTGATCATGCCCTCGTTTTCCGACTATATGGAAAACCTCATCTACACCACCGTAGGCATCGGTATTCTGTTTCAAATGCCCTTGCTGGTAATGCTGCTTACCAAAATAGGAATACTGTCTGCCCGTTTTTTGCGCAAATACCGTCGTCATGCCATTGTAGTGATACTGATACTGGCGGCAGTGATCACCCCTTCTACAGATCCCTTCAGTCTGACACTGGTTACTATTCCCCTGTACTGCCTGTATGAAGCAAGTATCATGGTAGCCGCCCGCATCAACAAACGCCAGGAACGTGAAGCAAAAGAATGGAGCTAAGAAGGATGAATGATAAAAGAGAATAGATAATAGTTTCCCCCATTCAACACTCAACAGGTAGCATACAACACATAGCATTTAGCATAAAACATTTCCGGTTTACTATTCCCTACCTTTACATCATCAACCTTCCAAACCCCTTTGCTATGCATACAGATTTCGATCTTTCAAAGCCTATTGCTATCGGCAGCGATCATGCCGGGTACGATTATAAAGAACAACTGATCTCTTTCCTCGAAGGCAAGGGATTACCGTTTACCGATTTCGGTACACACAGCAAGGACTCTGTTGATTACCCCGACTTTGCGCACCCCGTAGCCACGGCAGTGGAAAAGGGCGAGGCCTCTTTCGGAATATTACTATGCGGCAGTGCTAATGGTGTGGCCATTACAGCCAACAAGCACCAGGGTATCAGGGCAGCCATCTGCTGGGGCGAAGAATTGTCACAACTGAGCCGGGCACATAATAATGCTAATATCATTTGTATTCCTGCCCGGTTTGTACGGGAGGGTGATGCAGAGAAGATGGTGGCCACCTTTATCACCACCGCTTTTGAAGGAGGGCGCCATGC
>JAEUVM010000061.1 GCA_016787125.1 Chitinophagaceae bacterium | reverse complement strand
TTAAGAAGGGAGAGGAAGACAAAGACCTGGGTGATGAAATGGCCGATGTGCTGTGGGTGCTGCTTTGCCTGGCCAACCAGACCGGTGTGGACCTGACCACGGCATTGGAGAAGAATTTTGAGAAGAAGAATACAAGGGATGTTGAGCGGCATAAACAGAATGAGAAATTGAAATGAGTTATAGCCATCTCCCGATAGAAGAACGTATTGAAAAGGCAGCCGAGTATGGGCTGATGCTGGTAGGTGATGAACGGCCAGTCGCGGACATAGTTGGTGAACTGAAGGCCATGTTTACCCTGACAGAGGAGCAAGCACAGCAGGCTTACATTATAATGCGTGAAAAACACAGCGGCGACTATAAGCAGGCCATAAAGAGAAAAGCCCGGTTTTTCTGGGTAATGCTCTTTGTATCACTTGCAGTCGGAGCGTTTTATGCTTTTCTTGGAACTGAATTAGGCTGGGGATTTTATATTGTGGCTGCATTCTTTGGTTTAGCCTTATTTGCATCCTTTTCCAATATTGTCGGCTTATGGCTGGAAAAATCTGTTCCCGCAAAGAAGTTTCTGGGTCTCAATAAAGGCAGAACCATCATACCCGAAAACAGTAAACTAACCGGTATCCCCGTTTTCTTTTTCTTCATGCTCCTCTTTACCGGAATAGCCTCGATTATCCATTACCGGGTGGAAAATCCTGCCGGGCTGACAAAGATGGAAAACCTGGTTATCTCTAAGAAAGTTTATCTTAAGTATACCGGTGGAAAGAACAAGACATATTACTATTTGTTTTTTTTTAAAGGATATTCCAATGAATTCCGGTTTGAAAAAGGGATGTATAAGTATGGCAGGTGGAAGATTGATCCGGACGACTTTCAGCCTGGAGACACCTTATCTGCAGAGACAAAGCCGAAATATATACAGCGGTTGTCGCAAGCAGAAGAACCGGGTAATGTTTACCTGTATAATCTGAAGATAAATGGCCGGTGGCTCATAAACCATGAAGAAAGGAATCAACGGGTAAAACGGGAGGACAGGATGGTCGTGTATGTTTGCGGAGCCGGACTTTTACTAAGCATAATAGGGGTCAGGTTATGGTACAGGTACAAAGCAGATAGAAACCAACTCATTGCAGATGAAGCAATCAATTCCTATCGCAAATAGATAAAAAACCCCCGTTCTATTATCTTTGCCGCCTATGGCAAACGATACAAACAGGTTCCAGGCAATCATCTCGCATTGCAAAGAGTATGGCTTTATTTTCCCCAGCAGTGAAATTTATGACGGACTGCAGGCCGTATATGATTATGGCCAGATGGGAGCCGAACTGAAAAAGAATATCAAAGACTACTGGTGGAAGAGCATGACGCAACTGCACGACAATATCGTGGGTATTGA
Source organism: Chitinophagaceae bacterium (assembly GCA_016787125.1). Lineage (GTDB taxonomy): Bacteria > Bacteroidota > Bacteroidia > Chitinophagales > Chitinophagaceae > JJ008. The sequence goes on along the minus strand of JAEUVM010000061.1, from coordinate 835 downwards.
TGCGGCCATTTTTATGCACCCCACCACCTGGAAAGCATCGGGCCACGTGGATAATTTCAACGACCCGATGATTGATAACAAAGACAGCAAGAAAAGATACCGGGTGGATCATCTCATTGAAGCCCATGCAGAATTCCTGAAAGGTGAAGGCAAGGAAAAAGAAGCGAAAGAAATCCTGGCTGCGATGGATGCACTGCTGGCTAAAGATGATTTTGCCGGCCTGAAAAAACTGATCGAGGATAATAAAATAAAGTGCGGCATCAGCGAGACCTGCAACTGGACCGACATCCGCCAGTTCAACCTGATGTTCTCCACCGAATTTGGTTCCACCGTTTCATCCGATGAGGAAGATAATAAAGTGTACCTGCGCCCTGAAACGGCACAGGGTATCTTCGTGAACTTTCTGAATGTGCAGAAAACCGGCCGCATGAAAATACCTTTTGGTATTGCCCAGATCGGTAAGGCCTTCCGCAATGAGATCGTGGCCCGACAGTTCATCTTCCGCATGCGGGAATTTGAACAGATGGAAATGCAGTTCTTCATCCGCCCTGGCACACAAAAGGATTGGTATGAGAAATGGAAAGCCACCCGGCTGGAATGGCATAAGAGCCTCGGAATTCCTGCGGAGAAATACCGCTACCACGATCATGTAAAACTGGCACACTATGCTGATGCCGCCTGCGATATTGAATTTGAATTCCCGATGGGCTTCAAAGAACTGGAGGGTATTCACAGTCGCACCGACTTCGACCTGAAGCAACACCAGGAATACAGCAAAAAGAAACAACAATACTTCGACAACGATATTGACCCGGCCACCGGTAAGCCATTTGGC
>JAEUVM010000020.1 GCA_016787125.1 Chitinophagaceae bacterium | reverse complement strand
GCTAATGTAATTACCCTGTATGCCTCAACGGATGGCAGCAAATGGCTGCTGGTGCGGCATCTGCAGTTTAATAATAAAAAGCCGGTGAAAGTTGGTTTCCTGGCACAATCCCCGACAGGTAAAAGTTGCCGTGTTGAATTTTCCTCCATTACTTACCAGGCCAGGAAAATTGCCGATCCTTATACCGGTCAATAATTACAAGAAGGTGATATGATAACTTTTATAAGAAAGCAATTAATATGTCAGATCCAGATGCCTGTTGTTGAATATGTAAATACCATGATCAGGCAAGCCGGCCTTGCATTTATCCTGCTTGTAGTAACTGTTCAGGTTGACGCCCAGGCCACACTGCCGAAAGTGGTAAGCGGAACCATTGAGCGGATTGCGGATTTTCAGTCAAAATATGTAACCCCAAGGAATATCGATGTATGGCTTCCCGAAGGTTATTCCGGTTCGGAGAAATATGCCGTGCTTTATATGCACGATGGACAAATGCTGTATGACCCGGCAGAATCCTGGAACGGCCAGGCCTGGGATATTGATGATGTGGCAACCCTATTGTTATCGAAAAAGGAAATCAACAACTTTATCGTAGTGGGTATCTGGAATGGCGGACCCACAAGGCACCAGGATTATTTTCCAAAAAAACCATTTGATCAGTTAACGCAGCAGGAAAAGGATACGGTCGCCGCACAATTAGAAAGGGCCGGCAGGACGGTAAACGATTTTATTCCACAATCAGATAATTACTTACGTTTCATTACAGAAGAGGTAAAGCCGTATATCGACAGTAAGTATTCTGTATATACTGACAGGAAAAATACTTTTATAGCCGGCAGCAGCATGGGCGGACTGATTTCCCTTTATGCAATCTGTGAATATCCAAAAGTATTTGGCGGGGCCGCCTGCCTCTCTGTACATTGGCCGGGTACATTTACTTTGGCAAACAACGCAGTGCCTGCGGCTTTGCTGAAATACCTGGAGAAAAATCTTCCCGGTCCAAAGAAGCATAAAATTTATTTCGACTGCGGCGATCAGACCCTCGATGCCATGTATCCTGCGATTCAACAGCAGGCAGACAGCCTGATGCGAAGAAAAGGATTTACCGCAACTAACTGGATGACCAGGTATTTTCCCGGAGATGATCATAGCGAAAGATCATGGAACAGAAGGCTTGCTGTTCCGTTGACATTTCTCTTGGGTAAATGATATACGCTGATCTTTTCCCACAGACACTATTCCCAACTTCTGTCAATGCGTGATAAACTCCTGCGCCAGCACCGTCAGTTTGGATCGTCGCGGTAAGGTAAACGGACTCAGCACTTCAAGTATGCCTGCACCGATTGTGGCATTGGCATCGTTGCTGATGGTCAGCGTTTGCAGCGTGCGGGTGGAAGAATTGGTTTGATTAAAATTCAGCACACCACAGGAGTCAAGCACTGCGAGTGAAGAAGAGGCCGAACCGGTAAAAGTGCCGGGCCCTCTCACTACATTATTTAAGGTAAGTGTATTACTTCCGATAATAAGGGTGCTGCCGCTGTTGATCGTAAGCGGACCGGTAGCAAAATTGCCCGGCAGAATTGGTTGGTTAGAACCGACAGTGGCGATAGTGATATCAGCGCCGGATGGAGGCACCTGTGCGGCAGACCAGTTGCCCGTTGCATTCCAGTCAGTATTGCTGTTGCCAAACCAGGTGTACCCGTCAAGTCCCGGCACATTCACCGTGCTGCCGGTGGAAAGGGTGCGGGCACTGTCATCATACACCACCGTAGTTGGTGTGAAAGAAAGATAATAACTGAGCCTGTTGCCGCTTACGGGTATGCTAACGCCATTACCGGCATACGACAGGTTGCCGCTGCCCCAGTCGAAGAACGTGATGGTGGTATCCTGGCTGGCCAAAGCACCTTTGATATGCAGTACCACGGGCCCACGGAAATAACTGACATTGGAACCGGCCGTACGTGTTTGCGAAGCCATTTGTACCACCAGTTTATTGGGCGAAGGCGAATTCCAGTTTACCGTGTTGATCGGGTTGCCGATACCGCCAACAGGTGCAGCGCCATTGCCGCTTCCTCCAACATAATCATTAAAGAAAACTGAGATGTCGCGGCCAAGTGTACGGTTGAAGAAATTGCGCAGCGAATCAGTAGTGGCCGATTTGCCTGCCAGTGTGGTTTGATAATCGGTCAATGCCTGGTAAAACTTTGCATCGCCACTGATGGCCCGCAGCATGGAAATGATCATAGCGCCTCTTTCATATACAGCACTGCCATAAGAACTGCTCCAGATAAGATTGGAGGTGGCGATATTACCATCCGGTATCCAGGTGCTGACGGTGGTAATAGAAAGTGCCGAGTTCTTAAAACCATTGCGGGTAGTATAGGGATTCACACCCAGCGAGGGCACCAGTTCACCGGCCAGTGCTTCACTGTAGCGGGCAAAACCTTCGGCAAGCCAGAGGTCGTTCCAGGTGGAGAAGGTAACATTATCACCAAACCATTGGTGCATCAGTTCATGCGTAAGGGTGCGGGTGCTGGTCAGTGAACTGGTGGCAATACCGGAGAAGGTCTGGTGTTCCATACCCGCAGCGCCAAGCAGCCCGTCGTAAAATCCATGCTTCTCATTTTTAAAAGGATAATCACCAAAGCGCCGGCTGAATTCATACAGCACGGTATTGATGCGGTCCATGGCGGTGAGGATATTATTATACGTGGTGGTGGTCTTACCCCGAAACAGGTTGTACACCACCGGCACTTCTGTGCCGCTTACATCAACGGAGCGATAGTAACGATTATATTTTGCCACAGATACAGCTACGAGATAGGAAGCAATGGGATAGCGGGTTTTGAAAACAAAATTCCGGTTGTTGCCAACGATAGATGAATCCACCAGTTTGCCATTACAGGCCACCCAGAAAGTGTCTGCATCAAGCGGGTTGGCCCAGGGCACATTTACGGTAATATCCATCGAGTCGATCTTATCCTGCATATCGGCTTTGCAGGGCCACCAGTCGCGGTCTTCATACGACTCAGACAGTGTGGTGATAAAATTCCCCGCCCCGGCATTGGTTGATTTCTGGTATCCCTGCGCCGCACCTGATACAGCAGGAGGCACACCCTGGTAATAAATGACAAGTGAATCAATAAAATTATTGGCCAGCGTGGTGCCAAGGCTGAT
>JAEUVM010000725.1 GCA_016787125.1 Chitinophagaceae bacterium | reverse complement strand
ACCGTCTGCACAGTGCCGGATCAACCCGCTGGGCGACTGTAAGGTGATCTCCACACACGACCAGGTGGTGGGCGGCGAAAGCGGACAGGTATTTCTCGGTGCTTATTTCCCGGCCAATCCCGACTATGCCATTGCCATTGGTGAAGCCGGATTGAAAGTAGCCGAGGCGTTGCAGAAGGTTGGTGCAATGGGCCGCTTCTCGGTAGATTTTATTTCTGTAAAACAAGACAATGATTGGGTGCATTATGCCATTGAGGTAAACCTGCGCAAAGGGGGCACCACACATCCGTATATCCTGCTGCAGTTCCTTACAGACGGGGATTATGATTATGAAAACGGAATGTACCTGACAGCCAACCGGCAGACCCGTTATTATTTCTGCTCTGATAATTTATTCAATGAACGATACAAAGGGCTTATACCGCAAGACCTGATCGATATTGCGATGGAAAACCAGCTTCACTATGATGGCACCTCACAGGAAGGGGTGATGTTTCACCTGATAGGAGCGCTGTCGCAATACGGCAAACTGGGTGTGGTATGTATCGGCAGCACTCCGGAGCGGGCAAAGAACTTTTATGAACAAACGGTGAAGGTGCTGGATGGGGAATGCTGAGATGATGTGCTGATGTGATAGTGTGATGATGTGCTGATTTGATGATGCCTGTCCTCAAAGAAGTTGGTGGGTGCTGATGTGCGGTCAACGCTCAACCCGGATACAACGCTAAGAATTTAATGCAAGCGGCAAAGCAAAAGGCGACTTCAGCCTTTCAGCAATAATAAATAATTAATAATCAGTAATCAAGCCTTACAGCCCGAGCACTTCCCGCAGCTTACCATAACCACTCCTGCTTACCGGCACTTTGGCGCCGGAGCGCAGAATGGCCACATGGTTATCCTTCTCATAAGGATCAATACGGGTGATCTGCTGGATATTGATGATATAGGAGCGATGTGAACGGACAAACTGGCCTTTATCCAGCGACTGTTCAAAATGATTCATGGTCTTATTCTTCAGAAAGTATCCTTCGGCCGTGTGGATCTTTACATAATCATCTGCCGCTTCCAGGTAAAACACATCATGTACGGGG
>JAEUVM010000652.1 GCA_016787125.1 Chitinophagaceae bacterium | reverse complement strand
ATCAATATCGTCAACATTTATTTTATATGTTTCTCTCAGTTCGTTATTTACGTTATTTTTTGGGTCGTCACAATTAGTAGTTGTTACAAATGACTGAAAAGTTAAAAAGCCCTCTTTATCTATCAAACACTTCAGCATTGTCACCACATCGCAGCCTACATAAACATGTCTATTGCTATCCGAAATAACACGTATTCGTTCAAGACGATTCGCATCACTGTAACTGTAGTTTGTTTCACTATAGAGTTTTAGCGGTCTTATTTTTTCTCTGTGTGGCGTTTGAACAAGAATCTTATTTAAATAATCAACCGTTTCAGGAATCGAGAGTGATTGAGCTAATCCACAAATTGTCGAGGATAGCATTAGTATTGTAAAATAAAGTCTTTTGTTCATAGATGGTTTTATTTAACGGAGGGGTCTTTTAAGCTTGCACCTAACGGTCAGGGCTTTCTGCTGTGCTGATATTCCGTGATTCGTCAGCCCGAACCGCTGCTGAGTAAAGTTAATGCAGTTGATGTTATATTCTATAGCTCGGCTTTATTCGTCCAGCCCAAACTGAAGCAGAGTAGCGGGCGGGACGATCAGTATATATTCTTCAGCCAGCATAGCAGAAAACCGCATGTTAGCGGCTGGCATCTTCTATCTTTTTTATTCGTTCTTCAAGATCCGGGATATAATCCTCAGGGTCTAATTCTTTTCTTTCACTATTAATTTTTCTTGCCTCTGAAAAAATGGTATCGTGACTAAGACGAAGAGAATTTAAAACATCTTTCCAAAAACGAATTCTTTCAGGATTGTCATGACAAGGTCCATCAACATCGTTTTTGAATCTGTCGGGATCAATAACAAATAGTTCAGTAGAGTCGAGCCCTAATTTTTTTGCTTTTTCTTCCAACGGCGTTCGTAATTCCCAGTTATCAAACCAATGTTCTCCGTAATCATTGTCAAGAGTAAAGAATCTACCAATCCATACGGTTTCGTGCCATTCAGTTAGCCCCAACTTATGTGCAATTTTTTTATAGTCGGGGTCTACAACAAAACAGTCAAGGTCTTCTAAATATTTAAAGATTTTAATCACAATCGGAATGTTGATATGCTTGCCGCTAAC
>JAEUVM010000648.1 GCA_016787125.1 Chitinophagaceae bacterium | reverse complement strand
GATAGAAGAGAAACGCCAGGCCCTGCTCGACTTCATCGCCCGCTTCTCCGCCAATGCCAGTAAGAGCAAGCAGGCCACCAGCCGGAAGAAAGCACTGGAAAAACTGACACTCGAAGAAATAGAACCCAGCTACCGCAAATATCCCGGCATCATCTTCCAGCAACTGCGGGAAGTGGGCAACCAGATACTCAACGTGGAGAAGCTCACCAAAAGCGTGGATGGCAGGATGCTGTTTAAAGACGTAACCTTTACCGTAAATAAAGGCGACAAGATCGCACTGCTGAGCCGCGACCCGCTCGCCATCACCAACTTCTTCAATATCATCACGGCAGAAACCATCGCCGACAGCGGCTCTTACGAATGGGGCAGCACCGTAACCCATGCTTACCTGCCACAGGAAAACAGCCAGTACTTTACCGGCGATCATAACCTGATGGACTGGCTGCGCCAATACGTACCCGACCATGTGAAGGATGTGGATGAACCCTTCCTCCGCGGCTTCCTCGGCAAGATGCTCTTCAGCGGCGATGATGTGATGAAACGCACCAATGTACTCAGCGGAGGGGAGAAGGTACGCTGTATGCTCAGCAAGATGATGCTGCAAAACCCCAACGTGGTGTTGCTCGATCAGCCCACCAACCACCTCGACCTCGAAAGTATCCAGAGCTTCAACGAACAATGCACCGACTATAAAGGCATCGTGTTACTCACCAGTCACGACCACACCTTCATGCAAACCGTGGCGAACCGTATCATCGAACTTACACCCAAGGGCATCATCGACCGCCTCATGACCTTTGATGAATACCTGGAAGATGAACGGGTGAAGACGCTGAAAGCGGAGATGTATGCTTGAGAGAAGTCTTTAGTCTATAGTCGGTAGTCTATAGTTGGCGTGATGGATCGGGGCTTCCTACGGAGCGGTTTAAGGTTTAATGTTCAAGGTTTAAAGTTTAAAGTCTAACGTTGTCGTGATGCATTAACGGTCGTCGATCATCTTCAAATCATCTCATCTTCAAATCGTTTCATTTCCAAATTTTCACCACATAGAATCATAGAAGCATAGTCAATACACATAGCTATGTGCAATTCTATGTGCCCTATGTCCTATGTGACTTACTATGTTCCTTATGTCCTATGTGGCGAATTCAAACCACATAGAAGGATAGATACATAGGCAACACATAGTGCTA
>JAEUVM010000611.1 GCA_016787125.1 Chitinophagaceae bacterium | reverse complement strand
TGAAGAACTGGAAATAAAAGGCCGCAGCAGCATGGGCAATGTGGTGACGAAATATCCCATCCGCTCAGTTAAATTCAAAGAAGCGGGCCGCTCCACCATCGCAGGAAAAAAACTGTGGTACGACGACCAGTTTGGCCGCCTATCCACCGAAGAGAAAGGTAATTATCTCGGTGTATTTGATGCAGAAGATAAAATACTCGTAGTGTACAGCGACGGTAATTATGAAGTGACCGACCAGGAACTGACACAAAAGCTGGATGCGGACAAAGTGATCCTTATAGAAAAATTCAACCCGGCGAAGATTGTTACGGCCATCTATGTTGACATGGACAAGAAGCAGTTTATGGCAAAACGGTTCAAAGTGGAAACCACCACGCTGAAAACAAAATTCCTTTTCATCAAAGAAGGCGATGGCAACTACGTGGAAGCCGTAACCACTATGGAAGAACCCATCCTTGCCATGCAGCAGGGCAGGGGCGCACAGGTGAGAAAAGGTAAACTCAAGATCGCCAAAATGGCAGAGGTAACCGGCTACCGTACCGTTGGCACGAAGATGGCCGATTACAGTAAGTCGACGGAAATGGAATGGGTAAAAACAAAGCCTGAAGAAGATCAGCCCGAATTATTTCAGTAAAACAGAATTACATGCAGGATCATTGGGAAATGGCGGATGTATATAAGGCCCTGATGGCGGTGGCGGCTGGTATCATCCTCGGCCTTGAGCGGGAAATGAAGGATAAAGTAGCCGGACTGAAAACGATCACCATCATTTGTCTCGGCGCTGCCCTGTTTGGTATCTTATCCTATCGTATCGGTGGTGTGGCCAACCCCACCACTATCGCTGCCTATGTGGTAAGCGGTGTGGGCTTTATCGGTGCCGGTGCCATTTTCAAAGATGGTTTTTCTATTTCCGGCCTTACCACTGCCGGTATCATCTGGCTGGCGGCTGCTGTGGGTTTATCGATTGGCTTTGGCGAATATTTTCTTGCGCTTACTTTTATCGCGGCTTCACTTATTATCATTTTCATTACACCCTATATCAACTGGATATCAGGTACGAAAAAACCTAACCGGCAACTGCTCATCGTAATTCCCAAGGCCCAAAAGGCGTATATAGAATCCTTTATTAACGAACTGAAAGAGGGTGGTATACTTGCAGAGGAAAAAAAGATTCAATTGAAAGAAAGCCACCTGGAAGTCCTGCTCGAAATAACCATGCCGGAAGGAAAGGTAAAATGGCTGCAGCAACACCTGCTCCGCAACGAGGTACTTATTTCCTTTAGCTTATAAAGAAACAAAAGCTAAATACCCGGCACTCCTTTTGTAAAGCTTGTAAAGGGGCGATTCACGCCTCCAATTTTACCATCAAACAAACAATTCATCATGACACTTGAATCCATCGTAGTTATCATCCTGATCGGCGCTGCAGCCGGCTGGCTGGGCAGTTTTTTGGTAAGGGGCCGCGGCCTAGGTTTGTTAGGCAATGTAGTGGTGGGTA
>JAEUVM010000566.1 GCA_016787125.1 Chitinophagaceae bacterium | reverse complement strand
GTAAAGGTGACCGGCCGGTTGGCACAAATAGAATCCCAGGTGAAATAGGGCTGGCCATTCGGCAACACATATACGAGTGTGGAAGTGCTGTCCTGGCAATTGTTGGCCGAAGTGGCAATCAGTTTTACAGTATAGGTTCCGGTGGCGGTGAAAGTTTTGGTGGGTGCCGCTACATTACTGGTACTGCCATCACCGAATATCCAGGTATAGCTCAATGCTGAAAGGTCAGACACAGTACTGTTGTTGGCAAAAGAGAAAAGGTTTTTCGTTACGCAACTGGTATCCTCATCCGGGGCGAATGACACCACGGGCAACGGATGCACAGTAATACCGATTGTGGCAGTGCTGTCGGTACAGCCATTTTGCTGTACCTGTGCCCAATAATTTCCAGATACGGTTGGCTGATACGTAAGCGAAGTGGCCCCGGCTATAGGATTGGCGCCATCATACCATTGCACGGGCGACACGCTGCTGCTAAGGCTGAGCAGGGCTTCATTCTTACGGTCGCAAAATGCAGCATTACCAGCCAGTCGAATGGCGGTATCCACTACCTTATTATATATGTAGGCCGTATCGTAGGTAAAACAGCCGGTGAGGATATCGGTTGTTTTTACAATAAATTCTGTGGGGCCGGGTGGCGGGCTGCTGCCGATCGGGTTGGCAATATTCGGGTTGCTTACCAGTGCGGTTGGCGTCCAGCTATAGGAAAGTCCGGCATTGGGCGGCGCTCCCAATTGTGCCGACTGGTATTTGCACACACTGGCATCAGCCCCGGCATTGGAAGCCGGCTTGGGAGATACGGTGATAGTGGCATATAAAGTATCAAGGCAACCGAAGCCGGGGTAAGGCGTTACTTCCACGGGTATCACGGTACCCACGGCAGGTGCGGGATTCAGCGGCAGGGTTTGGGTGGTACCGATCACACTGCCAAAAGCAGGGCCATCAAACCAGCGGTATGATTGAAAGCCATAAGGAGCGGTGAGGGTGATAGAATTATCGCCCTGGCAAATAGTGGTTCCGGAAATGGCGCCATTGCAGGCCGAATTCACATCCACATAGGCGTAGCCAAAATGCCCGCCCTGGGTGCATTCGGTAACGATGAATTCCAATTCCACCGTTCTGCCGGCCAGCGGTGTAAGGTTAAGGGTGACCGGTGTCCAGTCTTTATACAACACCTGCGGATCTATCGGCGAAGGCTGAAAGCCGGGTAGCGAAGAAGAGGCGGTAAAATCAAAATTCACGCAGGGGAGCGGGCTGCCGCTGGAAAGGTCGCGGATACGGGCCCGGAAGCGGGGTTGCTGTTCGGGCAAATGACTTGGATTTTCCAATACCACTGCATAATGAAAGAAGATAGAATAAAACGATGCCCCTGGAGGAATGGTGAATACATAAGAAATACCAGTGGCTTCGTTACCCACGCCGCCGGGAACTGCCGTTTCATTACCCAGTTTGGCGCTGAAGCCGCTGCCATTGGGACAAAGCTGCGGAAAATTGCCATAGGCATCGGTGGCTGATGCGGCCGTGACTATGGTATGCTGGTTGGGAGCCTGACCCGTGGCGGTCCAGGTGATGGTATTCACTCCGCCGGGTGCTGTCACCCTTCCTGAACGACAGGTCCAGTTGGTAAAATCGCCCAGTTCAAAATCCATATTGGGCGGACAAAAACCTAGCTGACTCCATGAAGGAGTAGAAAACAGTATAACAAATACAGCGATTGCTGAACGGAAGCGGATGATGGTTGACATTACAGTTAGCTCCTTCAAACCTACTTAAAAAAATCAAGCAGCGGAAGGCAATTTTCTGGTGCACTAACAACTGTTGTTTAATATTATTTCACAGTATAATACAGATGGTTTTATTTCAGGATTTATAGTAAAACATTGTTTCTTTGCACCACGAAAGCCTGCCTGCTGAAAGATTTATTCATTCAAACAATGTAAACAAAA
>JAEUVM010000511.1 GCA_016787125.1 Chitinophagaceae bacterium | reverse complement strand
CATACAGGGTGGCTTTGTGGAAGTGCTGAATAATAAAGTAACCGTGCTGGTGGAAGGAGCCGTGGAGATATAAATAATTATATACGGAAAACCCATCCGGATTTTGAAAACAGTGAGCCCCGACGGAAGCGTCGGGGTTTTTTATTTACTTTAAAATACCTTTATTGAAATCATTGTGCCGATGAAGATCAGGCTGAAAAACATACTTCTCTTTTTTGCCTTACTGTTGGCGATGGTAACAGTAAATGCCCAGCCACAGCCTGCAGAATGCCAGTATAAAAAAGGCGTGAGGGATTACCTGGACCGCATCGGGTGCCCGGGGGATTATAATTACCTGAAAGGAAAATCACTGACCGAGAAGTTTGGACAGGTGGCATCGGTGAAAATTGTATTCAAGATCAGTACCGGCCGTGTTTATTTCACCAACTCTTCGCTTTATCCTTTTCACTATGATTTTTGCAGCGGTGTACTCAATGAAACCGATGAATTGGGCCTTTTCAATTTAAAGAACTATCAAACAAATCCCTCACGGGAATATATGCTGGTCAACCTGAATTATTATTCCTGGCTTGACCTTTACGGACTGGAGCTGATGCCGGAAGATGATACAGAAGCAAAAGAGCTGAACAGCTTGTATAAGAAAATTGCAGGCCTGGTATATTTTAAAGATAAGATGCGTGTGTTGGCCATGTCACCCGAAATGGAAAAAAGATTTGCAGCCATCCCATCCATGCCGCTTATCCGCTCCAATGATGTGTACAAGGGCCGGCAGTTTATTTCATTGAACAAAGGCAGGACTTTCGGCTATTTGAAAAAAGTAAAGGTGGATGAGATCGGGAAGACGCCGATCGCAAAACATGATATAGTGATACTGGATGGGTTGCCCAACGAATTGCCGGTAGTGGCCGGTGTGCTCACGGTTCCTTTTCAAACACCGCTGTGTCATGTAAGCCTTCTTTGCCAAAACCGGAAAACACCCAATGCCACCTACCGCCCGGCCTGGAACGATCCTGCGATCAATGCACTGACGGACAAACTGGTTTGCTATGAAGTAACGGCTGATACCTTTACCATCCGGAAAGCAAACGAAGCGGAAGCGGAGGCCTGGTGGTCGAAAACGGAAAACCGCAAAACGATAAGACTCACGATTGATACCAGTATCAGGAAGATAACCGGGTTGCAGCAAATGAGCTTTAAGAATGTATCATCCATCGGTGGCAAAGCGGCTAACTTTTCCGAG
>JAEUVM010000432.1 GCA_016787125.1 Chitinophagaceae bacterium | reverse complement strand
TGCAGGTAATTATTTTCCGGCCTATTGGCCACTTTGGCTATACAGGCAATGCCTCAACAGCATTTACCCTTAATAAAGCTATTTAATTCTGTATCCCGGAGGGCAGAAGGGGGGCTTTATTATACAACTGCGCAGTTACCGGCCCTAACTGCACAGGCCGGGGGCCCCTTAAATACCTAAAAACTGGTATTGCCGCTTTCCCCGGTAATACAGACCTTTAAGAAGGCAACGAAACCTTAACCATTTTATCCCATCCACCATGAGCAATTCAGTTTCCCCCACCATCCAGGGCCGTATGCTATGCGCCAGTGTGCTGGCCTACTCAGTGCCCGACAACGGCACCATCAACCCGCCCAATAATAATATACCGCAAACATCTCCCTATTATAATGGGGCAGGCTACACCTCACCGCCCACCATGATCGCCAGCGATTATGATATTTCCAATGCTGCCTGCACGGTGGGTCTTACGCAAGATGGTATTGTGCTCGCCTTCAGGGGTACGGTATATAATTCCATCACCGACTGGATCAACGACCTGCTGCTGAAGCCGGTAAGTGTAAACGGCATACCCGGCAAAGTGCATTATGGATTTAATAAAGCAGTGAGTGTATTGCTGTTGCCGATAGTGGCCACGCTTACGCAACTGAAGAAAGCCAACCCCACTGCCAAACTGTATATCACCGGTCATAGTAAGGGAGCAGGCATGGCGCCCATCGCCGCCATGTACCTGATGGCCAACAGCATCAAGGCAGAAGCCATGTACCTGTATGCACCACCGCTGCCGGCCACCAATGATTTCGTTACGGTGTACAATCGCATTTTCCCCAATACCTTCCTGTACGAGAACCATCTTGACATTGTACCGCTGATGCCGCCATCGCCCACCACTGCCGGCGGACTTGATTATTATTTTCTTGCCAACGGCTCACCGGAAGCAGAGATAGCCGCAGGCATCATCACCGGGCTGGCCTTCTTTGGTTATTCGGCTGTAGGCACTACAGCCAACACCTTCTACATACAAGCCCCGGTGAACGGACAGTATAATATTGTAACGCTTGACTTCTCCGTTTACCTGGAACAATTGAAAGACATCGGCACCGCCCTCACCGCCGGCGACATCAGCGAGATCGCAGCAGCACACAACTCCCGCTGCGGCGCTGACTATATGAATGCTTTGGGTGGTGGGGTGTGCGGGTGATGGGGTGAAATGAAAAGGCGGAAAATTGACTGAAATAGTAAGCTGGTAAAAAGGGAAGCGGCTTACTGTCTTCTTTTACCTGTCCGAATGTTTCCGCCAGTCCTTCATTCTGATTTC
>JAEUVM010000422.1 GCA_016787125.1 Chitinophagaceae bacterium | reverse complement strand
ATCAACAGCCGCGGCTTCTTTATTTACAAATGCTTAATTTGAGCCTTGTTTGCTTGCTAAACAATTATCATGGCAACACTTGGCGACAGGCTCCGCAATTTTCACCCGGTAAGGAAGATCGTTTACTTCTTTGTAGGCCTGTTTTCCTACCCTGGTATTGCGATGATCAATAAGCTGCGGATATACGGCACGGAGCATTTCCGTGATCTGCAAAGGCGTAATGTGCTTTTTGTAAGTAATCACCAGACCTACTTCGCCGATGTGATCACCTTCCTGCATATTTTCTGTGCGGTAAAGTGGCGCAAGAAAAATAAGCTGGGTATTCCTTATTACCTGCTCAATCCTTTTACAAGAGTGAATTATGTGGCCGCTGAGGAAACGATGAAAGGCAGCTTTATCAGCCGTTTGTTTCTGCTGGCCGGCGGGCTTACCGTAAAACGAACCTGGAATAAAGACAGCAAGGAAAAAAGAAAAGGGCTTGATCCGTCTGATACACGAAAAATACTGCGGGCCCTGGATAACAACTGGGTGATTACTTTTCCGCAGGGCACCACCAAACCGTTTGCTCCCGGCCGTAAGGGCACCGTTCTAATCATCAAGCAAAAGAAGCCTATTGTGATACCGGTGGTGATCAACGGCTTCTCAAGGGCTTTTAATAAAACGGGATTGAGATTTTTAAAGAAAGGCACTCCTTTATCAGTCACCTTCAAACCACCGATGCAGATAGATTATGATGCGCCTGCTGAAGAAATTCTTTCGCAGATCATGGATGCTATCGAACAAAGCAAGGAGCACATGATGCAGAGCGGCCATCAATGGCAAACATCCGGGAGCTGATATTTTTATTAATCCTTAAAAAATAAGGCTTTCAGTTCCAACGCATCATCCGGTTTCATTTTGCCACCAAGGATGAGGCGAAGCTGACGCCTGCGCAAAGCCCCGTCGAACAGTTTCTTTTCCTCATCAGTCTCCGCCACAAGCTGCGGCACTGTGCGGGGTTTTCTGTTGGGGTCGAGGGCAACAAACGTGTAGTACGCTTCATTGCTCTTGTACTTGTATTGCTGGGTAAGGTCTTCACCCCATACTTTCAGATGTACTTCCATGGACGTGTTGAACGCCCTTGTTATTTTGGCTTCAATATGCACCACATTGCCCAGTTTGATCGGGTTCTCAAAAGAAATATTATCCACGGAGGCGGTTACCACCGGTGCATTACAATGTTTGTGGGCAGAAAGGGCTGCTGCTATATCCATCCAGTACATCAGGCGGCCACCCATCAGGTTGCCAAAAAGGTTGGTATCGTTTGGCAACACCAGCTCGGTCATTATCGTCAGGCTTTCACTTGCTTTTTTGGAATCCATTGCCATAAATTTCTGGCAAAGGTAAGGGAAGCGGGCACTACGGGTCAGGTATTGCGGAAGCATTAACTCCTATCTTTGCCCGGATATTCAGCTTGCTATATGGACACACATCCCGTTATTTCTTTCGACAACACCGAATTTGCTTTTGAGTATAAATCAGACAAACAATTAAAGAAAGCCCGCTTTCTTTTTTCCCTGATGGGTAAACCCTGGCTGGTAAAAATGGGCACCCGGCTTACTCCCTGGGCCATCAAGGCCGGTCTTCCGGTAAAAGGTCTTATCCGCAATACCATCTTTGCCCAGTTTGTAGGTGGTGAAACACTGGAAGAAACAGCTAAAGTGGCTAAAACACTTGGTGAGTATAATGTAAAAGTGATACTGGACTATGGCGTGGAAGGGAAGGAGGGGGAAGAAAACTTTGATCATGCCTGCGAGGAGTTTATCCGGGTGATCAATTATGCCGCCACTCAGCCGAATATTCCATTTATGAGTGTGAAGGTGACCGGCTTTGCCCGTTTTGCCCTGCTGGAAAAACTGGATACGATGATGCATGCCGCCGAAGGCACCCTGATGAAACGGTACCTGAAGGCTGTGGACTCTCTGCCCCCGGCTGAAAAGGAAGAGTGGCATAAAGTGCGCCTGCGGGTGATGCGTGTTTGCGAAGCCGGTGCTGCCAAAAAAGTGGGTGTGTTTATTGATGCGGAAGAAACATGGATACAGGACCCGGTGGATGCCCTCACTATCCTGATGATGGACACCTTCAACAAAGAAAGGGCTGTAGTGTACAACACCCTTCAGCATTACCGGCACGACAGGCTGGCTTTTTTGAAAGACAGTTATGAAGCAGCCAAAGAAAGAAAATTCATCCTCGGGGCCAAACTGGTGCGGGGCGCTTATATGGAGAAGGAAAGAAAACGGGCT
>JAEUVM010000399.1 GCA_016787125.1 Chitinophagaceae bacterium | reverse complement strand
TGCGCACCAGTATGTTGATCAATCCGATTTTTCTGTTTTTTATTCTAATCCGTTTGATGGCGATCCTGCTTCTCCCAGGATATATTTCCAACCGGTGAATGGGCTGTTTGCCGCATTGCTGAAAGCCGGTGCTGATCCCGGCTTTACGTTTTCATTGTTTGGACTGCTCATGGCTTTTGCCTGTATTTATCTTGGTGTGCTCATCATCCGTCACCTGTTGCCGGAAAGCAAACACCAGGTTCTTGCCAGTATCCTGTTTACCTGGGGCGGTGGCTTGTCTGCACTGGCAGGCGTGGGAAGCTGGTTTATCACCGGCATGAATGGCTCAATGGCCGATGCCACTTTTCTTGCCGACCCGGCCAATGGCTGGTGGGGTATGAACTGGGGCCGCACCTTATTTATCCCTTTGGAAGCCTATTATCATTTTCTTTTCCTGCTCGGTGTTTATTTTATACTAAAAAAGAAATGGACCGCTGCGGTGGTGCTGTCTGCCTTTCTTTCCATCTCGCATCCTTTTACGGGTATTGAATTCCTGCTGATCTTACTTGGCTGGCTTGGACTTGAAAAATTCATCTTCCGCAACAAGCATATTCCGTGGTCATTTTGTGCAGGCATCCTGGCAGTGGCTGTTTTTCACTACTGGTATTACCTGGTGTACCTGCAAAGTTTTCCGGAGCACAAGCGGCTGTTCTCGCAATACAGCGCCGGGTGGACGTACAGCTTCCGGGTGTTTATTCCTGCCTATGCTATTGTGGCTGCACTTGCCCTGCTTACGGTAAAACTCAGGAAGAAGATGCTGTTAACCCCTGAAGCTTCTTTTCAGCGCCTGTTTCTCTGCTGGGCTGTTATTGCCTTCCTGCTTTCCAAACATGAATGGTTCATGCGGCCGATGCAGCCTATTCATTTTACCCGAGGGTATATATGGGCAGGACTCTTCCTCTTTGCCCTGCCGGCACTTGTATGGTTAAAAGAAAAATGGAGCAGCGGGTGGAAGCGATGGTTATTTGCCGCTTTCATCGTTCTGTTCCTGTTGGATAATACGGTGTGGATCATCAATCAACTACGGGATAAACATACGGCTGAATGGGAAGGCCATATCAGCAGTGATACAAAGGAGGTGCTGGACTACCTGAAACAACACAGCACTCCCAACGACCTGCTTACCGGCAATGCCACACTGGTGAATTACCTGACCAATGCTTATTCATCTGCCAATGCATGGGCAACGCATCCGTACAATACGCCGGACAGAAACAACAGACTTACTCAGATGATGCAGGCGCTTTCCTCTGGCATCCTGCTGCCCGAATGGAAGCAGAGAAGGGTTTTGGTGCTGATCAATAAAAAAAGTGAACCGATTACGGTACACTCTTCACTACAAACAAAGAAGCTGTTTGAAAACAACAGCTATGTCCTGTTTACTCCATGATATTCTTTCCTTTCATGGCGGTGCTGATGGCTTTATCCATGGCCCGTTCGGCGTAGGGCCTTGATATTTCATTCAGCGCCTCAATAGCAGTTTGTATCTCATCCTTGGTGCCGGTTGCGATCAGCGCTTTCAATGATGCCGAGGCAGTTTCTGTATCACTGAGTTCTTTTTCGGTAAGCAGTGAACGGTTCTTTGTTACAAACACTGTTGTTGTTTCCAGCAATTGCTGCGCTTCTGTTTGTGCTTCCACCAAGGCCCTTACCTGTATATCTTCTTT
>JAEUVM010000391.1 GCA_016787125.1 Chitinophagaceae bacterium | reverse complement strand
AAAGTGCTGCCCGCATTCAGACCGGATAAAGCCATGAATGTGGATAATGTAAATACGTTCAATAACTATCTCACCCTGCTGGAGAAAGCTGCCGATGTTTCTATCAGTACCTACAACGATTACCTGGCAGCCCTGAAGAAGCGGCATGATTTCTTTGTAAACAATCATTGCAGTGTAAGCGATCATGGTTTGGAAGAGATCTATGCGGAAGATTATACCACCACCGAGATTGCCGGCATCTTTGCCAAGATACGCAGCGGTGGTGCCCTGACGCTGGAGGAGAACAGAAAGTTCAAGTCTGCCATGCTCGTCAACTTTGCCCAATGGGATTGGGAAAAAGGTTTTGTACAACAATACCACCTCGGCGCCCTGCGCAATAATAACAGCCGTATGCTGAATCGTCTTGGCCCGGATACAGGTTGGGATAGTGTGGGTGATTTTCCGCAGGCCAAAGCATTGGCGAAATTCCTCGACCGCCTTGACAGGGATAATACACTTGCCAAGACTATTATTTACAACCTCAACCCGGCCGATAATGAACTTTTCGCCACGATGATCGGCAATTTTAATGATGGCACTGCAGCCGGCAAGATACAGTGGGGCTCTTCGTGGTGGTTCCTGGATCAGAAAGATGGTATGACCAAACAACTGAATGCACTCAGCAATATGGGCCTGCTCAGCCGCTTTGTGGGTATGCTTACAGACAGCCGGAGTTTTCTCTCCTTCCCTCGGCATGAGTATTTCAGACGCCTGTTGTGTAACTTGTTTGGCGAAGAAATTGAAAACGGCGAGCTGCCCAACGATATTCCCTGGATCGGTAAGCTGGTACAGGATATCTGCTATAATAATGCAAAGAACTATTTCAGGTGGCAACATCTTGACGAAAAGGAAAACAGCAAGACAATCGTTTCTTAAAAAACAAACAGGTAATTCTGTTTTATCAATTATGGAGATCAGATTTCAAAACAGTCCGCAGGAAACACGGCAGATGAACACGGAGCAACTCCGCAGCAATTTCCTCGTACAGCAACTGATGCAGGAAGATACCGTGCAGCTGGTGTACTCGCATTATGACCGGGTGATCATTGGTGGTGTAAAACCGGTACACCAAACAGTGGCGCTGCCTAACCATCCTGAATTGCGGGCAGACTATTTCCTTGAAAGAAGAGAACTCGGTATTATCAATGTGGGAGGTGCAGGAATGGTGTCGGCTGATGGAAAAACATACGAAGTAAATAAACTGGATTGTGTGTACCTCGGTAAAGAAACAAAAGAGGTACAGTTTACCAGTAAGAGCAAAGAAACTCCGGCCTGCTTTTACCTGCTTTCTGCACCGGCACATCATAAATACCCGGATGCACTGATGACGAAAGAAAATGCCTCACCGGTACAACTGGGAGACAGCAGCACATCGAACAAGCGTACCATTTATAAATACATTCACCTCGATGGAATAAAAAGCTGCCAGTTGGTAATGGGCCTGACGGTGCTGGAAAACGGCAGCGTGTGGAATTCTGTACCACCGCATACGCATACGAGACGGATGGAAGTGTATTTCTATTTTGATGTGCCCGATGAGCATCGGGTGTTTCACTTTATGGGTGAGCCGCAGGAAACGAGGCATTTGGTGATGGCTAATCATGAAGCCGTGATTTCCGCACCCTGGAGCATGCACTTTGGCTGTGGCACATCGAACTATGGGTTCATCTGGGGAATGGCCGGAGAGAACCAGGAATTTGCAGACATGGACCCGGCACCCATTGCTACAATCAACTGATTACATGAACAAGGTATTCTGTTTTGGAGAGTTATTACTGCGAATGTCCCCGGCCCTGAACAGGGAATGGATCAATATGGCCCAACTGCCGGTGTATGTTGGCGGGGCTGAATTAAACACAGCCACTGCCCTTTCCAACTGGAATATACCGGCAAGATATTGCACGGCCCTTCCGGATAATTACCTGAGCCACGATATAACAGCATATCTTCAGGAGAGAAAGATCGATACATCGGCTATTCATTTTTGCGGCAACAGGATCGGTACTTACTATCTGCCGCCGGGTGCCGACCTGAAAAATGCAGGAGTGATTTATGACAGGGCATATTCTTCATTCTCCGGATTAAAACCCGGCATGATAAACTGGGATGCGGTGCTGGAAGGTTGCAGCTGGTTTCACTGGAGCGCCATCAGCCCGGCACTGAATGAAAATACTGCGGCCGTTTGCCGGGAAGCACTGGAAGCCGCTTCCGCAAAAAAGATGATCATCTCGGTTGACCTGAACTTCCGCTCCAAACTATGGCAGTATGGTAAACAACCCGCTGCTGTTATGTCAGCACTGCTCCCCTACTGCCATGTGGTAATGGGCAATATATGGGCGGCGGAACAGTTGCTGAACATTGAATCGCCCATTAAAGAAAGCAGGCACCAGTCGAAAGAGCAAATGACAGCAGCGGCCGGGGCCAGTATGAAAGCCCTGCACCTGGCCTTTCCCGGGGTGCAGACAATGGCTTATACCTTCCGGCTTGATGAATCGTATTTTGCGGTGCTGCAGCATGGTGCGGATATGAAAGTGTCAACCGAACTTCCTTTGGCTGATGTTGTGGACAAAGCAGGAAGCGGTGATTGTTTTATGGGCGGACTGATCTATGGATTATATCATCAGCACCCGGCACAGGATATCATCAACTTTGCTGCCGCAGCCGCCACCGGCAAAATGAAAGAAAAAGGGGATGCCTCCCGCCAGACAATTGAATCGGTACTTAAAATATTACAACGTGCATGAGTAATCAGCAACAACTAATCCGGCAAATAAAGCAACAAAAATTGTTGCCTCTTTTTTATCATACTGACGAGGCCGTTTGCCTGGCTATTACCCGGGCATTGTATGCCGCCGGTATCCGTGCCATTGAATTTACCAACCGCGGTGAAGCGGCGTACCACAATTTTACATCGCTGGTGGCTGCCAGAAACAGCAGCATGAAAGACCTGCTGCTGGCCGTGGGCACTATCCGCTCTGCGGCACAGGCCAATCAATTTATAGCGGCCGGAGCCGACATTCTCATCAGCCCGGTATTTGATGCAGGGGTTTGTGATGCCGCTAACAGCAATAACATATTATGGATTCCCGGCTGCATGACTCCGACCGAAATCCATACGGCAGAAAAAGCCGGGTGCAGGCTCATCAAACTTTTTCCCGGCAATGTGCTGGGGCCTTCTTTTGTGGCTGGCATTAAAGAATTATTTCCTGGAGTTGATTTTATGCCAACCGGCGGCGTGGATACCACGAAAGAAAATATCGAAAGCTGGTTTAAAGCTGGTGTGTGCGCCGTGGGTATGGGCAGTAAACTGATCAGCAAGAAACTGATGGAGGCGAAGGATTATGCTGCGATTGAAAGGGAAACGAAGAAGGTGCTTGAGGTAATAGGGAATGTGAGAATAGGCAATGGGTAATGGGCAATGGGTAATGGGTAATGGGCAATAGGCAATGTGGGGTGTTGGTGTTACTGTAAGTTGATCTATTAATACTGTATTATGAATATGAAAATGACAAATTACAGGTGGGCGATTTGTTCTCTCCTGTTCTTTGCTACGGCCATCAACTATCTTGACAGGCAGGTGCTGTCGCTGACCTGGAAAGACTACCTGGTGGATGAATTTCATTGGAAGAATAATGACTATGGCAACATCACCAGCATTTTCTCCATTGCTTATGCCGCGTCGATGCTGCTTGCCGGTAAGTTTGTGGATTGGATGGATACAAGGAAAGGCTTTCTCTGGGCCATCGGTGTATGGTCGGCAGGTGCCTGTCTGCATGCGCTTTGCGGTATCGGCACATCTGGTATTGTTGCCGGTGAATGGCTGGTGGGTTTTGAAGGCGCCAAAGAGACATTGAAAACAGTGAGTGATATTTCCAAAGTAACCTCGGTGAGTGTTATCCTGTTCATTTTTGCCAGGATCGTGCTGGCGCTGGGTGAAGCGGGCAACTTTCCTGCTGCCATTAAGGCCACTGCGGAATATTTTCCCAAGAAAGCGAGAGGGTTTGCCACCAGCATCTTCAATGCCGGGGCCACGATCGGTGCATTGGCTGCCCCACTTACCATTCCGTTTATTGCCAGGGCATGGGGCTGGGAAATGGCCTTTCTCATCATCGGTGCACTGGGCTTTATCTGGATGGGTTTCTGGGTGTTCATGTATAAAAAGCCGGAAGCACACCCGAAAGTTAATAAGGCTGAACTTGATTATATACAGCAGGATGATGCGACAAATAATACAGGCAACGGGCAGGTACAACAAAAGAAATTAAGTTACCGGCAGGCGTTCCGCTATAAGCAAACATGGGCTTTTGCCTTTGGTAAATTCATGACGGATGGTGTGTGGTGGTTCTTTTTATTCTGGATACCGGCTTACCTCCGTGAGGTGTATAACCTGGATGCCACACAGAGTGCACCACAGATATTTGTATTGTATTCCATCACCCTGCTTTCAATAGTTGGCGGGTGGCTGCCCACCTATTTCATTGAGAAGAAGGGAATGGATCCGTATGCAGGTCGGATGAAGGCGATGCTGATCTTTGCGTTTTTCCCCTTGCTTACCTTGCTGGCGCAACCGCTGGGGTATATCTCGGTGTGGATACCGGTGATCATCATCGGTATTGCGGGAGCTGCCCACCAGTCGTGGTCGGCCAATATTTTTTCTACGGTAAGTGATATGTTTCCCAAG
>JAEUVM010000333.1 GCA_016787125.1 Chitinophagaceae bacterium | reverse complement strand
CTGCATGTACGGTACAACAGGGATAAGTTTCCCCAAGACCTGATGTTCCAGGTAACGCCGAATACAGAGAACTACCAGGCCCGCTATGTGATCACACATCCTGCCACCGGTGATTTCAATTGCGAAGCCGGTAAAAAATACCTGAAGGAACTGAAGGCACGCCGTGCCGATGAGATGGAAATGCTGACCTACCTTACCGGTAAGGGCTATAGCGATTGGGATGTGGTGATGGAAGAGCCCGAAGAAAAATTCATTCCAGCTGAAGCATCGTATGCAGCAATAGCACCTGCGACAAAAGAAAAGCCAAAACGTAACAATGGCCTGCTGGTGGCAACCCTGAGCGTGGTGGGCCTTGTTTCGCTGGCAGGTTTCGGCACCCGCAAAAAAACAAACCGACCAGCAAACTAAGGATTGTTGATTGAGATATAGCCATGAAAACAAAGGCGCTCTTCGGGGCGCCTTTTCTTTTAGACAGAATTGAAAGTATTAAAACAGCTTCCCAAAATTCTCGTTGATGGTTATTGCACCCATATAAGTCATTACGGCCACCACTATCCAGCCGGCTATATACATCCATAGCGGATGGCGGTAATTAGTTTTAACTGAGGTTCGTGCCGCTGCCACCAGTACTACTGCCAACGCTATGGGTAAAATGAGGCCATTTACCGCACCGGCCAGTATCAGCAGCTTGACGGGGTTACCGATTATAATAAACAGGATGGTGGAGAATACAATAAAGACGCTGATCACCAGTTTATCATTCTTCTTTACAGCAGGTGAAAGTGTTTTCCAGAAGGAAACAGATGTGAAGGAAGCCCCGACCACTGATGTGATGGCTGCACACCAAATCACCACACCAAAAAATATAAAACCGAGGTTTCCGGCCGATGACCGAAATACAGATGCAGCAGGATTATCCGGCGCCAGCGTGATACCCTGCATCACCACACCCAATGCAGCAAGGAATAATAAAAACCTCATCACCGAGGTGATGAGGATGCCGCTCACAGCGCTTCTTGTTACCGATGGCAGTTGCTGTTGTCCTTTAATACCTGCATCAAGAAGGCGGTGTGCTCCGGCAAATGAGATGTAACCACCCACTGTACCCCCTACCAATGTTACTATTTTCAGCATATCTGTTTTCTCAGGCCATACAGTGCGGTATAATGCTTCGCCGAGAGGAGGATGGGCCACCACCACAATGTAAATGGTAAGGCCTATCATTACAAGGCCGAGCACACGGGCGAAATTATCTATC
>JAEUVM010000303.1 GCA_016787125.1 Chitinophagaceae bacterium | reverse complement strand
TTCAGCCGCTGCTCTGTTTCCAGTATCTTTTGTTTATTACGCAATGATTGCTGGCGGATAAAGAAGATAAGACCGATCAATGCCAGCAGGCCCGCCAATGCCAGCAGGATATAGATACGTTTTTGCTGCGCCAGTTCTTTGATGGTCTTTTCATTTTTCACCTTATTATACTGCTGTTCCAGTTCATTGATCTTTTCTGAACGCTGCAGGGTGAACAGGCTGTCTTTAAGATGTTCGTAAGTTTTAAATACTGCAAAGGCTTTCGGCAGGTTACCGGCCGCTTCATATATCTGCGAAGCTTGCAGGTAAACATTCACCGTGCCGGGTGTATGTTTAAAATCTTTTTCTGCATAAAAGATACTGCTGTCTGTCCAGCGCATGGCTTCTTCCTTTTCACCCAGGTCGAGCAGGTCGGATGATTTGGCGAGGTACAAACTGCCAAGACTGGTATTCACTTTTATCTGTCGTGCATAAAACAGGGCCGAATCCATATAGGCTACGGCCTGCCGCAGGTTGCCCCGGTGATAGGAGAATGCTTCGAATGCCCGGAAGGATTGTGTAAGCTGTTCCGGGTCCTGGTATTTTTTACTGAACACAATGGCCTTATCTGCAAAAGCAGCACCGGAATCCACCAGGCTCATTCGCTGTTCACGGGTGTACCAGGTTTCATATTCAAAAGCCAGCCAGTTGTAGTGCTCACCGGTAAGATAATTTTCGGGCAGCCCGGCGATGATCTTCTCTGCCCTCTTTACATAAGCCGGTATCTTTTCATCTTCGTTTTGCCGGGTGAAGAGATACACCAGGTCTTTTACCGCCTGCAGTTCACCTTCCCTGTCTTTTTGTGCTTCCGCATGTTGCAGGGCTTTATACACCCAGACAGACATGTTTTCAAAATCATTCTTTCGTTTGTAATAACGGGTGTAGTTGAGATAAGCCTGTGTAAGGTGCTGTTCTTTGCAAGGCAAACTGTTTACATATTTTTCCTGTTCCTGTATAATGGAAAGAACGGTATCGATCTTCCGGTTGCTGATCAGTTGCCATACATCAAGTGTAAAGGCAAATACCCTGCAGTTCTTATTGGAACTGTTGCGCCATTCGCCCATCAGCTTTTGCAGGGCGGCGCTGTCGTTATTATCTCTTACCTGTTCGATGCGGTCCATGGTGGCGCCGGGGCAGCCGCAATCCTGTGCCTGCATTGTTTGCAGGAAAATGGTACTGCATAATGCTGTCAGCAGCATCAGCAGATGGTGGTAGGTGTTTTTTTTCATGCCGGGAGTAGTAGGTTTGGCTGAATAAAAATGGTTGACGAATCTCTGTTTATTATAATTGGTTTCCAACAGTGTTTTTCAACATTGCGTCCACGTATCCGGATGCGCTAAAAGATCCTTTCACGGGGAGGATCTTTCTGCGGGTACCGGAATGTTCTGTTCTGTATGCCGGGTTGGTGCAGCCCGGTGATTATACGGTGTTTCGTTGCTTCCTGTCCCACCAGTATTTCAACGGCACCAGCACGATCAATGGCGGCAATACCAGTATAAAAATGGTGAGTGCCGGGTAATAAGACGGTTCACCCGTGATGCGCATCTGCCAGCGGTTGATATCCGGTGCGATCCAACTGTTGGAAAAAGTAATAGCTGTGGCCGCCACCAGTGTGCCAAGGCCCAGGAAGGCAAATACTTTTTTCATGATGTTTCCTCCTTCTTTTTTGCCGGCTGGTAAAGCCATACCCCGATGCACAGAAAAGCGATCAGCATCGGTATGCGTTTGGTATGCTTAAATGTTGTCTTTTCTTCCAGCAGGGTGATCAGGAGTGCTGTCACCACTACAATGCCAAGAATGATCAATCCTTTTTTCAGTTTGCCTTCTTTGGGCCAGAGTTCCTGTTTGCTTATCATCCTGATAGGGTTTAATCGATGATTACTTTCCTGATCTTGTTATTATAAAAGTCGGCAATGTACAAAATACCGTTGCTGAAATCTCCTGTAGCAGCAATCGGTCCGTCAAATTGTGCTGTGGTGCCGCTGCCATCCGTATTACCCAAGGTAGAGCCAGCAATGGTTGTTACCACATTGGAGGATGTGATTTTCCGTATACGGTGGTTTCCTGTTTCAGTAATGTATAAATTTCCTGAACCATCAGTTGTAATACCGGCTGGAATATTGAAGCGGGCCGCAGCGCCGGTGCCATCTGTATTGCCCGAAGCCACATCTCCCGCCACCAGTGAAGGTGTGTTAGAACCTTCGGCCACTACATACACACGGTTTTGAAAGTAGTTGGTAAAGTAGATATTGCTGCCACTGATGGCTATACCAAAACACATATAACCCGTTACAGCGGTGGTAACCACACCGGCAGGTGTTATCTTTCTTATTTTTTGATTGCCATAGTCTGCCACATATAAATTACCGGCGCTGGTAATGCCAATACCCAGGGGTTCTGCAAAGGTGGCAGCACTGCCTGTTCCATCGGCGCTTCCGCTGGCACCGTTTCCTGCAAGGGTGGTTACAACGCCGGCCGCTGTTATTTTCCTTATCGCATTATTCATTCTGTCGCCTACGTATAAATTGCCCGAGCCATCAATCGTTATGCAATAGGGTTCGTTAAATGCTGCTGCCGTGCCGGTACCGTTAATCAGGCCAGGTGTACCACTTCCGGCAAATACGGATGTAACGCCAGCTTCAGTCATTTTTAAGATACGATGATTATCACGGTCGCATACAAAAAGATTGCCACTGGCATCTCTAACAATACCCGATGGATGGTTCAGCGTGGTGGCAGCGCCGCTGAGTGTAATTGAACTTGTCCATCCATTTCCCTGGTAGGTAAACACAGACCCGGTAACCTGCACACCGCTCTTTTCCACTTTTACAGCGCCGGTACCTGCCCCCGGTGGAACAGTGGCGGTGATACTGGTGGCAGTGGCCGTTTGTACCGTACCCTGCACACCATTAAAATATACTTTCAATGCGGCGGTACTGGTGCCAAAGCCGGTGCCGGTAATAGTAACCACGGTGTTTTTGGGGCCGGTGGCTGGACTGATACCTGTAATTGTGTGAGCGGGATCCGGTGGAGGTGGCGTTACATCATCTTTCTTGCAGGAGAAAAGGAGGACAGACATGCCCAGGCATGCCACAAGTAGCTTTTTCATACTTTTTTTTAGTTTTTGAGTTTAAAAGGGAGCCGGTAGTAAT
>JAEUVM010000275.1 GCA_016787125.1 Chitinophagaceae bacterium | reverse complement strand
CACCGAAAACTACCTGGCAAAAGAGTTTATACCCACGTTTTCGTTCAGCAATACCAGTATTACCCTTGCCAATGATTTTGATGCGGCCATTATGGAAGTATATTACCTCGTGGCAGCGCAGCACCAGGAAAAAGGCCGCCTGGCCGAGGCTGCCAAGTGGGCAGAAAAGGTGGCCGACCTGTTTGATACACCCGCATTACCGGTATCACCGAACACCAGCCGGGTGGCAGGTATCTTACTGGAGGCAGGAAAAACAGAAAAAAGCCTGCGCCTGTTGGAAGGATTGGCGGAAAGAGTATTGGCGCTTTACCGAAAAACAAGTGCTACCGACCTGATACTCACGCTTGATCACGCCCAATACTACCTGGACCTTATAAAGGTGGTGTTGAAGAAAAATAATCTTGAGAGTAAAAAAATAGATGAGGTTATTAAATCTATTGAAAATGAATAAGTAATATCTGTTTCATTTTCGGGTATTTGTTTGATCAACTGCGCAAGATCACCAGTTTTCCATTCTCCCATTTTATCAACTGCGATGGGCTGGCTGGCCGGGTATAATCCTGCCGGTGGGTCACGATATACCCCACTCCTTTCCTGATATCGTCTGAAATTTCACCGAAGTTTTTGGCGGCAGGCTGTCCGGATAAATTGGCGGAGGTGGACACGATGGGCTTACGGAACCGCTTGATAAGATGGCGGCAAAATTCTTCTTTGCAAATACGGATGGCGATGCTGCCATCTGCCGCCACCAGGTTTTCGGCAAAGCCGATAGCCCCTTCATAGATTACGGTGGTGGGTCGGCTGACCTGGTCGAGGTAGTCGAATACTTCCATATCCGGTGCGGCCACGTATTGCAGTATATCCCGCTCATCGGCCACCAGTACGATCATTGCCTTTGAGTCGGGCCGCTGCTTTAATTGGTATACCCTCTCCACGGCTTCCGGGTTGGTGGCATCGCAACCAATGCCCCATACCGTATCGGTGGGGTAAAGAATCAGTCCGCCGTTTTTCAGTACTTCAAGGCAATGGAGAATATCCTGTTCAAAATCTACCGGCATACGCTTTTATAAATGTTCATCATATTGTTTACGTAAAGTTCAGGAGCAAAACTGCGGGCATGTGCCAGCCCCTTCTCCCGCATTTCATCAGCAAAGGCAGGGTCAGTATAGATCTTCTGCATACCGGCAGCGATCTCCTCTGCATTGGCCGGGTTTACATAATAAGCCCCCGGGCCACCCGCTTCCGGCAGGCAGGATACATTCGAGGTGATCACCGGCAGCCTGCTCCACAATGCTTCCAGCACGGGTATACCAAAACCTTCAAAAAAGGAAGGATAGATCATGGCGGTGGCCATCTGGTAGATTGCCGGAAAATCGGTGGCTTGTCTAAAACCGATCTCTTGTTTGGCAGCTGCACTGTCGGAAAGAATGATGATCTTTTCTTCCAGCCGGTTTTGTTTGATGAAATCCATCACCTGTTGCTTGTAGCGGCCTCCCTCTCCTATCACCACCAGCGGAATGGTAAGTTCATTACGCAGCAAAAAAATCGCCTTCACGATGTTCAGCAGGTTTTTCCGCTCAATGATGGAGCCTACGTACAGAAAGTACTGAGGTGGTAATGCATATTTCTTTCTCACAGACTGCATTTCCTCTTCGCCCTGGATATTGCCAAAGGCCGGGTTGCAACTCTGGTAGCACACCACGATCTTTTCTTCCGGTGTTTTATAAAAATCAATGATGTCTTTCTTTGTCTGTTCGCTGATGGCGATCACTTTGTCTGCATGGGCGCAGGCATAGCGGAATTTGCGGGAGTAGATTTTTACATCAATGGCATTGTATTGTTCCGGGTGGCGCTCATGTATCAGGTCGTGGATGGTGACCACTGAGCGGATGCCGGTTTTATGTATGCCTGCCGGTATTTCATGACTGAGGCCGTGGTAAAGATCAATCTTCAGCCTGCGGAGGTCTTTCTTCACCCAACTGCTGCGCCAGGCGGCTGAAAAGGTTTTATCAAAAAAGCCGGTTGGCAATACTTCGTGAATATGATCTCCCGTTACAGTGAAGCGGGTGGATGGTTTTGGGTTAAATAAAAAATAATCGTGTTCCGGGTGGTGGGTATCGAGCAATTGCAGCAGGGTGCGGCTGTAATGCCCCAGTCCTGTACCATTGTGATAAGCCCGCTTGGCGTCGAAACCGATATTCATAAGGTGCAAAGTTGTGCATTAATGACATATAACGTCTTTAAGCGGCTAAAAAAGATTGCGCATAAATAAAGTGAATAGCAGTACAACCAGTTCACCTTGCTATCGCAAAAAAGTAAAGACCCCGACAATTATTGCCGGGGTCTTCAGCTACAGGGAACGAATTAAACTAACTGGCGGAAGAGTGAATCAGTTTTATTGATATAGCATTACATGAAATGATTCATCCCCACCATTCTTACATCTTTACTACTTTTCTGAATTCATGCACATTGCCTGATTCGATTTTGATATAATTGATTCCCTGCTGAAGATTATCTACCGGGATGATATGATTTCCTTTTGCCAGGCTTTTGGTAAAACTGTGTACTACCCTGCCCATTGCATCCACCACGGTGACCGTCCAGCCGGAATTTTCAACCGTATTAACCTCGAAGAAGCTGGTTCCGTTGCTGGGGTTAGGATAGACTTCTCCCACGAATGTTTTTGCAGGATTAAAACTGCCCAGGCGGATGATATTGGAATACGTGAATTTTCCATCACGATCCACCATCCGAAGGCGGTAATAATATTGTGCTGCTGAATTAACCACAGCATCGGGAAACTCATAATTACCGGAAGTGTTGGAATTCATGGTACCAATCTTTGCAAACTGTCTTCCATCCGTACTCCGTTCTATTTCAAAATGACTGAAGTTGACTTCATTGGTTGTTTTCCAATTGAGCAGGTTACCTGATGTGGTGCTTTTGCCTGTGAAAGAAAGCAGTTTAACAGGTAATGTAACACCGGCTGTTTTGATAAAGAACCCGGAGAAACCTGTTACATCAAAGCTGATGGACCAGACCGTACCTAACCACCAGATCTTTAATGCAGAGTTAGGAATGATCACGGGTGTTTGCGCCGGGTAGCCACCGGGCAGGCCATCGGGCGAACTGCCGGAATACTTTACCACCTCGATATTGGCAATTTTCGGGTTACTACTGAGGGGAGTGTTGGGCAATTGCACCGGGTTCCCACTCGCATTAAAGACATCAAAATCTTCCTGTGTGAAGTACAGGGTAACCCTGCCCTTTGCTGTGCTGGAATTATTAGCCGGCGTAACCTGGTAATGCCTGCGTACCATAGTGAAAGGCGCTGTTTCCACCCACTCTTTTACTTCCACATTACCCGCCAGTACATTCACTCCGCTGGCTGTTGGGTCGGGTACTATTTTGGCCATTATTTTACAGCCGGGTTCCATAAATACCGTATCGGCTATATCCTGTGTTTTTGAAGTGTATACAGTGGGTAAGCCAAGCCCCGGCGAGCTGTTTTCATACGCACCCATATCTGCATAGTTGTTAAGTTTACGTGTGTTACCCGTTATATCCTGCGTAATGGTAGTAGGATACCAACTCAGGTAAGCTCCTGATTCAACGGTGTAGGGGTACGGTAAATAGTTAATGGAAGGTGAGCAGGGAGACAATGCCAGGCCATCATCTGCTGTGCCCAATATTCCATCCGTACCCGCAGGGTTGGCCGCATCTACGAATAAAGGGTTCTCATCAATATTCCAGGGGCTGTAATTTGGCGAGTTGGCAACATTGCAACCGTTGGGAAAACAACCACCTATGATATTGTTCTCATCTGTACCTCGTTTATTCCCCCACAAAATAGAGGCAATAAAATCTATCGAAGAGCTATTACAAAATATGGCACCTCCATCAAGCGATGCCGTATTGTTTGTCAGGGTAGCAAAGTAAACTCTGGAGTCGGCAGAGCCTGCTACATTATAGTAATGGATGGCTCCACCCTTTTGCGTTGCATGATTACCCCAAAAAACAATATTGCGCAACTTGGAGGACGTTCCTTCATAAAAAATTCCTCCGCCATTATCTGCCGTATTGTTCATGAAAAAGCAACGGTCTATTTGTGCGTCACCCGAATATTGGTAAATGCCTCCCCCGTCTCTATCGGAAAAATTGTTTATAAAATTCGTTTTGTTGATGGTTAAGTCACCTCCATACATATGCACTCCGCCTCCATATGAAACCGAACTGTTGTTGGAAAAGCTAACACTGCTAAGCGACACAACAGAAGTGATTGCCCTTATTCCGCCCCCTTCCCCGGCGGCGTAATTGTTTGAAAAAGTTACGTTGGTGGCAATTGCAGTACCATCTTCGCAATTCAATGCGCCGCCGAGTCCTCCTTTGCAATCCGTAAAGCTGACCGTATTGAGAATTACGCTGGCACCCTGAAAATTCACCCCGGCACCCACTCCGGCGTTGTTTTTTATAAAACTAACATTGCCGAGATCGAGCGTATGGTAAGAGCCTGAGATTGCGCCTCCGATTGTTGCATTATTACCTGTGAACGTAACATTTCTTATTCGACAGCCTGAACCAATCAAACAGATGCCGCCACCGAAATTGGCCGGAGATAGCCCGTTTGCATTACCCCCTGTAATGGTAAATCCATCCAGCCGGGAGTTGCCCGCAGTTACTACACCGCTGGTATTGCTATAAATTACATGGTGACTGTTGCCGGTATTGCCCGAAATAACAAGTGTGCTTCCGCTGCCGGATACCACATCCGGCACACCATCAATATCCCCGCTCAATATAGTAGGGTTGGCGGCCATTACCGCAGCAGTACGCTGGCTGGTATCTGTTTCATTGCCTGCAAAACTGCCATAGATCGATACATTGGGCACCAGTACAAAGGAGATCGTTCTGTCGGTGCCGGATGTAGGTTTGTAGGTGCCTTTGGCCACCCATATTTCATTGATATTGGTACAGAGCCTCGCCGAAGTCAAAGCTGTCTGGAGATTATTATAAGCAGTAGCCCAACTGCTGCCATCGCCATTGGGTGCGGCGGTAGCATCTACATAAATGCGGGTACCCGTGCCGCTGGCGATATTGTTTTGATACTCATAAGCACCCATATCTGCCGTAACATTATAAATCCGGAGGTTACCCAACAGATCGCTGGTGG
>JAEUVM010000166.1 GCA_016787125.1 Chitinophagaceae bacterium | reverse complement strand
GGGTTGGTATAGGTACCGTCTTCAAAACGGCTTTTGAAATCGTAGTTTTTATTTTTGATCACCCCGGACTGGGTTAGCAGTTTACCGCTTCCGTCTTTTCCGGAGCCTTTCCAGTTGGCTGTTGCTGATCTTTTCATGATTGACAGTTTTAATTATAATGATTGGTTGGTTTTTGTGTGCTATACACCTGCTTCTTCTTCTCCCAGTTCGGCCAGCCTGTTTTCCGGTTCATTGTATTCAATGATAAAATTGTTCTTCCCCTCCCCGATCATGATCTTCAGGAATTTTTGCTGCACCAGTTCCAGCAGCGAAAGAAACAGGAAGATGGCGTGCACCCTGTTTTCACACTGGTCGAATATCTTTTCAAATGCCAGCGTTTTCTGCATCCTTGCCTGGCTCAGCATCTGGTCGCGGCTGGCTTCCATGGTATAGTTATACTGCACCACGGTGTGCACGGGCCGGTTCATCCGGTCGCTGTATTTCTGCATGGCCCGTTCAAAGGCCCGCATCAGTTTAAACAGGGTGATGTTCTGTATTTCGGTGCCCTCACCGGCTTCTTCACCCACCATTGAAAGTTCCCGCTGTATGTTGCCCCGCTTTACCATCAGCATGCGCATGGCTTCCATTTCGGCCATTTGTGCACTGGCTTCTTTGAAGCGTTTGTACTCCAGTATTTTGTTTACCAGTTCTTCCCTCGGGTCTATCTCGTTGCCCTGTGCATCCAGTTCCTTGCGTGGCAGCAGCATTTTTGCTTTGATACGCATGAGGGTGGAGATGAAGAGGATAAACTCACTGCTGAGTTCAATATTCAGTTCCTCACTCTGGTGGATATAATCCATGAAGTCGTTGATGATCTTCGTGATGGGTATATTATATATATCCAGTTCATCCCTTTCGATAAAGAAGAGGAGCAGGTCGAAAGGGCCTTCAAATTGCGGTAGTTTGATCTGGTACGAGGTATTCTGCACTTGAATCGGTTAAAGGATCAGAAAATAAAAGTCCTGTGGAGGTGCTACACGCTTACCCACAGGACTGACAAAAGTAAGGGAAACAGGCCTTTTGGGGGAGGCCGTTTTTCCACGTTATTTTTTCAGGGAATCTCTTATTTCACGCAGCAGCTGAATGTCTTCCGGTGTGGCCGGTGGTGCAGCGGGAGCTTCTGCTTCTTTCCTCTTCATTGAATTTATGGCTTTCACCATCAGGAATAATACAAATGCGATCAGGATAAAATCAATCACCGCCTGGAGAAAAAGTCCGATGGGGAAAACAGTTTTCCCGGCTGTAACGGTTACCTCGGTAATACCTCCTTTACCCATGATCAAAGCGATGATCGGGCTGATAACACTTTCGTTGAACTTGGTTACGATATTGCCGAATGCACCGCCGATCACAACGGCTACGGCGAGGTCAACAATATTGCCTTTCATGGCAAATTCCTTGAATTCTTTAAGCATGCCCATAACAAGATTGGTTTTAGATGATTGAATATGTTACAAGCTTTCAAGGGCGGGAAGTATGTAAAAATATGGCATTCCGTTTTAATATAACCGGGCGGCAAATGCCTATTTCTTCAGGCCTGGGAACTGCATATTAAGGCCCGTGAGCAGGTCTCGCAGTTGTGTGGCAATGATATATTCCTTGTACCAGTTCTGGTCGGCCGGCACGATGGTCCAGGCGGGCTGATCGCAATTGTTGAAGCAGTCTTCGTACATAGCCATGTATACATCCCAGAGTTTGGCTTCATCAAAATCCTTTTCATTGTACTTCCACATTTTGGCCGGGTCCTTCATGCGTTCACTCAGCCGCTGGTGCTGCTCTTCCGGTGATACGTGCAGGTAAAATTTCAGGATATGTGTGTTGTTATGCTCCTGCAGCAGTTTTTCAAAATCATTGATGGCGTTCATCCGCATGCGGGCTGTTTCATCATCACACCATTTATGCACCCTCGTTACCAGTATATCTTCGTAATGACTGCGGTTAAATACCTGTATCATCCCCTTTGCCGGGGCGTGGTGATGGATCCGCCAGAGAAAGTCGTGCGACAGTTCTTCTGCCGTTGGCGCTTTATACGACTTTACCGTTACCCCTTGCGGGTTCATATTGCCCAGCACGTTGCGGATCACGCCGTCTTTACCGCTGCCATCCATTCCCTGTATCACCACGAGTATGGAGTGTTTGCCTTCGGCAAATAAGAGGTTTTGCAGTTCATCCAGTTCCTCTGTTATTTTAAGTGTCTTTGCTTTGGTTTCGGCTTTGTCCCAGTCTTTGGGGGCACGGGTGGAGATGTCGGCCAGTTTGATTTTTGCCATGAGGAGTTATTTGATTGCAAGATACAAAGGGAAGAGTTATGAGTTTTGAGTTACGAGTTATGAGTAGAACCCCGGGTTGCGGGTTTCAAGCCAGCATTCGTAAGCCCCGCATGTCGTAACTCGTAACTCATAACTCGTAACTCATAACTTGTATCCCCTTCCCTACCTTTGCTGCGCTTTATGAACAAAAACCTTCTTCGCTGGGGCATCTATTTTATCCTTTGTATCATCTGGGGCAGTTCGTTTAAGCTGATGAAAGACAGCGCTGCCGGGTTGAGTGCGATTGAAATTGCTGCGTTGCGTATCTTTTCTGCCGGACTGGTATTTGTTCCCCTTGCCTTCTTTCATATCAGTAAGGTGCCCCGTGCAAAGACAGGAACGGTGATACTGAGTGCCGTTTTCGGCAACCTGCTCCCTGCCTTCCTTTTTGCCATCGCCATGACGAAGATCGATGGCTCCATCGGTGGCATCCTTAATTCACTTACACCGATTTGTGTGGTGGTGATCGGTATTACATTTTTCAAAGACAGGATCGTGCGGCAAAAGATTACCGGTGTGCTGATCGGCTTCCTCGGTGTGGTGCTGCTCATACTGGCACCGGCCCTTACCGGCGAGCGGACGATCAGCTTTTCCAATATCGGTTTTATGCTGATGATACCGTTGGCCACGTTGCTGTACGGGATCAACATCAATATGGTAAGCCATTACCTGAAAGGGGTGAACCCGATCCATACGGCCACGGTGTCGCTGGCCTGCATGACCATCCCCACCGGTATTGTATTGTGGCAGCAGGGTTTTTTCCAGCTCGATTTTTCCAATAAGGTAACCGGAAATGCGGTGTTGTCCGCAGTAGCCCTGGGCGTGGTGGGCAGTGCTATTGCAACAGCCTTATTTTATATAGTGGTGCAAAAAGCCGGTGGTTTGTTTGCCTCGCTGGTTACCTATGGTATCCCGTTTGTGGCACTGTCCTGGGGATTATGGGACAATGAACCGGTAACCTGGATGGAAGTGGTCAGTCTGCTGATTATCCTGGCCGGAGTATATATGGCAAACAGGCCCGAAAAGAAAAAAGCAACACCGGATGATGTTGCTTCTTTGCCAGAATAAATATTGCGCCTGTATTATACAGACATGATCTCCTTTTCTTTTGCCGCGAGATGCTTTTCAACACCTGCTGTGTACTTGTCGGTTACGGACTGCACTTCATCTTCTGCATCTTTGGCAGCATCTTCACTCAAACCATTCTTCTGCAATTTCTTGATATGCTCAATGGCATCCCTGCGGATATTGCGGATGGCCACTTTGCTGTGCTCACCTTCTCCGTGACATTTTTTTACCAGTTCCCTTCTTCTTTCTTCGGTAAGCGGGGGAAGGAAGATGCGTATCAATGCGCCATCGTTCTGGGGGTTGACCCCGATATTGGCGGCAATGATGGCCCTCTCGATCGGCTGGAGCATATTTTTCTCCCAGGGCTGAATGCTGAGGGTGCGGGCATCCATTACACTGATATTGGCCACCTGGTTGATGGGCATTGGTGCTCCGTAATAATCCACCATGATACCATCAAGCATTTGTGGGTTGGCTTTTCCTGCCCTGATCTTAATTAACTCTGTTTCGAGGTGCGAGATAGCCTTTTTCATGTGGTCTTCGGCCGAGGCGATAATTGAGGCAACATCTTCTCCCATAATCGTTTTTTTATTTTGTATAGACGCCCTGCAGGCCTGTATACCTGCGTGTGAGGGGATGCAAATCTATGAAAGAGCCGTATGAAAAAAAAGACCCGGTCAGTTTTTACCAACCGGGCCGATATGCTTTTTGCTGAATCAGTTTTTCTTTTCTGCTGTCTGTGCTTCCTTGGCCAGTGTCACCACTTTGGGGCTTGTCTTCAGCCTTGCAGTGCCATCTTCCGTTTTGGCCACCACGAGTGAGCGGCGGGGTCTTTTATAATAATACAATAGAGCCAATCCTGAAAAGGCGATGCTAAGCATAATGAGCAACAGGGTGGTTGATCCGAGTGATTTACCCAGCCAGGCGAGCAGGATAAAACCCACATTCATACCCACACAGGTAAAGGTAACGGCTGCATGACTGAGGCCCCTGTCGAGCAGCAGGTGATGCAGGTGGTTCCTGTCGGGAGTAAAGGGCGACTTGCCATTGAGAATACGGATGGCAAAAACACGCAAGGTATCCAGCAGGGGCACTATCAGTATGGCAAAACCTATTGCCACAGAAGAAGTAAGCGGCACCGAAACGGCCGGCATATGTGCCACATTGATAAACTTAATAACGAGGATGGAATTGATCAGCCCGATCATCAGCGAACCAGAGTCGCCCATGAATATCTTGGCCGGGTGATGGTTGAAAATAAGAAAAGCCACCAGGCTGCCTGCCATGGCAAAGGCCATCAGGGCATAGGCCTGGAAATCGACGGCAAAGAAATAGGTACCAAACACCATCATGGTCAGCACACCAAGACTGGCTGCCAGCCCATCGACCCCGTCTATCAGGTTAAATGAATTAATAATAACAATGATGGTCAGATAGGAAAGTGCAAGTCCAAAGCCCTCGGGCAGTTGTTCAAAACCAAACAGTCCGTACATACTGTCGAGCCGGATACCACCCAGGTGTATAAGTATGGAGGCGGCAATGATCTGGCCGATAAATTTCTTGCTGGCCGAGAGGATCATCAGGTCATCCTTCAACCCAAGGAAGAAGATAACCACCGCTGCCGCGAAAAAGTATTGAAACTCAGGGTTCAGGTAGCCCTGTACAGATAAAAGGGAAGCCAGGATAAAGCCGCCGAAAATGCCTACGCCGCCAAGGGATGCCACCAGCCGGGTGTGTACCTTCCTTTCATCGGGAATATCGAACAATTTCTTTTTTTCAGCCACCTGCATTACCACGGGAATCGCCAGGAACGTGATGATGAAAGAAACCGAGGCTGTCAATAATATATCAAGCATCTAAGCAGCTTTTAACTGGGTGCAAAAATAGGTCTTAAACTGTGGATTTTCACAAGTAATTCACATTTTTAATGGTATTGCCCATTAAATAATCATGAATTGCACAGGATAATCAGAGTTCGGAAGTGGTCAGAAACGACAGGTGGATTTTGTATCAAAAAAGTGTGCACATTTGCAGCACACCCGGATTTGACCGGCAAGATACAAAAAGTTTAAAAAAAGCTAATCTTTTATGGCAGAACTTACCGCTATTGCATCGCAGGTACGCAGAGATATTGTTCGTATGGTACATGGCGCCAGTAGTGGTCATCCGGGCGGTTCACTGGGTTGTGCCGACTTTCTTACCGCCTTGTATTTCAAGGTGATGAAGCATAATCCGGCCTTTGTTATGGATGCACCCGGTGAGGATGTTTTTGTACTGTCTAACGGTCATATTTCCCCGGTTTTCTATTCCGTGCTAGCCCGCTCCGGCTATTTTGATGTAAAGGAACTGGCTACTTTCCGCAAACTCAACACCCGGCTGCAGGGCCATCCTGCCACCCACGAACACCTGCCCGGCGTTCGTATCGCCTCCGGTTCACTTGGCCAGGGAATGAGTGTGGCTATCGGCGCCGCCCTGACCAAACGCCTGAACGGCGAAGACACCCTTGTTTATTCATTGCACGGTGATGGCGAGCTTGACGAAGGCCAGATCTGGGAAGCAGTAATGTTTGCCGCTCACCATAAGGTTGATAACCTCATTGCCACTATCGACTGGAACGGCCAGCAGATCGACGGCCCCACCGATAAAGTGATGGCACTCGGTAATATCGGTGATAAATTCAAAGCCTTTGGCTGGCTTACCCTCGAAATGAATGGCAACGATATGGATGAAGTGGTGGCCACGCTTGAAAAAGCCAAGACCATGACCCGCCAGGGACAGCCCATCGCCATCATGATGCATACGGCTATGGGTAAGGGAGTCGACTTCATGGAAGGCACCCACGAATGGCATGGCATCGCCCCCAACGATGAACAACTGGCCAAAGCACTCAGCCAGCTTCCGGAGACCTTGGGAGATTATTGATTGATTTGGAAATTTGGAAATGAAGTGATTTGGAGATTGTCAGGGTTCCAAAAAGACCAGTTTCCCATTCATCATTCACTCCGGAGAGAAAACTGCTGCCTGGCGGCTTTCCGGGAAGGAAACCAGGATGCGATCAATGCGATCACCAATACGGTGGCACCCACCATCAGGAAGTCGGTCAGTTTCAGCTTCACAGGATAATGTGATATAAGGAAGGAGCCTCCCTGCAACGGGATAAGGTGAAAAGTGGTTTGCAGCCAGGCGAATATGAAGGCCAGCAACATACCGATACCGCCACCGATCAGTGCCAGCAGCAGGCCTTCATTCAGGAAGACACGCTGTACAAAACTCCTGTTTGCACCCAGTGCATTCAGCACACTGATGTCCTTTCTTTTTTCCAGCACCAGCATGGTCAGTGCGCCGATCATGGTAAAAGCTGCCACCACCAGTATCAGGGATAACACACCATAGATAAACCACCGCTCCACATTCATCACTGAATAAAGACTGCGGTTCTGCTCATATTTATCCTGCACCAGGTAATTGCTGTCAAACCGGCTTTTCAGTTCTCTTTTTACTGCACCCGCATCTGAGGGGTCTTTCAGCGCTATTTCCACACCGCTGTACTCATCTGCACCCGCCTTCAGCGCCCGCCGCATAAAATCGATATTGGTGATGCCATATTTATTATCAAAATCCTGCTGAATCATAAATGCCGCTGAAGAGCGGATCGTATCATTTGAGATATCTTCCAGCAGGTTGATCTGCACCGATGTGCTTTTCCTGGGCAGGTAGATCTTCAGCGGGTAAATATTCCGGTCGGCATAAATACCCAGTGCCCCTTCCACGCCAACTCCAACTATAAGCCTGGGAGCATCCTCATTGCCGAGGTCGTATTGCCCGTTTACCAGATGGTTAGCCACCCCGGCTGTATAGCGGTAGTTTGCATCCACTCCTTTCAGGTAGATCACCGACTGGTAATCGCCATTCTGCACCAGCGCTTTTTCTTCCAGCACCAATGAAAAATTTTTAATGCCTTTGACAGACTTTAGTTTTGCGAGCTGTTCAGCGGTGATGATCACCGTTTTGCCGGAGGCGGGAGATATTTTAATATCTGTATAAAAAGAAGAGTAAAGCGATTTCACCAATCCTTCAAACCCGTTAAATACGCTGAGTACCACAATCAGTGCCGCTGTGCCGAATATGATGGCAAGAATACTGACCCACGAAATGATGTTGATCACATTCGTGGATTTCTTTGCTTTAAAATAACGCCAGGCAAAAAGAAAGGTCAAACGTTGTGCAGTTTAGAAGTTAATGCCGTTATTCATCCAGCCCTTTTTTTCCTGTCTTTTCATTTTCGATCTTCTTAAAAAGCTCTTCCATTTTAAATACATGGTCAAGCGTATCATCCTGGAAAAACTTCAGCACAGGTATGCTGCGCAGCTGGTGCCGCACTTTTGCGGCCAGTTCCTTTTTGATCTCATGGTGGCGGTCTTCTATCTTTTTAAGCGCAGCAGGCACATCATTCACCTGGAAGAAACTGAGGTAAAAGCGGGCTTCCAGCAGGTCGGGTGTCACTTTCACCGCCGAAATAGACACCATTCCCCCGTTGATCATATTCAGTCCCAGCCGCTGAAATATGCCATTCATCTCCTCATTCAGCAACCCGGCTATTTGTTTCTGCCTTTTACCTTCTTCCATAGCTTGTGATGTTTATGGCCCGCCCTTGTTAAAGCTTCGGCAGGCGTCGTAAAATTAGTTACTTTGCGGCTTTGCAGCAGAAGCATTTTTACGAATGAAACAATATTCCCGGATCTTCAGATACCTCGGCGCCTATAAAGGAAAGATCGTACTGTATTTCCTGTTCACCTTACTCAGTATTTTATTCTCCATTATTTCTATCGGTATGCTGATGCCCTTTCTGCAGCTCATATTTACCGGTGAGGCGGGCATTAAAAGCTCAAATAATATTATCATCCAGTCTGTAAACGATTTTTTGAACAATTCACTGGATAAACGGGGTAAAGTACCCACGCTTGGTTTTATCTGTATCCTGATGATGGTATTCATCGTCCTCAAAAACATCTTCCTCTACCTTTCTTATTACATTCTGAATCCCCTGAAGAATAAAGTGGTAAACCAGCTCCGGGAAGAACTGTACGACAAAACCCTGCGCCTGCCAATCGGTTTTTTTACGGAAAAAAGAAAAGGCGATCTTATGAGCCGAATGGCCAATGATGTGGGTGAAGTGGAGGGCTCTGTGGTAGGTACACTGGAAGGGTGGATAAGGGACCCGCTCACCATTATCGTAACGCTGACCGTTCTTTTTCTGATCAGTGTAAAACTCACCCTGTTCATACTGATCCTGATACCGGTACTGGGACTGGTCATCGGCCGGGTGACCAAATCGCTGAAACGCCATTCCGAACAAGTGGCCCGCAAAAACGGCGAGACCTTTTCTATTATTGATGAAACCCTTGGCGGACTGCGTGTGATAAAAGCTTTCAATATTGAAAAACTGCTGAGAAATCGTTTTTTCAAAACCAGTGAGGAACTGCTCGAAGCCAAAAACCAGATCGCTTATAAAAGAGACCTTGCCTCTCCACTTTCGGAAGTGCTCGGTGTGCTGCTGTTTACCCTGGTGTTATATTATGGTGGCCGGCTGGTGCTTCGTGGTGAATTGCTCGAAGCCTCTGCCTTTCTCGGCTTTCTCGGTATTTTTTATAACATCATTAATCCTGCGAAGTCGTTATCCACTTCCTTCAGTAATATGCGTAAAGGCGGTGCGGCTATTGCCCGTATTGAAGAAATACTGACAACACCGGTTACGGTTGATGATAATCCCAATGGCAAACAGCTTACCGCTTTTACTGATAAAATAGAATTCAGGAATGTAACATTCGCCTATGCTGATGCAGTGATACTTGATAATATCAACCTCACCGTAAAAAAAGGGCAGACCATTGCATTGGTCGGTTCATCGGGTGCCGGCAAATCCACGCTGGCAGACCTTGTTCCCCGCTTTCATGATGTGACAGGCGGCGAGGTGCTGATTGATGGTATCAACATAAAAGATTATTCACTCCACTCGGTACGCAGCCTGATGAGTATTGTAACACAGGAACCCATCCTTTTCAATGACACTATCGGCAATAATATTGCCCTTGGCAGTCATCACAGCACCGATGAACAGATCACCAATGCTGCAAAAATTGCCAATGCGCATGAGTTCATCATCAAAAAAGAAAACGGGTACGACACCAATATCGGCGACCGCGGTACCAAACTCAGCGGCGGTGAAAGGCAGCGATTGACCATTGCCAGGGCAGTATTAAAGAATCCGCCGATACTGATACTGGATGAAGCCACTTCCTCACTCGATACTGAAAGCGAACGCCTCGTACAGGATGCTATCAACAATATGATGCAAAACCGCACCAGCATTGTGATTGCCCACCGGCTGAGCACCATCCGCCATGCCGATGAGATCATTGTACTGCAAAAAGGCAAGATCGTGGAAAGAGGCAATCATGAAGAACTGCTTGCGCAAAATGGTTTCTATAAAAAACTGGTGGAGATGCAGGAAGTGAGATAATAGGAGAGATAATAGATAATGGTAAAAAGTTAATAATTGTTGAAAGCAAACAGAGTACTAAAGGTTTGACAATTTTATTATTTCACTTACTTCCCTTCTTTCCGCATTCAGTTATCCAATTGAGCCGCATAATCAGTGTACTCAATGATCGCATCTATCTCCGTGGCGGTCAGTTCAGGAAAAGCTGGCTTCTTTAGATCTCCAAATACTTTACGTAACTGCCTGACAGATTCATTTTTCATGGCAAAAGAATCAGGGTTATGCAACCATGCATACACATTTTGCCTGTTCGTCCAGGGCTCCCGTGAAGCAAAGCCTTTTACCTGCATCATATCCCCGTCATTTTTAAACAGCGGATGGCAGGAAGAGCAATTTTTCTGAAAAAGAGTTTTTCCATAAATAACAGATTCGTCGGGCCCATCTGGTGCTGGAAGCGTTGAGGTATTGGCCTGGTATAGCTTAGCCGGTTCCGATTTAGCGGGGCTCATTCGTTTTACAAACCATCCAACCGTAAATATCATCAGGACGGCTGCTGCTGCCACAAGTATGTAAACACCGGGACGTTTCACTCTTTAAAGATAGGAAACAAAAAATCCTGCCGCAGCAGGATTGAAACTATTCTCTATTCATTTTTCTCTTTTCACTATTTAAGCACTTCCCTGCTTATCACCAGCTTCTGTATCTCACTGGTACCTTCACCGATGGTGCATAGTTTGGCATCA
Source organism: Chitinophagaceae bacterium (assembly GCA_016787125.1). GTDB lineage: Bacteria > Bacteroidota > Bacteroidia > Chitinophagales > Chitinophagaceae > JJ008. The sequence continues at coordinate 13,640 of JAEUVM010000166.1, read as the reverse complement.
CGGTAATGTTTTTCCACCGGGAAATCTTTGGTATAGCCATAACCGCCAAATATCTGCACGGCATCATTGGCCACTTTTACCGAAACTTCACTGGCATAATATTTTGCCATCGCCGCTTCTTTGGTCATGGGTTGTTTTCGTTCTTTCAGGTCGCAGGCCTGCAGGGTAAGCAGTTCTGCAGCCATTATCTCCGTAGCCATATCGGCAAGCTTAAAGGAGATACCCTGGAAGTTAGCAATGGGCTGATCAAACTGGTAGCGCTCCTGCGAGTATTTCAGCGAAGCTTCATACGCCCCTTTTGCAATACCCAGGGCAAGAGAGGCTATAGATATGCGGCCGCCATCCAGCACTTTCATGGCCTGTTTAAAACCGTCACCCACTTCGCCCAGCCGGTTAGCATCCGGAATACGGCAGTTATCAAATACCATTTCGGCCGTTTCGCTGGCCCGCATACCGAGTTTGTTTTCCTTCTTGCCGGCACTGAAACCAGAAGTGCCTTTTTCCACCACGAAGGTGGTGGAGTTATTTTTTGTCCGCGGGTCGCCGGTGCGACAGATCACCACAGCCACATCGCCGCTTTTACCGTGTGTGATCCAGTTTTTGGTACCATTGATCACCCATTCGTTGCCATCTTTTACAGCAGTGCATTTCATATTGCCCGCATCGCTGCCGGTATTGGCTTCGGTAAGCCCCCAGGCGCCGATCCATTCGGCAGTGGCCAGTTTGGGCAGCCAGTTTTTCTTTTGCATCTCATTACCGAAGGTCAGGATATGGCCTGTACATAAGGAATTGTGTGCCGCCAGGCTGAGACCGACAGAACCGCACACTTTGGCTATCTCTTCGATAATTGTTTTGTATTCAAAATAAGAAAGGCCTGCGCCGCCATATTCATGCGGTACCAGCACACCCATCAGGCCGAGTTTTCCCATCTCTTTAAATACATGTACCGGGAATTCCTGGCTCTCGTCCCACTCCATTACGTAGGGTTTGATATGCTGATTGGCAAAATCTCTTGCTGTTTGTGCTACCTGGTTAGTAAGTTCTGTCGTTTGAAAATTCATACAAGGAATCGTTGGTGTTTTTAATAACTGTGCCACTCCATTTACCGATAGCTACCGGAAGGGGTGGCACAGTACCTTCAATAAATGGGCAAGCAATCATTAAAGGCAATGCAAGGTAAGCGTTTTTTCATTCGAACTAACAAGCGTTAGCCAACAAAATTTACCGCTCATGGAAAGCGGAGGCTGAGACCATCCCAGGCAAGGTGTACACCTGCAGTCAGTTCCTTTTCCACTTCGGCATGGAGGCCCATCTGGTGGGATATATGTGTAAAATATGCGTTGGGAATTGCCAGCTCCTTTGACAGGGCGACCGCTTCATCGAGTGAAAAATGAGAAATATGTGTTTTCTTACGTAATGCATTCAACACAAGTGTGTCACTTCCCCTGATCTTCTCCTTCTCCGGTTCATCTATCCTGTTGGCATCTGTTATATATGTAAATCTGCCAAAGCGAAAACCCATTACGGGCATTTTCAGGTGCCACACCAGTATGGGAATTACCGGTATATCCCCCACCACGAATGGTTCAAGGGTAATGGTATTCAGATCAAGCTCCGGCGTTCCGGGATACTTGGTATCGCTGAAAGCGTAATAGAAGTCACGGCGTACGGCTTCTTCCGTAAGTGAGTCGGCATATACCGCCATTGGCTTTTTGGTAAAGAAGTTATAAGCCCTGATATCATCCAGCCCGGCCAGGTGGTCTTTGTGCGGATGGGTAAACAGCACGGCATCTATATGCTTTACCTTTTGGCGCAGCATCTGGTAGCGGAAATCGGGACCGGTGTCCACCACAAGGGTGGTGTTTGCAGATTGTACCAGTATACTGGAGCGGAGGCGGTTATCTTTTTTATCTGTTGAAGTACATACTTCACACTCGCAGCCTATCATCGGCACACCGCTGCTGGTGCCGGTACCAAGAAAAGTTATTTGAAGGGGTGGACAGGTCACAGCAGTAAAGTTAAATGGTTAATCAGTTTTTCCGGTAACCAGGCCGCCTGTTTCCGGCAAAACCAATTAGCTGCTCAGTTTACTTACCTTCTGTTTCGAGGTTGGCAATGATCTCTCCGTACAGTTTCTTTGATTCTTCTGAAAGCAAGGAAGTGTCCACTTCCAGTTGAGGTATAAGGTCGACCAGGGTATTGATACGGCCTTCCGTTTGCAGGAATTTATTCAGCACCACCACTTTCTTGGCTTCGAGGATGCAATAGCCGCTTTGAAATGTGCCTCTTTCATACCGCAATACATAGCCGGCCTCTTCAGTGATGGATTCAAGTTTAGATAGTGTGGATTGGGTGTACTTCATCTGCGCTTTAAATATTGGGTCAAAAATAAAAACAACCCATCGCAACAACGCCTGTACTTATCCACAATAAGCGGTTACTTACTCTGCATCTTTATCACCGGTACGATCATTTCCTCCAGGCTTACCCCGCCGTGCTGAAAAGTGTTGCGGTAATAGTTTACGTAGTAATTATAATTATTGGGGTAACAAAGGAACCCATCTTCTTTGGCGAAAATAAAAGACGAATTGATCGTGGGTACCGGCAAACCGGCATCTCTCGGATCACGGAAGGCCAGCACTTCTTTGGGTTCATAATTAAGATTGCGGCCATGCTTATACCGCAGGTTGGTGGTGGTTTGTTTGTCGCCCACCACTTTGTACGGCGTTTTCACCCGCACACTGCCATGGTCGGTAGCCAGCACGATCTTGATATTCTTCTCCGCTATTTTTTTCAGTGCCTGGTGAAGCGGCGAATGTTCGAACCAGCTCGTGGTAATACTGCGGTAACTCATTTCATCGCCGGCCAGCTCTTTGAGCACTTCCATTTCGGTACGGGCATGACTGAGCATATCCACAAAATTGTATACGATCACATTCAGGTCGTTAGTCAGCAGGTTATGAATATTATTCACCAGGTCGAGCCCGGCCTGGTTATTCACCACTTTGGTGTAAGATACTTTCAGGTCGGTTTTGCCAAGCCTTTTCAACTGCGCCCGCAAAAATTCTTCTTCATGCAGGTTCTTTCCACCTTCCTCTTCATCGTTTTTCCATTGCAGCGGGAAGTTCTTTTCTATTTCCAGCGGCATCATGCCTGCAAAGATGGCATTGCGGCAATATTGGGTGGCAGTTGGCAATATGCTGTAAAAAGATTCTTCTTCCAGTATCCGGAAGCTTTCTGAAAATATGGGCTGTATGGCCTTCCACTGGTCAAAGCGAAGATTGTCTATTAATATAAAAAAGAGCGGTGTGCCTTTTTCCAGGTGTGGCAGCACTTTGAATTTAAGCAGGGTATGGCTCATCACCGGACCGTCGGTGCTTTTTGGCGAAACCCACCCGGCGTAGTTCCTTGTGATGAACTTGAAAAACTCGGTATTGGCTTCGCTTTTCTGGTTTTGCAATATCTCCTGCATTTCAGGACTGTCGCTTTTCTGCATTTCCAGCTCCCAGTACACCAGCCTGCGGTAAATTTCCATCCACTCGTTGTAATCCGGGTTGCTGTTCAGCGCCATAAACAGGTGGCGAAACTGCTGCTGGTAAGCGGTGGTGGTTTTCTCTGCCACCAGTCGCCTGTTGTCAATGATCTTTTTCAGGCTCAGCCATACCTGGTTGGGGTTTACCGGCTTGATGAGGTAATCACTTATCTGCGAACCGATCGCTTCATCCATCAGGTTCTCGGTTTCATTTTTGGTAATCAGCACCACAGGAAGCTGCTGGTTGATCTCTTTGATCTTGGCCAGCGTTTCCAGTCCGGTAATGCCCGGCATACTTTCATCGATCAGCACCACATCCACGGGGTTTTCTTTTACATAGTCAATCGCATCAAAGCCATTGGTAAAGGTTTGAACTTCATATCCCTTGTTCTCGAGGAACATTTTCTGTGACTGCAGGCTTTCAATTTCATCATCCACCCAGATAATCTTTGCTATTGCCATTCTTATAGGTTGAAAAAGTTATTTATTAATACAGGTATCAGTCCACTAGTACACAAACCCCGGCCGGTCAAAGGCAGGCCTGCTTCAAAAATAGCTTATTACCCCTCCCCTTTGTACTTTTGCCGTCTTGTCTTTAACAAAAAAGAAACAATGTCCGCTGCCAGAAAGATCATTAACGACCCGGTATATGGATTTATTACCATTGATGAGCCACTCATCCTTGAACTTATTTCCCACCCCTGGTACCAGCGGCTGCGCAACATACACCAGATGGCTTTTGCCCATCTTGTATATCCGGGTGCAGTACATTCACGCCTGCATCATTCACTTGGCGCCTATCACCTGATGTGCATTGCCCTCAATGAACTGAAAAGTAAAGGAGTAAGTATTACTGCGGAGGAAGAACTGGGAGCCAAAGCTGCCATCCTGCTGCATGATATGGGGCATGGCCCTTTTTCGCATGCACTGGAAAATGAACTGATCAAAAATGTACACCATGAATCCATCTCGCTGCTGCTGATGGAACAACTGAATAAACAACTCGACGGGCAACTGGATACAGCCCTTGCTATTTTCACCAATAAACATCCGAAGAAATTTCTGTCGCAACTTGTATCCGGTCAGCTGGATGTGGACAGGATGGATTACCTGAACCGTGACAGCTTCTTCACCGGTGTGGCCGAAGGCGTGATCGGGTACGACCGCATCCTTAAAATGCTGGCCGTGCAAAACGGAGAACTGCTGGTGGAAGAAAAAGCTATTTTCTCTATTGAAAAATTCTTGGTGTCCCGCCGCCTCATGTACTGGCAGGTATACCTGCACAAAACGGTGCTTAGTGCTGAAATGATGCTGGTAAATATCATCCGCAGGGCTAAAGAACTGATCGCTGCCGGGCAGGAAGTAAATACGGCCACGGAGGAATTCGGTTTCTTTTTAAAAGCTGCCGGACAAACAGAAAAAAGTGGTGACCGGTTCCCCATTGAGCAGCATCTCGGCACTTTTTGCCGTCTGGACGACCATGATGTGATGGCCACCATTAAAAACTGGAGCCATCACCCCGACAAAATATTAGCCACACTTTGCCGTTCATTAACGGAGAGGAAGTTGCTCAAAGTAAGACTGCAGGCCGAACCGGTGGAGAAGGCATTCGTAAAAGAAAGAACAGCCGCAGTAATGCAGGAACTGGGACTTGATGAAAAGGAAGCAGCTTATTTTGTATTTACCGGCACCACCAGCAACACTACGTATGACACCCGTGATGAGCGCATCAACATACTATTCAAAGATGGAACGATAAGGGATATTTCCGGGGTGGACAATGCCCTTATCAACTATGAAAGCGGCGTGGCGTATGGCGAGATTAAAAAATATTACATTTGTTACCGAAGGCCCTGAAGCTCACCGTTTCAGGTTTTGTCGAAAACCAAACCCAGGCTGCAGGTCTTAAACTAAAAAGAATATGATATTTCCGGCTGCGCAAATTGCCCTGCTCATCAATGGCAGGATAGAAGGCGACCCACAGGCTGCAGTTTCTTCTTTTGGTAAAATTGAGGAAGCAAAAAACGGGCAGCTTACTTTTTTTGCCAATCCTAAATATGAAGAGTTCCTTTACAGCACCCAGGCTTCTGTTGTCATCATCAATGAAGCATACGAATTAAAACAACCGGTCAGCACCACGCTTATCCGTGTGGCCGATGCCTATACTGCCTTTGCCACCCTGCTGAGCAAATACCAGGAAATAGTGCAGCAGCAACTGAGCGGTGTGCAACAACCCGTTTATATTGCTAAAACAGCTTCTTACGGCGACAATGTATTCATCGGCGCCTTTGCCTACCTCGGCGAAAATGTGAAGATCGGCAACAACACAAAGATCTATCCCGGCAGCTATATTGGTGATAATGTGAGTGTGGGCGACAACTGCATCATTCATCCCGGAGTGAAGATCTACCACGATTGCAAGCTTGGCAACAATGTTACCGTACATGGCGGCACGGTGATCGGTAGTGATGGTTTTGGTTTTGCTCCGCAAGCCGATGGCAGTTTTAAAAAAGTACCGCAGATAGGTAATGTGGTGATCGAAGACTTTGTGGAGATCGGCGCCAATGCCACCATTGACAGGGCCACCATTGGCTCCACCCTAATTAAAAAAGGCGCCAAGCTTGACAACCTTATACAGATTGCCCACAATGTGGAAGTGGGAAACAGCACCGTTATTGCCGCACAGGCCGGCGTAAGCGGCAGCACCAAGATCGGAAACGGGGTGATGATCGGCGGGCAGGCAGGCATTGTAGGTCATATACAATTGGGCGATGGCGCCAAAGTAAATGCCCAGAGCGGCGTAAGCAAATCAATAGAACCCGGCAAGTCCGTCACCGGTTCACCCGCCTACGACTATACATCAGCCCTTCGCAGCCAGGCGGTAAACCGCAAACTTCCCGAACTGGAAAAAAGGGTAAAAGAACTGGAAGCCCTGGTAAAACAACTGTTGAGCGAGAAAGTATCTTAACATTGCAGCAATTTCATTTTCCATGAAGATCTCGGGTTTCACTTTTGTCCGCAATGCTGTTAAGTTTGATTATCCTGTTACAGAATCTATCAGATCTGTGTTGCCCGTCGTAGATGAGTTTATCGTAAGCGTGGGCAACAGCGACGACTCCACCCTGCAACTCATCGAATCAATCGGTTCTCCGAAAATAAAGATCCATCACTCGGTGTGGGATGATTCACTGAAAGAAGGCGGCCGGGTATTGGCCGTGGAAACAGATAAAGCCCTTGCTCATGTAAGTCCGGATGCCGACTGGGCATTTTATGTACAGGCAGATGAAGTGGTGCATGAAAATGACCTGGAAAAAATTGTATCGGCTGCCAAACGCCACCTGGATGATAAAGAAGTGGAAGGCCTGTTGTTTAAATACAAACATTTTTACGGCACTTACGACTATGTGGGCGACTCCCGCCGCTGGTACAGTCATGAAATAAGGCTGCTCCGCAATACAGGCCAGGTGGTATCCTACCAGGATGCACAAGGTTTTCGTACCCGTGATAACAGGAAGCTGAAAGTAAAATCCATTGATGCATTCATATATCATTATGGATGGGTGCGGCACCCGCATAAACAATTGGAAAAGCTCAACAGCTTTTATACCCTTTGGAACGGAGCGGAGTACCAGGCACCGGAGGTAAAAGAAACGGACGCCTTCGATTTTTTTAAAGATGCAGACTCGATCGAACGTTTCACCGGCACCCACCCGGCCGTAATGAAGCAGCGGATAGAGGAAAAAAACTGGCAGGTGAACTTTGATCCCCGTAAAAAGAAATTCACTTTCAAAGACAGGATCCTGTATGGTTTTGAAAAATTAACCGGCATACGCCCTTTCACCCACCGCAATTACAGGATCATCTGAAAAAAGACCGCCGGACTGCGAAGTTGCCTGCCCGGCCCCAACCCCCTATCATTATCACTGAATAAGTATCTTTGCCCCGCCCGTAAAAAAGGCTGATAAACTCTAACCGACATGGACGCTAATTTCAATCCTAATAAACAGCATACCCTTAAAACTTCTGTCAGCATTTCAGGTACAGGTTTGCATACCGGTGTACTGGCCGATCTTACCCTTCGCCCGGCCGCTCCGGGATTTGGATTCCAGTTTCAGCGCATCGATATGCCCAACCAGCCGGTGATAAAGGCCGACTGCGACCTGGTAACAGATGTAAGCCGCGGCACCACCCTCGAAGCAAACGGCGCTAAAGTAAGTACAGTAGAGCATGTGCTCGCTGCCCTTGTAGGCATGGGGGTTGACAATTGCCTGCTGGAAATAAACGGACCCGAAATGCCCATCATGGACGGCAGTTCGGAACCTTTCGTTGAATTGATACAGGAAGCCGGCGTGGTGGAGCAGGATGCCGCCAAAGTATGGTACAGCATTGATGAAAATATTTATCATTACGATGAATCGAAGCGGGTGGAAATGGTGGCCATGCCTTCGATGGATTACCAGGTTACCACACTTATCGACTTTAACTCACCGGTGCTTGGCACCCAGCATGCCGGTTTGAAACATATCAGCGAGTTCAGGGAAGAAATTGCCCCCTGCCGCACCTTCTGCTTTCTCCATGAACTGGAAATGCTGCTGGACAATAACCTGATCAAAGGCGGAGATGTAAACAATGCCATTGTGATCGTGGATAAACCGGTGGATGACCAGGAGATGGACCGCCTGAAGAAGATCTTCCGCAAAGACAAAATAGAAGTAAAAAGCGAAGGCTACCTGAATAACCTCGAACTGCGTTTTCCCAATGAACCTGCCCGGCACAAATTGCTGGACGTGATCGGCGACCTGGCCCTTATCGGCTACCCGATCAAAAGCCGCATCATTGCCAACCGGCCTGGCCACAGCACCAATGTGGAATTTGCCAAAAAGATCAAACAGTACATCAAGAAGAATAAACATACCAAAGGTGTACCCGTGTACAATCCCAACCAGCCGCCGGTGTACGACCAGCAGTTCATTGAAAAAACACTCCCGCATCGCTTCCCGTTTGCATTGGTGGATAAGATCATTGAACTGAGCGATACACATATCGTCGGTATTAAGAACGTTACCTTCAACGAGTGGTTCTTCCAGGGGCATTTTCCCGGCAACCCGGTGATGCCGGGTGTGCTGCAGATAGAAGCGCTGGCGCAATGTGGAGGTATACTGGCCATCAACCTCAGTGGAGACGGGCAGTATGATACTTACTTCCTCAAGATTGACAACTGTAAATTCAAGAACATGGTACGCCCCGGCGATACGGTCATTCTTAAAATGGAACTCTCTGCTCCTATCCGCCGCGGTATCTGTGAAATGAAAGGCACCACCTATGTGGGCAATAAAGTATGTGCTGAGGCCGACCTGGTGGCTCAAATAGTGAAACGCTGATAAAAACCAAAACACCGCCAACCAACCGCCATGGAAAATAATAAAGGATACCTGGGCCCGATCGGGCCTGTCTTTGTCTTTACAGTACTCAGCTCCGTAGCTATCATTCTCCTGTCGAAGGTGGTGGAACAAGGTTATTATGACAATCCATTCACTTTATACCGGATAATCATCCAGGTGCTTCCCTTTGCCGTTTCCATAGCGGGTATAGCCTGGGCCACCAAACAACCCAAAGCAGGAGCTGCCAGTTTTGGTGTATACCTGGCACTGCTTTTGGGTCAGTACATGCTGGCCAAAAACAATATTTCCAGCCTTACAAACGCCAACTGGTGGATATTTGTACAGCTATTGGTTTATATTGTTCCTTTCTTTTTCTTCTTCGTATTTGCCGGAGTAAAAGCATCAAAGCTCCCGTTCATATTTGCCATAACCTTGTTGTTGCCCGGAACAAATGTTGTGTACCATGCCAGCAATGGAATAAGCTGGCTGGGGAATTTACTGGATTATGATACGGAATTGCCTGTTGATGTTTCAACTATCCTGAGCCTCGTGGTCGGACAGATGATACATATTCTGCTGATCGGTGAATTATTAAATTATGCAAACGAAAAGAACGATGGCTTTCACCGGCGCATCATCAATCCCGGAAATGAGTATGATAAATTTGGCGGCACCGTGGTATTCTGGTCGCTCAAGGCATTTATGGTATTAGCAGCCCTTGGCAGCTTCAGCCTGCTGAAAACACTGGTGGAATACTTTTACCGCTACGAAGACTATGCATTCGGAGGTGGCAGCGTTGGCTTTTTGAAGTGGTACTTTATGTTTATGCTGCTTTCCACCGTGTTGCTGGTAATGGGCGCTGCCTGGTATTTCCGGAAGTTTACACTCGAATATTTTTTCTCTCATGGCATATCCTCCCGTTTCCTGTATTGGTTCATCCAGTGGCCGCTGTTGGGTTTCTTTGGCTGGCTGGGTGTATTGGGCAACAGTGTAAAGAACTATGAATTCAAAGACAGGAAAGCCACGCTTGAGCAATTCAGTTCGGCCGGCACCAACAGTATCGTAACACTTTTTATGATACTGACAGGGCTGCGGGTACTGCTGGTGCTTATCAATGGCGAACCGGCCACGATCCTCGGCACATTGGTTTCAGCAGGCCTGTTATTCTGGATGCTTAATTCGGTGGATGGATATAAATTCAACCTGTATGCTACAGTTTTCCTGCTGCTGGTGCTGTTGCTGTTCCCGGTGTTTAAATCCCGCTCGGTGGAATTATTGACCTATTTCCCTTTTTTATTACTCAACCTGGGGCAGATAATAATGATTCACCCGGCGCTGCATTTTGGTTCATTCAATTATCTTTCTTACGAAGAGGAGAAGCCCTGGCAACCGGGCGACGACCTGTTTTAGAACAGCCTGGAAAGGGCCGTTTTTACCAGAAAATATAAAGAACGAAGGGAAACCGGTGTTTACCTGTATTAATTGAAAAACACGGCCGGGCCTGTTTCGCTGAAATGCCCGTCAGGCCTGCATTTCAACTTATCCACATTGATCCGGAAATGGGGTAAAAAACAAGCCCGGAAAACGGGAAGCCCGGGGCATATTCCGTACATTTGTCAGTATTTATTTTTTCAAGATTCACCCCCGATTTTCAACCATTTATGAGTACTGAAACTGCAGAAAAAAAAGCCCCTGCCGGCGGCTCGTACAGTGCCGACAGCATACAGGTTTTAGAAGGACTGGAAGCCGTTCGTAAACGCCCCGCCATGTATATCGGCGATATCGGCGTAAAAGGATTACACCACCTGGTTTATGAAGTGGTGGACAACTCTATTGATGAAGCACTCGCCGGTTATTGTAAAAACATCACCGTTTCCATACACGAGGATAATTCTATTTCTGTAGAAGATGATGGCCGTGGTATTCCCACTGCCATGCATACCAAAGAAAAACGTTCGGCACTCGAAGTGGTGATGACGGTGTTGCATGCCGGTGGTAAATTTGACAAAGGCTCTTACAAAGTTTCCGGCGGTTTGCATGGCGTGGGTGTAAGCTGTGTGAATGCACTCAGCACCAAACTGCATGTTACCGTACAGCGGGAAGGAAAACTATTTGAACAGGAGTATAGCATCGGTGTACCTCAATATCCCGTAAGAGAGATCGGCACCAGTGAGAAAACCGGCACACGGGTACATTTCTGGCCCGACACTTCCATATTCATCACCTCGGTATATAACAAGGACATTCTCGAAGGCCGCCTTCGTGAACTGGCCTACCTCAACCGTGGTGTACGCATCATACTGAATGACCTGCGGGAAAAAGAAGAAGACGGCTTACACTATACCACCAGCTTTTACAGCGAAGGCGGTATTGTGGAGTTTGTTGAAATGCTCGATACCAGCGCCGGCCGCAATTCACTAATTCCAAAAGTAATCGCAGTGGAAGGGCGTGATGAAACCACCAACGTGGCCGTGGAAGTGGCACTGAGCTACAACGACAGCTACAGCGAACATATTTACTCCTATGTAAATAATATCAACACCATTGAAGGCGGTACGCATGTATCCGGTTTCCGCAGGGCGCTGACAAGGGTTTTCAAAAGCTATGGCGATAAGAACGGCCTGTTTGAAAAAGCTAAAGTGGAAATTGAAGGCGATGACTTCCGCGAAGGACTGAGCGCCATCATTTCTGTAAAAGTGCCGGAGCCGCAGTTTGAAGGACAAACCAAAACCAAACTCGGCAACAATGAAGTGATGGGTGTGGTGGACAGCACCGTATCCAAAGTACTGGAAGCCTACCTGGAAGAAAATCCGAAAGAAGCCAAGAATATCGTTTCCAAAGTAATACTCGCCGCACAGGCCCGTGCTGCTGCCCGCAAAGCCAGGGAACTGGTACAACGGAAATCAGTACTCACCGGTGGTGGCCTTCCAGGCAAACTGGCCGATTGCTCTGACCGCGACCCCGAACGCTGCGAACTTTTCCTCGTTGAGGGTGACTCAGCCGGTGGTACCGCCAAACAAGGCCGCGACAGAAGTTACCAGGCCATCTTACCCCTGAGAGGTAAGATCCTGAACGTGGAGAAGGCCATGGAACATAAGATATATGATAATGAGGAGATCCGTAATATGTTTACCGCCCTTGGCGTAAAAATGGGCACGCCTGAAGATCCCAAGGCACTCGACCTGAGCCGCCTCCGCTACCACAAGCTCATCATCATGACTGATGCCGATGTGGACGGTTCCCACATTGCCACCCTGATACTCACCTTTATCTACCGCTATATGAAGGAACTGGTGGAGCAGGGATACGTGTACATTGCGCAGCCACCTCTTTACCTGGTAAAAAAAGGAAAGGAGCAGGCCTACGCTTATAATGAAGAACAAAGAAAGGCCCATGTGGAACGGATAGGGGCCGGTAAGGAAGATTCAGTAAACATTCAGCGATATAAGGGTTTGGGTGAAATGAACGCAGAACAGTTGTGGGATACCACCATGAACCCGGCAACCCGCACCCTGAAAATGGTGACCATACAGAGTGCCGCCGAGGCCGACCGTATCTTCAGCATGCTGATGGGTGATGAAGTGGCACCCCGCCGCGAATTCATCGAAAGCCATGCGAAATACGCCAAACTGGACGTGTAACCCCCAAAATGACCGCTTTCCCAATACTAAACACCCTGCCACCAGCGGGGTTTTTTGTATCCGCCAGAATACAGGAAATCCCTTACCGGGCGGGTAAAAGGGGGGCGGCTTCAGCCTTAGTGATTGATTTTCAATAAGTATTTTTTCAAAAACCCGGTTGAAGAGTCTAAAGATTTACAGCCGCCCGGGATGAAATTGGTAACTTTACCCTTTACTAATTCAAAAAACCGTTTATCATGTCTGATGTAAAGCTTACAGCGTACAACGTAAAAACAAAGGAAAAAGGAGTGGAAATGCTGGATGCCGTAATTACCAAAACAGCTAAAGGCGCCTATATGGCCCAGGGCCACGATGGTAAGGGCAACAAACTGACCACCCTGCTTGGAGAAGAAAAGGCAATGGCCGCTATCAAAGCCGGCATAGCCAAACAAGGCTGGTAACAGCAACTCGCCATAAACACAAAACCTGTCACCGTAGTACTGAGTGTAAAGCGGTGACAGGTTTTTTTTAGACTGCACCAGCCGGAAACCGCACCACGTATTGATATGTCGGCTAATGATATGGTTTCTAAGCAATTGCTTGCCCTGCTGCACTACTACTATTCCCGTAAAGGGATTGTGCCTGTCCCGCATTATGCGGGCCACTTATTTCATCCTTCTGTAATGCTGCTCAGCTTTTGCGACGCCCCTGCCCTGTAATCGCCACGACTTACAACCCATACCAAAAGTAAATTTTCAGACAGGCCGCCAGCATTATAAGGCTTTTAGAATAGCAAATTGTTCTTCTGCTCAATCGTTTCAAATGCGTACGCAGGTTCAGGTTATGGCGCTCAATATGGTTGATGTTATAAGCATCGCTTATATGCCTTTCTGCTGGTATCAGTGCCTGGTAAATATTCAGCTTATCCGTTTTGATGGTTTGTGCGCCTGAGAAAAGAGCTGTATTCACCACCATCCGCAAGGTTCTTTTACTCCGCTTGCCCACAATAAAATCAATCACCTCTTTCGTTTCGCTGCATAGCACATAAGCCACCCAATACTGGTTTTGTTTAGTACCGATATAAGTGCGCAGTTCATCTATTTCAAA
>JAEUVM010000722.1 GCA_016787125.1 Chitinophagaceae bacterium | reverse complement strand
TTTTTAATTGTCATAACTAAGAAACCCAACGGCCTGCCCCGGCAATTATCTGCGAGGGACAGCAGGCAGGAGGATTGTTTGAATCCGGTATCCGGGTGAAAAACCGCTAAAAGCTGGTACCCTGTAAACGATTTTTTCAATACTCCTGCCGTCGCCAAGGGTACTTTATCATTTTTCCAGCCTTCTCTTTTATACAACCGCCTGTTACTAACCGGTTTAAAAAAAAATATTGCCTCTCCACCTGTTTTTAAAAAACTGTCTTATATTAGCTTGAGATAGATTTAAAGGATACCTGAACCTTTACAAACCGGGGGCGAATGCCGAAAAGCCATACGAGTAGGCCCAACCAAAATCAACCAAGCTTTATTATGGAAAATTTAGGAATTCACAAATCAAAATTGTACTCGCTGATTCTTGCGGGTGTAGGCTTCATTTCATTACTCCTCCCATGGTTTTCATTAGGCGGGTTCGGTTCTAAAAACGGATTCGGCAGTTGGGGCTTGCTCGTTCTAATTGGTATTGGTGTAGTTGCCGCTTCCTGCTTTATAGGCGATAAATCAAAGCCTTATGATGATATGGGCAAAAAGCTAGCGTTAGGTGGTTTTGGCGCTATGGCTGGCGGTGCTGTGATTTACCTGATACGCATCCTGACTGTTGGAGGGGGTAAATATGGTGGATATATTAAATTGTCTCCCGGCCTCGGACTTTTTCTTGGTCTCGCAGCTGGTGCCATAGGATTGTTGCTTATGTTGGGTATAATAAAAGTGCCCAAAAGCATTGATGACAAGGTTAAATAATAGACTTTCAACTTCATAGAAAAGCTGTCCCTCATAGGACAGCTTTTTTTTGTTCAAATCTCGGCTTTCAGGAACCTTGCCGTATGACTTTCCCTATTCTTTACCAGCTCCTCCGGCGTTCCTTCAAATAATATCTCTCCACCTCCGTCCCCTCCTTCCGGCCCGATATCAATAATATGGTCCGCCACTTTTATCACGTCCATATTATGCTCAATCACCAGTACGGTATTACCACGGTCAACCAGTTTGTTCAGCACATCCAGCAGGTGTTGAATATCTTCAAAATGCAAACCGGTGGTAGGTTCATCCAGTATATAAAATGTTTTACCTGTATCCCGCTTTGACAGTTCAGTTGAAAGTTTTACCCGCTGCGCTTCTCCCCCGCTTAATGTTACAGCCGATTGCCCCAGGGTAATATACCCCAACCCCACTTCTTCCAACACCTTGATCTTCCTGTACAAATACGGTACATTCTGAAAAAACTCAACCGCTTCTTCCACCGTCATTTCCAGCACATCGGCTATTGATTTACCCTTATAACGGATTTCCAGTGTTTCCCTGTTATATCTTTTACCATTGCATTTTTCACAATGCACATACACGTCGGGGAGGAAGTTCATTTCAATTACCCGCATGCCCCCTCCTTCACAAACATCACAGCGGCCACTTTTTACATTAAATGAAAAGCGGCCGGCATTATATCCCCGGATCTTTGCCTCCGGTATAGCTGCAAACAAAGTCCTTATTTCTGTAAAGAACCCGCAATAGGTGGCCGGGTTGCTGCGGGGCGTGCGGCCGATAGGCGACTGATCTATTTCTATCACCTTGTCAATATGTTCCAGTCCCTTTACCGACTTATATTCCAGTGGCACCATTTTCGAATCATAGGCATGCTTTGACAGTATTGGGTACAAAGTTTCATTGATAAGGGTTGATTTTCCACTTCCGCTTACACCGGTTACACATATAAACTTGCCCAATGGAAATTTCACATCCACATCAGCAAGGTTATTTCCTTTTGCCCCTTTCAGCTCAAGGTATTTTCCATTTCCCTTTCTTCTTTCCGCCGGTACTGCTATCTGGTGTCGCCCGTTTAAATAGCCTGCGGTAAGTGTATCGAGCCTCAACATTTTATCTGGTGCTCCTTGTGCCACGATCCGGCCGCCGTGATAGCCCGCCTTTGGACCCACATCGATCAGGTGGTCTGCTGCCAGCATAATGTCTTTATCATGTTCCACCACCAGCACACTGTTTCCAATATCACGCAGGTTCTTCAATGCATCGATAAGCCGGTGGTTATCCCGCTGATGCAGGCCGATAGAAGGCTCATCCAGTATATAAGTAATACCCTGTAGCTGTGAGCCGATCTGCGTGGCAAGCCGGATACGTTGTGATTCACCGCCACTAAGTGTTTTCGTAGGTCTGTTAAGGGTGAGGTAGGTAAGTCCCACATCGAGTAAGAATTGCACCCGTTCCCTTATCTCCTTCAAAATATCCTTGGCTATCGTCCGCTGTTTGTTGTCCAGCATCAGCTCTATACCATCAAACCAGGCGGCCATATTATCAAGGTTCATATCGCTGAGCTCGGAAATATTCCTGCCATTC
>JAEUVM010000692.1 GCA_016787125.1 Chitinophagaceae bacterium | reverse complement strand
CTTTGCCCATTTTGTGCTGGCACTTCTTTTTATCGGTCCGCTGCGGGATCCTGTACGCAACAAATGGGTG
Organism: Chitinophagaceae bacterium; assembly: GCA_016787125.1. Classification (GTDB taxonomy): domain Bacteria; phylum Bacteroidota; class Bacteroidia; order Chitinophagales; family Chitinophagaceae; genus JJ008. The sequence goes on along the minus strand of JAEUVM010000692.1, from coordinate 4,168 downwards.
ATCGAATTCGGGCTGATCGCCTGTGCATTGATCATTCCCTTTGCCCTGGTGGCAGGTCATTTTCGGGATATTCCTTTCTGGTGGCAGCTCGTGGACTGTTCCTTTGGCGTTATCGGGTTTATACCACTTACGATCTGCCTGAGGGAAATCAATTACTTGGAATCAATCAAACAAAAAACAGCATAGATATGGAAACAACCTTGCAGGATACCGCCAAGGCGGCCTGGCAAAAAAGCAAATGGATCATAAAAGGAATCATCATCGGGCTGATAGCGCTGATGCTGCTGATTCCCGCCATGTATGTTAAGGACATTGTGCATGAAAGGGAAGAGCGGCAGCGAGAGGCCACGAAGGAGATCAGCAGTAAGTGGGCCGGCAAACAAAATGTCATCGGGCCGGTATTGTGCATTCCTTTTGTACGGGCAGAAAAAGAAGATACCGGGACCAAAACAGTATTGCGCAATCATATAGCGTATTTCCTCCCAGATAAATTGGACGTGGAGGCGCAGTTTAATCCCAAAGAAAAGCACCGCGGTATTTACAAGGTGATGTTGTACGAAGCGAAGACAACACTGAGTGGCAGTTTCGGCAAGCCTTCTTTTGAAAAATTCAATGTGCTGCCGGAGAATATACAGTGGCAGGATGCTTCAGTAAAATTCAGTATTTCCGACAGCAGGGGACTCAACGACCAACTGCTGCTGAACTGGAATGACAGCCTGGTGGAATTGTCGCCGGGCAACAACGAAGAAATGACTGCCCGCCTGAAAACAACCGGCGCTGCTGATTTTGAAAATATCCGGTTCAATATCAACATTGACCTGAACGGTGCTGAACAGCTCTACTTTACTCCGGTAGGTAAAGCAACCACGGTAAACATGCAATCTTCGTGGAAGCACCCGAGCTTTTCGGGCCATGTGCTGCCGCAAAATACGGAACTGACAGACAGCGGATTTAAAGCCACCTGGAAAAGTATGTCGCATAAGCGCAGCTTCCCGCAGCAATGGATAGATGATGAATACAGAATGGAAGATTATTTTGCGCCACCACCTGCTATGGAGGGGGTACGGGTTGACGGAAGCACCCGCAGCTATGCTGATACCGGGGCCAGCACTGCCGTGCTGGGAACGGAAGCCTTTGGAGCCGATCTTTTTATCCCGGTAAACGGGTACCAGAAAACGCTGCGAACCATCAAGTATGCCCTGTTGTGTATACTGCTAACCTTTGCTGCATTTTTCCTTATTGAAACAGCGCAAAAGAAATCAGCGCATCCATTTCATTACGGATTGGTGGGTCTGGCGCTGATCCTCTTTTATACATTGTTGCTTTCCATTTCGGAGTACACCGGATTTAATACGGCTTATGTGCTGTCTTCTGCTGCCACCATCGGGTTGATCGGCTGGTTCATCAGCAGTGTGCTGAAATCGGGCAGGGCGATGGTGATACTGTCGGTGGTGCTGGTGCTGATTTACAGTTATGTGTTCAGTCTGCTGCAGTTGCAGGATTATTCACTGCTGCTGGGCAGTATGGGATTGTTCCTTACGCTGGCTGTGATCATGTATTTCTCCAAAAAACTGCAATGGTAATTATGAAAAACATCCTGCTGAAAATAAGGACGGCTGTGCTGGTGTTTCTCACTCACAGTATTGCATTGCCGCTGCTGAAATATTTCAGGAGACCGGTGATCTCAGATTGTACGATAGATACTTTACAGGCATTACCGGCAGGTACACTGGGCAATGATCTCAATTGTTTTTTACAAAAAAGAAAACTGCCATTGCTCCCGCATTATATACGGCACGACCTGAAGCATGTGTTGCTTCAATACGACACCACCGATGTGGGTGAAGCCTGCCTGCAGCATTTTATGCTGGGCAACGGACGAGTCTCATTCCCGGTGCTGGCCACGGTATTATATTCACGGCTTACAATGCCTGAATATTGGGGCAAAATGCGGACTGCCTACCGCCAGGGAAAAAGAAGTGCCTCTTTTCATAACTGGCGATGGAATGAATTGCTTGCCGTACCCACAGATGAACTAAGGAAACGAATCTTTTCACAATCAAAGTCATAAATAATGAAAACACCATTGTTTGTATTCCTGAAAGGACTGGGTATGTACACAGCTGTTACACTGCCGGCTATAGCTATTCCGCCGATGTACCTGATTTCTCTTTTTTATGCAGTAGTATATGGATGGTTTGCCTTTGCGGTGTTTACCGTTATTTGGCTTATTACGAAGCGGCTCACACTTTCTCATCCGGTCCGCATGTTGCTGCTTACGGTTGCGGTACCCGTTTCCGTAGCCTTTGCCCTGCAGATGATCGAGGAAACAGATGGCTGGGATGATGTGTGGCATGCCGGCGAACTGTTGCTGTTTCCTTTGGCAGCTGTCATTGCCGGGTGGATCGGGCTGGCCGTTTCATCAGAACAGATCAAAGATGTTTGTAAACAGGAACCCGGTGAAGATATCCTTGATTTAGCAGGCACACCTTGAAATAAAAGGACGTTGTTCATAAAGAACTATAGTCATGAAAAACAGGTCTTCCTTTTCGCTGCGGGCCCGGCGCCGGAGTTTTGTTTATGCCGGCGACGGTCTGCGGCGTTTTTTCCGGCAGGAACATAATGCATGGATACATGCGTCTGCCACCTTGCTGGTGACCGGACTGGCGTGGCTGCTTCCGGTTACACCGATAGAGGCAGCCGTGCTGGTCATAGCAGCAGGAATAGTATGGGTGGCAGAAATAATCAACACGGCAGTGGAAAGGACCATGGATTTTATTTCGGCGGAAAAAAGACCAGAGATAAAATATATCAAAGACCTGTCGGCTGCGGCGGTGCTGGTTGCCTCATTGGCAGCAGTGATCGCGGCGGCACTTATTTTTTTACCTAAACTGTTATAATGCGAAAGAGTTATATGTTACGGCTTACTGACCTTTTTGCCACAGCTTCCATGCACCAGTGGTTAATGCTGTCGTCGGCTTTTAATATGACTTTGCTGGCCGGTCGTATGATCGCCACGGGAAACATTGAGTATATCTTTTTACCGTGGAACCTGTTTCTTGCCTTTATACCTTATTTCATTACCAGGATGCTTGCCTTCATGCCGGGATGGATAGAACGGAAGAAGATACTGCTGCCGGTGCTGGCAGTGTGGCTGTTATTTATTCCCAACTCATTTTATATTATCACAGACCTGTACCATCTTACACATGTGGATACGGCAGCGAAGTGGTATGACCTGCTGATGATCTTTTCTTTTGCGTGGACGGGTTTATTGTTTGGAGTGTTGTCGTTGCGCAAGGTGGAGCTGATCGTACTCCTGGAGAGGGGGCGGCGGTTCTCGGTGTTGTTTGTGCTGGCAGTGTTGTGGCTTTGTGCATTTGGTATTTATATCGGCCGCTTCCTGCGGTTCAACAGTTGGGATGTGCTTGCTGATCCATTATCACTGGCAGGCGAGATCGGAGCAATGCTCTTTCACCCTGGTGAGCATGCCTATGCCTGGGGTATGACGTTTTGCTATGCGGTGTTTATGACGATGCTCTATTTTACTACACGCAGGATGGGCGAGAGTTCCCTTGTTTGATAACCTTTTCAGCCAGCTTTGCAGTGATTATTCAACTATCCGTTGAGCCAGCCATTACTTTGACAAACAATTTTGCCGGTTATCGTTTCGGTAATGCGTTTATCTTTAGGTATAAAAAAAGAACAGCAGATTAAATTAAAGAGTATGCGGGCAGTTATTCAGCGGGTATCCAGGGCAAGTGTAACGATAGATGGAAAGGTAAATGCGCAGATTGGCAAAGGACTGCTGGTGCTGGCGGGGATCGAAGATGCGGATACGGCGGACGATATCAGTTGGCTGAGCGGCAAGGTCGTGAACCTCCGGATATTTGATGATGCGGCAGGTGTGATGAATGAGTCGGTAAAGGAGCAGGGTGGTGATATTATCGTGGTGAGCCAGTTTACCCTGCATGCTTCTACCAAAAAAGGTAACCGCCCTTCCTACATAAAAGCCAGTAAACCGGATATTGCCATCCCGTTGTATGAGGAACTGGTCCGTCAATTGTCCGCAGACCTCGGCAAAGCGGTGGGTACAGGAATATTTGGTGCTGATATGAAAGTGGAATTACTGAACGACGGGCCGGTGACGATTGTGATTGATACTAAG
>JAEUVM010000674.1 GCA_016787125.1 Chitinophagaceae bacterium | reverse complement strand
TGATGTCTCCGGACGGGTCAGCATACTTGGCGGCCGAAGACAGGCATATCCCGAACACCCCGGCGTCAAGGCCGCCGCGTGCGGACCAGATCAGCATTGCCGGCTCGCCATCAACCCACTCAAGCGAGCAGTTATAGCCTCTGTGCGTGAAGGTTTTGAAGGATGCTGCACCGCCGACACTGAAATAGCGACTTCCGTCAGACGATAGTATCGGATGTTCCAGGTTCATGCGCGCAGCCAGCTTAGGATAGTTGCGCGAATTGTGAACCGCCAGCCAGTATTTAGGCTGTCCTCCAGTCCCTTTCCTTGCGATGCGCGCGGCGATCAGCCCTTGGCGGAACCCTGGCGAAGCGTTTCATCATCAGCGCATAGCGACAGTTATGCACTACAACCCCATTCTCTACAGCGAAGGCTTGGTAAACGGGAACCTCCATGCAATAAACATCACTTCTTCCGGCGCTTTTCACTTGCAAGACGCGCGATGTGCTCTTTGCCTTCGGGAGTTGAAGTCCATAGCTTTTTTGAACAAGATATTGAGCATGTTTTGCTTGGCCTGAATCGGTTTGACATATATTCCGATCCGCACACTCCGCAAACAAAAGCAACAAGGTCCGCTCCATCTTTGCGGCGCTGCTTTGATCTACATGCGTTTGAGCAAAACCGATTACTCCCTTTTGGTTGAGACATAAACTTTTTTCCACAGCAATCACAAACGAACTCAACCTTTTGGCGAAGGAAGTGCTCGTTTCTCTTTCCTGCCTCGTATTGGGCTGATTTACCTGCATCTGTTTTTCGCCACTCAACCAAGGCCGCAAGCGCAGCGTCTGGTCGTCTTTGGTGTCCCTTGTTGTGGAGCGACAGATGCTCTTCTCCTGGAATGCAGCAAAGGTTTTCAATGGAGTTGTTATCCCTGTCACCATCTTTGTGATGAACATGGTAGCCATCTGGAATTTTTCCGTTAGAGTCTTCCCAAATCGCCCTATGAAGAAACTCTTTTGAACTACGGAAATATCTTCCAAAGCGGGTAAATCGCTTTCCGCCGTAAATGATTTCGTCCATTTTATTCCTTTGCTACGCGATACGGCATTGTGACATACCACGCCAGCAGAATCTATTGCGGCGACCCACTCTCCTGATTCAGACAAAATTTTGTGGTCAGGGGTGCAAAGCAGCTCGTACCCATCTTCAAACGTAACCATCACAAGCTCTGCCTGCTCTCTCGTCTTGCGGCAGTTGTTATATGGCATCCACTCCCCGCCGGCACTAAGAACCTCTCCGTTGCTTCCAACCAGATCAACTATTCTTTGCGCGCCAAATCTAGTAATAACCCTTGTGTCTTGATGCAAACATGCGCTGATGATGTCGTCCATCTCCTTGACGATCTTCCCGTCCTTGCGGTGATACAGTCGGAATTCTTCAAAGAACTCATCCAGGTGAGCGAATACCTTGAATCTCCCCGTCTGCATCCGGTCGAGCATTTCCAGCACTCCGGCCTCGACGCCGTTGCTACCGTCTTCCCATGTCGCGCGCTCGGGTAGCATGTTGAGGCCAGCTTCGCGATACTGCTCGGCCAGTTGCTCGCCGCTACCCTTGTCATGCTGCAATCCATCATGCGGCCATGAAACCGGGATCCAGTCTCCCCACGCCTTGACTGATGGTGCAAAGAGAATAGGCGTCTGTTCGCGGGCTCGGTGCGCGTTGATCAGGTACAGGCAATCAGCGTCACGGTCCCACGCAAGGCGCGCAGCAGCGGCTGGATGATCCCAGCCGAAATCGATTCCGTTGATCTGCGCCCAATGCTCCGGGATAGGAAACGCCGCTACCTTGATCGCATCTTCCTCGATCGGGAATATTCTCCCTGACCCAAGCGTAGGAATTCCCTTGGCGCGCGCCTCGCGTTCGTGCGCCGGGAAGCTGGCGATAATCCGCGTCCGCTCCTCTGGTGAGATGTGTTCGGCATCATCAATCGTCATGTTGACGTCGGCACGGTCGGTAGTTTTCTCTTTCCCAAGGAAGCGCAGCACGACGGTCGACATCCCCTGCAGTGGCGTGAATGACATGGCGGCCATTCCGCCTGTTGCGATCGTCCGTGCCAATCCTTCGTCGTAGATTTCCTCTGGCGGTTCCTCGTCGAACCAAACGAAATCAACTGGCGGCCCCTGCCATTTCTTTCTCCCCTGTGCGTAA
>JAEUVM010000111.1 GCA_016787125.1 Chitinophagaceae bacterium | reverse complement strand
ATGGAACACAATCCTTCTGTGATCGCTATTTATGTATTCAATCTTGCCAAATCATTCAACACCTTCTATGCAGAACTTTCTGTATTGAATGCCGAAACGGAAGAAAAGAAACAACTCCGCCTCATGCTGTCTGAAATGACCGCCAACACCATTGCTTCAGGAATGGGGCTGCTGGGGATAGGGGTGCCGGAACGAATGTGACCAAGGAAAATTCCAAATAGCAAATCTCAAATCACAAATAAGAAAACAAAAATCCCAAATTCCATCGTGAGCTACGATTGGAATTTGGGATTTGTTGTTTTTGTAGTTCCTTTTTTGGTATTTGAGATTTGCTATTTGGAATTTCGTCTTACAGTCCCGCCATCATCTTCTTCTGCTTCAAACTTGCCAGTGCCGGATCCATCTCGATCGCTTTATCACAAAGGGCAATTCCTTTCTCTGTATTTTCTTTGCCACCTTTTTTCTGGTAGGCCATACCGATCATATAGAGAGCAGAAGCGGCAGATTTATCATACTCCAGCACCCTGTCCCAGTATTCAATGGCCTGGTCAAACTTTCCTTTGTAGTAATACGCTTCAGCCACCATATTCAGGATGTTCATATCACTGGGCTTGCGCTTCAGAATCTCGTTGAGCATTTCAACACCTTTATCAAGGTCGCCGACATTGAGATAAGCGATACCCAGGTTTTCCAGGTAATCATTGTCTTTCTTATAACCCTTCTCTCCTGCTTCCAGTATATACTTCAGGGCATCTTTATCGGCATGCATGGCATAGCAGATAAGGCCGAGTTCGTAAGTCCAGTAGCTTTGTTTGGGATCGAGTTCTATTGCTTTTTTGAAATAAGGCACCGCCAGCTTGTAGTTCATCATATCCGCATAGCTGTGGGCGATCATGTAAGGTATCTCGGCATTGGCCGGATCTTCTTTAGCTGCTTCATTCAGGTATTTGATGGCATCGCCGTAGTTGTCCATGTCATAATGCACTTTGCCCACATAGAACAATACCTTTTCAGAAGGATCGGCGGCCTTCAGTTTATCTGCATAAAACAATACATCTTCATTTTGTTTTAACTGGAAAGAAAGCTGCATCAGTTGTTTGTACACTGCGGGGCTGGTATCACCCAGTTCCACCAGTTTCTTATACGATTCACGGGCCTGGCCATAGCGGCGAAGGTCCATATAAGCGGAAGCCAGTTCGGCCACAATGGCTTTACTGTTTGCATCGTACTTAGCCGCTTTTTCAAAATGCTTTAATGATTCCATGCGACGGCCCAGTTGCTTTTCAGCAAGGCCTTTTTGCAGAAAATAATCTGCACTATCGGTACCAACATTGACTGTGTTGAAAGAATCCTGCGTATGCGCAGCCGAAACGGCCAGCAGGCAGCAGATGGCGATGGATAAACGTAACATAGGGCTTTTGTTTGGATTGGACTTTGATGCTTTTCTCATATCTAAGGTAGGTTTGAGAAATTACCTAATCAAGACTTAACCGCGAAACTTAACCAATATCGTTCCAAAATCGTACTATTTCAGGACAATTCCAGCCAGTGGTGGTAAATTTACTGTGAGCCTGTACATTTTTTGACCCTTATCAATAAGTTCACACCTCAGCTCCGGGTTATACACATCACCGGTGCCCCAATAGTCTAAGTGGTTACTATTAAACACTTCCTTCTTATACTTTTTACCAGCCGTATATATCTCCCAATCGTTCCGCACCACCGGTGTCATATTCAGGATCACCAGCAGGTCGTCTGTCTTTTTCTTTCCCTTGCGTTTGTACACCATCACCGATTCCTGCCGGTGGTTCAGGTCCACCCACTCAAAGCCATCCATGTTGAACTGATGCTGGTATAAAGCCGGCTCATTCTTCAACAAACCATTCAACGCAGCCACACAATTCTTCAGTAACCGGTGACAGTCGAATTGTAACAATTCCCACTGCAATTCTGATTTATAATTCCACTCACCCGTTTGCCCAAACTCACTGCCCATGAAAAGCAGCCTCGCTCCCGGATGTGTCCACATATACGTGTACAGCAGGCGCAGGTTGGCAAATTTCTGCCATTCATCTCCCGGCATTTTATACAGCATCGGGCTTTTGCCATGCACCACTTCATCATGACTGATGGGCAGCATAAAGTTCTCATCATAGAAATACATCATGCTGAAGGAAAACTTATCCTGGTGAAACTGCCGCATCAGCGGGTCCAGTTTGAAATAATCCAGTGTGTCATGCATCCAGCCCATCATCCACTTCATACCAAAACCGAGACCATCCTGCCAGGTGGGCCTTGATACACCGGGCCAATCGGTAGCTTCCTCTGCTATTGTTTGCACATCGGGAAAATCGCGGAAGATGGTTTCATTCAGGTCTTTGATAAAAGCGATCGCTTCCAGGTTGCCATTACCGCCAAACTCATTGGGCTCCCACTCCCCTTCCTTTCTTGAATAATCCAGTTTCAGCATCGAGCTTACCGCATCCACCCTTATGCCGTCAATATGAAACAGGTCGAACCAATAGCGGGCACTGCTGATCAGAAAAGATTTTACCTCCCCCCTTTTATAATTGAAAATATAACTGTTCCAGTCCGGGTGAAAGCCCTTTCGCATATCTGCATACTCGTAGGTATGTGTGCCATCAAACATAAACAACCCATGTGCATCATAGGGAAAATGAGAGGGCACCCAATCCAGTATTACGCCGATACCTTCCTGGTGAAAAGCATCCACGAGGCGCATCAGTCCCTGCGGATCACCAAAGCGGGAAGTGGCTGCAAAGAAGCCGGTGCACTGGTAGCCCCAGCTACCATCAAAGGGATGTTCCATCACCGGCATCAGTTCCACATGGGTGAAGCCCATTTCCTTTACATACGGTACAAGCCGTTCACGTATCTCATCATAACTGTTATAGCTTTCTTCATCATGCTTATCGGGCCGCTGCCAGCTGGCGAGGTGTACTTCATATACACTCCAGGGAGCATCCGAAGCATTGTGTTTCTTCCGCTCCAGCATCCAGTCTTCATCTTTCCATTCATAATACATATCCCAGGTAATGCTGGCTGTGTGCGGACGTTTTTCCCAGAAATTGGCAAAGGGATCACCTTTGTCCAGTTCCCGGCCTGCATAGCCCACGATATGATACTTATAAGCTTCGCCTAAATTAAAATGCGGGATGAACCCTTCCCAGATACCGCTTTTATCCCAGCGGGGAGTGAGTTCATACTCATGGTTTTTCCAGTTATTAAAATGCCCCTTCACTGATACAGAAGTGGCATTGGGTGCCCACACACAGAAATACATGCCCCACACATCCAGCACCTGGATGGAATGGGAGCCAAACTTTTTGTAGAGCTGGTAGTTTGTACCGGCCTGGTAATTCTTCACCTCCTCATCCGTAAGCAGCGAATAATTCCACACCGGTAATGATGTATCTACAAAGTTTTCTTCCTCATACTTTGCCGGTGGTGTGGCCGGAACTGCAACAGGCTTCGTATCTGTTTTTGGTTTGTCGGTCTTGCGTTTGGAAGTGGCTGGTTTCTTACCGGGCTGAGGCATATAACTGGTTGTTTAACTTAAAATTACATGAATGGTCAATGGTTCCCCGCATTTTTAGCTGAAATTGTGTGTTATACAGCAAGAAAACCAAACCCACTTCTCTGCAGCCATGAGAAAACCTTTCATCCTGGTCATTATCACTTTATTGATAACGGCATCTCTTCACGCTCAACGGGCCGCCCTCAGCGGACGTATCACCGACACTTCTGAAAAAAGAAACCTTCACCTCGCCGCCGTAACACTGCTGCGTAAAACCGACTCCACGCTGGTTACCTTCATGCGTACCGATAAGGAAGGTAAATTCAGCCTGCCAAAAACAGATACCGGCAAATATGTGTTACTGGTTACCTATCCCGGCTTTGCCGATTACATGGATAAGGTGGACCTTCCCGGCGATGTAAACCTCGGCGATGTGTTTATGACCATGAAAAGCAAACTCCTCACCGAAGTGGTGCTGAAATCGCAGGCCGCAATCCGCATTAAAGGAGATACAACAGAATTTATCGCCGATAGTTTTAAGGTGAAAGAAGGCGCCACCGTGGAAGACCTGCTGAAAAAACTTCCCGGCTTCTCCGTAAATGCCAAAGGCGAGATCGTGGCACAGGGCAAGCGGGTGGATAAAGTACTGGTGGACGGTGAAGAATTCTTCGGCGATGATCCCACCATGGCCACACAAAATATTTCAGCCAAAGCGGTGGACAAAGTACAGGTGTTTGAAACAAAAACAGATCAGCAGCAACTTACCGGTATGACCAGCGGCTCCGAGGGCAAAACGGTCAACATCAAACTCAAGGAAGATTCCAAGAAAGGCTCCTTTGGCAAACTGATGGGTGGCACAGATTTCAATAAATACTACGACAGTAAAGGACTGCTGAACCGCTTCGTTGGTAAAAAGAAAATATCAACCTATGTAACCCGCAGTAATGTAAATACCGGCAGCCTGAACTGGGAAGACCGCCAGAAACTCGGCATCGAAAACGACTATGAGTTTGATGAAATAAGCGGCTTCTACTTCAGCTTTGGCGGCGGAGATGAATTCAGCGACTGGAACCTGCGTGGCCTTCCCGATGCATGGACAGCCGGTGGCCTTTTCAGCAACAAATGGAATGCGGATAAACACAACGTCAACTTCTCCTACCGCTACAACAGCCTCCGCACCACCAATATCGGCACCACCCTTACCCAAAACAACCTTCCCTCTGGTATTACCTACAGCAATAAATACACCACCAAGAACGGACTGAACCAGCAACATGCCTTCAACGGGAAATATGAATGGAAGATAGACTCACTTGCTTCTGTTAAATTCTCTTCTGTAAATACATTCAGAACCGGCGAAACCGCCGGCACCAACGATGGTGAATTTATCGGCACCACCGAAGATACCGTCAATCAGAGCTTTAATACCTATAGTAACAACACCCGCAGAAACCAGACAGACAACCAGGTTACCTACAAACAACTTTTTAAAAAGAAGAACCGCATCTGGCAAACCGTGGCCCGCTATGGCGTGACGGATGATGACAACAGCGGACTGAACTACACCCGCATCCGGTACTACGACAATGGCCTCTTTGATTATGCCGATACCGTGGATCAGCAAAAACTTTTCACCGGTCGCTCCACCACCATGGGCATCAAAACCACCTTCAGCGAACCGCTCAATGATAAATGGATGCTGGTACTCGATTATGCCTACAATAAAAACCATTCCACCTCCCTGCGCAATACCTTTGAAAAAGCTTTCAATGGTAAATATGAAGTACTGGTGCCCGACTTCAGCAATAACTTTGAACTCGATGCCTACTCACACAGCACCAATGCCATCCTTCGCTATACCGGTAAAAAAATGCGGGCAGCCGCCGGCTCGGGGATCAGCAATACCAGGCTCGGACTGACCAATCTCGACAACACCGTTTTTACCAAATACAATTTCCTGAACGTAACACCACAGGTACAGATCAACTTTACACCGAAAACACAGATGAATATCGGTATCAACTACCGTGGCACCACGCGGCAACCCACCATCAACCAGTTGCAGCCCCTTCGTGATAATACCGATCCGCTGAATGAATATAAAGGAAACCCCGACCTGAAAGTGGGATTCAATCATGGTTTATCCCTCTTCTTCAACCAATATAAAGTACTGAAGCAGCAGGGCATCTGGGCCAGCTTCAATTACAACTTCCAGGAAAATGCCATTACACAATTCAACACTGTGGATGTGACCACCGGCAAGCGAACCTATTACCCCGTAAACGTAAACGGCAACCGCAGCTGGAACTTCTGGTCGAACTACAACAAAAGTCACGGCAACAAAAAACCCAACTATGGCTTCGGCCTCAACGGAAACGGTAACCGTTATATCAACTTTGTAAATGGCGAAATGGTGACAGTGAACTCTTCCACCATCAACTTCAATGTAGACTTCGGCATTTATTCAGAAGAGAAGTTCAGTTTTAATATGTCGCCGCGGATCGGGTATAATGCCAGTAAATCAACATTGGCCAACAGTGTAGACAATAACTATTTCTCTTACGGTGGTGAAATGGAAGCCAACACCACCCTGCCCTGGAAAATGGAGATCAACACCAGCCTGAATGCAGACTTGCGGCAAAAGATCAACGCATTTGCCACCAATACCAACCTGGTGGTGTGGAATGCCGGCATCTCCCGCAAACTCTTTAAGAAAAACACCGGAAAGATCAGCTTTACCGTAAACGATATACTCGACGACAACAAAGGTTTTACCCGGGTGATCAACAGTAACTTTATTTCAGACGACCGCTTCCAGCGCATCAGCCGCTATTTCCTGCTGCGCTTTGAGTGGTCGTTCAACAAAATGCCAGGAGCAGAAACAAAATGATAAAGAAAATATTATTCGCCACCTTGTTCGTGGCAGCCGCACAGTCAGCCTTTGCACAGGCCCGCTTTTTTGGCGCCGTGAAAGTGGAGTATGAAAAAACCACCGCCGTACGGCAACTGATGAAAGACCTGGCCGGAGGCGACAACTGGTTTGAACAAAATAAAGAACGGTTTCCCGTATCACTGTTGAATTACTACGACTTTACCGGCGATACCACCCGCTCTCTTTACCAGCCCGGCAAAGATGTACCGCTCGACCCCCGCCTCTGGTGGCGGCCTGTGGCAGATAAAAATGTGGTGTA
>JAEUVM010000643.1 GCA_016787125.1 Chitinophagaceae bacterium | reverse complement strand
CAGTGAGGCTGTTTGTTATGATAAGATCAGTACGGTGATAGGCAAGGGTTTCCTGGCTCAGTATTATTACACCCGTAACGGTCTGTTTTTTATACGACGGTATAAAAAAGATAAGATGAATAGGGTACTTTTTGCCGCCCTGCTCCGATTTATACGGAGAGTGGTTACCGGTCAATGGAAACAGGCGGGTGGTGTATGGAAGGGTATTTCAGATTTTCGCAAAAATAAACTGCATGCGCTGGAATAAGTATTTACCGTTTGCCATACTGTATTTTTTTCTCAATACGGCGGGGTTGCCTCTTGGGCTTACCTTCACGGCATTGCTGGCTCCCTTTTTTTATCTATGGGTATTGCTGAAAAGAAAGGAAGAGGTGCTGCTGCCGTTTATTTGTTGTTTACTTCCTTTTCTTTTGGGGCATATTTTCATGTCAGGCGTGGATAACAGAAAGTATGCATTTGCTATTCTGAATATTTTCTGTGTATATATTTTTTGCCAGGCTTTTTACACCTGGCTCAAAAGAGATGAGAGAAAAGAAGTAATACTGAAAAACCTGCTGGTGCTTAACACGATCATGTGCCTTGCAGCGGTCGTTTTTTATTTTACCCCGTTGAGCGGAATTTTCTGGATCAGGCAAGACCTTACCGATAATGTTGACCAATTCATGCGGCTTAAGATGCTTACCTATGAGGCATCCTATTACGCCGTAGTGTTTGCGCCCCTTTTTCTTTTTTTCTTTTTGCAATATGTATTGAAGAAAGATCAGTACCGCAGCAGGTGGTTATTGCTGATGTTGTTTCTTCCATTTGTTTTATCATTTTCGCTTGGTGTTATTATTTGCCTGCTGATTGCGGGGTTATTGGTGTTTGCTTTTCACTTCAGAAGCCTGGCCGGCAAAAGAAGGGTCTTTAATGGTTTTCTCACCTTCAGTGTTGCTGGTGTGCTTATCCTGCTGGCAGGGTTTATTTTCTTTCCGGATAATCCATTGTTCATACGGCTTGAAAATATTTTTGCCGGTAAGGATACTTCTTCTTCCGGCCGTACTGCTGATGCCTTTCTGCTGGCCCGCAACTTACTGGAGCAAAAAAATCTTTGGTGGGGAATTGGTGCCGGGCAATTATCGCTGGAGGGCGGAGACCTGATCCGGGGTTACTATCTCTATCATCACTCCACTCCGGTGGCCATACCCAATGCAGCTGCTGAAACACTGGCTTTATTTGGCTGGATAGGTTTTGCCACCCGCCTTATTATTCTTACGGGACTTTTCTTTGTAACGAGGGTATGGACAAATTATTACAGGCTTACGCTTTTCTTCTTTATGGTCATTTACCAGTTCATGGGAAGTTATATCACCAGCATACCAGAGTATGTGATATGGATACTGTGTTTTACCAATGCTTTTCCGGTTTTTGATGTAAAACCCCGGAAGGAATACCGGCCTGCTTTAGCCTGAGGTTTTATTTTTTGCAGCAAGGCTTTCATACATCAGGGTCTCATAGGCATCAGCGATGGCTTCTGTTGTATAAATTGTCTTTACTTTTTCCTGGTTAGCCATTCTTCTGTTTAACAGCAATGATTCAGGTTGTTGGAGAAGAATAATGTTTGTGATATCTGTTGAATTCAAAAAGTACGCAGCGTCAGTTCCGAGGATAGCTTTATTAAAGGTGTTGTCATGTGCGGCAATCGAACAGCCGCAGCCCATCGCTTCCAGGAGAGAAGGATTGGTGCCCCCAACCGAGTGACCATGAAAATAAAGCAGTGAATGATGACGGAGATTATCGAGTATGGCTCTGTCATAAATCGGGCCGGTGAAGATAATCCCAGCCTGCTGGTATTTCTTTGTCAGCATCCTTCCGTACCTGTTATTGGTATTGCCGGTGATGACCAGCGGAAGCTGCGAACCGGAAGCCAGCCAGCCTTTAATAATCATCTCAAAATTGTTTTCAGGCTCCATCCTTGCAATAGCCAGAAAATATTGTGATGGTTGTATGGGCAAAGTTTTTATAAAATTTGAGTCAGGGGTTTCAAAAACCGGTGCGCAGTAGGCGATAAACCGGGCATTTTTATTATACTTTTCAAGCAGGTATTCCCGGATGGGAATGGAATCAGCCACCAGCACATCTGCGTGTTTTGCTGCCAGTCTTTCTGCATGACGAAGGAACCGCCGGGTAATGCTGTTGTATTTGCTTCGTTTCCACTCCAGCCCATCCATGTTAACAATATTGACAGATTTCTTCGGCCAGAGTCTGTGCCAGACGGAATCG
>JAEUVM010000636.1 GCA_016787125.1 Chitinophagaceae bacterium | reverse complement strand
TTCCGAATACGACCCGCAGAATATTCTGTTGCGCCAGGCCTTCCAGGAAGTGATGGACCAGCAGATGGAAGAAGCCCGCCTGCGGGATATGCTGCAACGGATCCAGCAATCGAAAGTCATTATCCGTTTCCCGCAGCAACTTACCCCTTTCTGTTTCCCGGTAAAAGTGGACAGTATGCGGGAAGACCTTTCTTCTGAACGGCTTGAAGACCGTGTACGAAAGATGCAACAGCAGTTGGAACGATAAGCCTCTTTCCCTTAGATTTGCCGCCTTGCATGCAGAACCCTGTACCGCATATAATCCTGAACAATATTTTCTGGATGGCGCCAGACCGGAGCCTTTTCTGGGAAGAAGAGAACACGCTGATCGTGTCCGATCTTCATTTGGGCAAAACGGGACATTTCAGGAAAGAAGGTATCGCCGTTCCGCAAAAAGTATATACAAGTGACCTGCAGCGGCTGATGGCAGCCCTGTATTTCTATAAAGCGGAACGCCTGATCGTGGTGGGCGATCTCAGCCACAGCATTCACAATAAAGAGTTGGACCTCTTTATGAAATGGCGGCACGACTTTTCCCAGTTGCACATTGACCTGGTAAAAGGAAATCACGACATACTCGATGAACAATGGTATAAGGAATGTAACCTGAACCTGCATCCCTGGCAGCTGGAAATCGGCAGCTTCTGTTTCCGGCATGAGGACAAACGCTACCAGAAAGTATATGCCAACAGCAAAGCATTATATACTTTCAGCGGCCATGTGCATCCCGCTTTCCGTATCAGCGGCAAAGGAAAACAAACCCTCAAATTTCCCTGCTTCTATTACCGTAAAGACAGTTGCGTATTACCGGCCTTTAGTCATTTCACCGGGGGCTATGTGGTAACACCTGAAAAGGAAGAAATGGTGTATGCCATCGTAGACAATGCCATTATGAAAATGTGCTAAGCTTTTTTCCGCAGACGATTATAGTCGATAAAGTAAATAAACCGGATGGTTACCTCGTTGCCATGCCGCAGGTTAAACTGTTCACCCGCATTGTATAAATAACTATTTCTTTTTCCTGAAGCAAAAGCCACCGTTTCATCATTACCCAGCCAGTTTTTATATCCAAGTATCAGGCGGCTGCCGAGGCGGAAATCCCAGGTAAGAAAAGCATCAGCATTAAACGTGTTGAAATTGTCGTTGCGGCCGGGGATAAATGACCGGTACGTCAGCCCGCCTTTACCATCCACATTATAAAAGACCTTGTACCGCACCTCATTCCAGTAATGACGCACCCGAAGGGTAAGGTTCATACGACTGGTAAAATTATAGATGCCAGACAGGATGGCTGTATGTTCCTTCACATCACGAAAGGCTACGATAGGGTCGCCGTTTGATTCCCGCATAAATGCATATCCCATGTTGTTTCCTTCGCGGTAGGCATCATTCTGCAGGTCGAGTGAAAATTTATTACTGAAACGGAAACGGAAACCAAGGCCCCAGCCCAGCAGGTCGTTGTTGAAATCAGGCGCCCGGTAGGCCAGTCCGCTGAAACGGATGTACAACTTCTTTCTGCTGTCTGTACTTCCTTCCAGTTCTATACCATAATTGGTGGGATAGCGGATATACTTTCCATCGGTGCGCAGTTCAAAGAAATCCCGCTCATGGCCAGGTGTCAGCGACAAGGTTGTTGTAACATCCCAAAAATTGTGAAACACCCAGAAGGCCTCACCCTCCAGCACCACCCTCGAAAATGAATATGGCTTATAGAGATACTGCACCGTCGGTGTGAAGGAATAGCTGTACGTGATAAAGTTTTTGGTGGGCTGTGGCTGGCGGTAGCTAAGCTCCCCCCTCCAGGTTACTTCGTTAGGCGCCGTAAGGATACCCAGGTCGTTGGGATCATATTTTTTGGATTCAATATTGCCGGATATGAAATAATTCCAACGGCCGCCGATCTTCTCATACCGCAGCGTGGTATTGTATCCATCATAGGGGTTCAGTCCCCATATCTTACTGTATCGGGCCGTGCCACGAAGCACCCTTGTATTCTTCTTATTGAAAAATGCCACATCAAGCGCCGTTACATTCGCATCCCTGTCGCTGCCGTTTCGTACCACGTTGGTGTTGGTCAGCGTAACAAAAGAACGGCCCCGCAGCGCCTGGTCCAGCACGACTATATTATAATTCGCCAGTGAAGAAGTGCTGATCACCGAATCCTTCCCGTTTACAGTATTATGGATACGGGCTTCCATGGGCGCCGTAACGGCATTGAAAATACCAATGCCCAGTTTTCCTTTGGTGCGGCCTGAAAATTTGGTGGCATTGTACAACTGCGTCACCGAAGGGTTCTTTTCTATATTCCACTGCGGGTTGGCTGCCACAAAATCGTTTACCCCAAAATATCCCGGCGGAATTGCACCTATACGACGTGAATAAAACAACCCCGCCTTATTGAATATCTCTGTTCCTTCTGTAAAGAATTGCCTGTTCTCCGTAAACCGCACTTCGTAAGGCGTAAGGTTGTTTACCACATTATCGGATATCACCTGGCCAAAATCCGGTACCAGTGTGGCATCAAGCGTAAAGCTTTCGTTCAGCCCGTATTTAACATCCATCCCGCCGTTGCGCAGCCATTCACTCAGCCTGCCGTTTGGCTGCGGTGAATTTCTGTAACCCGTGGTAACGTATGGTGAGAAACTCAGACGAAGCGGCGGTACAATACTCTTCAGGCTGGTCAGTTCGCCAAACTGGTTCACAAAACCATTCACCTGCGGGTTTACAGGGCTCCAGTAGCTGCTTTCATTATTGCGGCGCATAAAGCGGAGAAACTGCACACCCCAGGTTTGAACATCCTTCTTGGCAAAACGCAAGGAGATGTATGGTATGCGCATTTCCACCGACCAGCCGTTGGCGAGATGCGCCACCTTGCTTTCCCATACAGCATCCCAGGTTCTGTCACCCGGGCTAAACTCATCACCCAGGTTTGGACCCAGTTTGGCGTCTGTTTGCACATTCGCGGAAGTCACCAGGAATTGAAAGCCGTTTTGTTTGTCATTATAGGTGTCGAAGAAAACCGCAAAGTAGTCAGCATCCGTTTGCTGCTCCCCGTCCCGGGCGGTGATCTGTTTGCGTACCTGGCCGGGATTGTCATACAGCATGGCGCCTACATAAATGGCGTAATTGTCGTAAGCGATCTTTACTTCAGTGGGCTGAGATACCGGCAGGCCGTAGGTGGGAAAGTTTTGAATAAAGCCTGAAACCGGGGTAAGCGAAGCCCATAAAGCATCATCCAGCACCCCGTCAATTTTGGGAGCCTGGTTTGATTTTACCGCTTCAATTGTTCTTACCTGGGAAAAAAGCTCTCCGCAAACAAGCAAAAAGGGTATCCAGATATAGTTTCGTAACGCCATGGCAGTCCGGTGGTAAAGATAGCAAGACAATATCCATGACAGGATTGCTGCCATGGAATTAATTCAAAAACCGGAAGCGGAATGGTGTTTTTAAGGGTTAATTCAGCCTTTTTTTCAGCGTACTAACCTGTTCCTGAAGGTCTGAAACGATATTCGACAACTGGCCCATATCCCATCGCTGCTGGGTATTGGCCCGTGAAATCACCATCTGTGCATGCCACATTTCCAGTATCTCATCGGCATTTACCGTATATGGATGAAAGGACGGATTATCACTTACCAAAGTCAGCTTATTTTTCTGACGCTGGTTTTTCTGCACCCTTTTATATACCACCCCTTCATTACGGGATACCACGATACAGGCTGTATTATTCTTC
>JAEUVM010000625.1 GCA_016787125.1 Chitinophagaceae bacterium | reverse complement strand
CTGCCGGGCAATGTTTTGTCGCGGTAGGTGGAATATTCCACTGTCAATTCCTTATTTGACCAGGGTACATTGATCGTACGGCTGAGGGAATAAAAGCGATTGTGTTTTACAAAAAGCCAGCCTACACCATAGCCACCCCTGTCGGATTCTGCAGCGGGAAAACTGAAGGTCTTTTTGCTATCAGACAGCTGCAGGAATGTGTAAACCGGTGATTCTGTTTTTTTCATCCGGTTGTCTTTCATCACCTGGTGTACAATGAATAGATCGCTGGCGGTTGTACCTATTTCAATATTGGCAGTTTCACCGGGTTCAATGGTGGTTTTTGACTGGCCACTCCAGAGATAATCTGGTTTGTTCAGTTGCTGGCTTTTCTCATCTGTCAGTTCGATGAATTTTATGTCTTTTACAGCATTGCCTTCCTTGTCACGGGTTTCCATTTCGATGGTATAATAGCCGGGGCTGTATTTTAAGCCGTTCACCATCCAGTCTCCGCTGGCCAGGGCTGAATCTGTTTTTTCAAATACCTGCTGCCCTTTTGCCCATGTTTTATTATCTGCCTCATTATCATATTCATCATAAGGAAAGTTTCGGATGTATTCTTCTTTACTCATGGTAAACTGGTCCGGGCGGCCCCACAGCCTTTCACGTATCAGTCTTTTCTCTTCCTTCAACCTTGTGATTGTCACTTTTACTTTTGCGGGCTCGTATTCACCATTAAGGTTTTGGGTGCGGATGTATATTTTTTTCAGACTGTCAGCCGGTAATGTGGCAGGTATAGTGCTTACCAGTGTCAATGATTTATAGCTTACTGAAACCATATTCTCACCGCTCCGGGTTTCGCCATTGATGTCTGTTACATCGGCGTATACTGTGTAATCGAATACCGGCTCAAACTTTTTGTCAATTTTCAGGTCAGGTATGGCGGTAAACTCAACGGTAAACTTTCCCTCTTTGTCTGTTTTTGTTTCACCGTTTGTGATTTCCATTTCTTCTGTTGGCGGTTGCCACCAACGCCAGAACATCCAGGAGTAGATGAACCGCGGCTGCCGCACCACCCTGTATTTCACCTGGGCACCGTCAACATTATTCCCGGCATAGGCTTTTGCCAGGCCGGTTATTTTTATTTTATCGTTTACCTTATACGTTCCTTTGATAGGTTCGTACTCTACATAAAACTTTGGTCGTTTATACTCTTCCACCCTGAAGGCAACATTGCCACCATCTGCTTTGGTGTAAAGGGTAAACTGGCCGGTAAGACCTGTGGCAGGAAACTGAAATTTACCACTGAAGGAACCAAACTCATTTGTCTTTACTTTAATGGTGTCAACATCTTTGTAGTTAGCGTCCCGCAGGATGAGTGTTGTGCTGTAACCGGCTTTTACGCCACCGGTTTTCTGTGCATTATTTCGTGAAAGGACAATTCCCTTAAAGTATAGTGTTTGTCCTGGGCGGTAAATGCCCCTGTCGGTAAAGAGATGTATAGAGTTGGTTGTTTTAGGTTCTTCAGACTGGTTGCTGTAATAATAATCATATACATAATCGTTCATGAAAAGCCGGTCGCCTTCATGCGATATGTCAAGCAGGAAAGAGTAATTACCGTACCCGGCGGAGGCTTTCTGTTCTCTTTCCAGTTTGAAAAAACCGTTGGCGTCAGTAGTATATTGTTTGCTTTTCTCTTTCACGTACCGGGATAACTTATAGTCATATTTCTGCTCCCATACCTGTACGGCAGCTTTAGCCAACGGCTTTCCATTATCCCTGTTAAGAACAAAATAATCGTTGCTGCTGTTTACATAAGAGATGCCGGACACATAAAAAAGGCGTGCACCAATGATGGCGTTCCTGTTGGAAAGAGAAGCGTCATCCGATGCCACCAGCAGGTATTCGCCTGAAGGCAGTGCATCAATCTTTATTTCTGTGCTGTGCTGCTGGTGATCGTTGGTGGCAGGCAAGGCCTGCTGCCATGTTTTGAGAGGTTTGGCTGCAATGATCGCCGGCCAGTATTTTTCATCATATTGATTTTCGAGAGCTTTCTTCAACGACTCATCAGGTTTGATAATTCGTAAGTGCAGGGTATTGATATTTTTATACTCCACCAGCGAGCGGAATGGCTGTGACGGTACATTTACTTTTTCTACGGTAAACAGCAGTGATTTGGCTTTTAGAGAAAGAAGCAGGTTGTGTGCATTTATTTTTCCTTCTGATGAATCTTTTTGCTGCATTATCTTTTCCAGTATCTCCCTGGCTTTTACCCGGCTGTAGCGAAAGGCGGTATCACCATTTGGTTTATAGCTGGTGGCCTTTTCTTCGTGCCAGGCTGCCAGCAGGTACCATGCCTGTGCTGCGGCCGGATGGTTGCCGTATTTAGCCGCTATCTGTGTAAGGGCTTTGAAATAGAGTTCATCTTTATCAGGATGTGTGGAGTGTTGTTTTACAAATTCAAGCCGTTGCAGGTCGGCATCAAGTAAGGCATCCGGTTTCGCATCGCCAAGGTGCAGAGCAATCAGTTTCTGCCAGGTGAGCAGCGCTTTATGTTGCAGGGAAAGAGAATCTTTTGTGGTGAATTTTTGTTTAATAAAATCAGCGGCCGGGTCAAAGGCAGCAGCCTGGTTTATTTCAAAAGCATAGGCTGGTTTTTTAATATCCCTTTCATCATTTTCAAAATAACCAAGGGCCTGGTAAGCCAGCAAATCATATAAGGTGGGCCGGAGGTGTCGCATGTTTCCTTTAGTGATGATAGCGTCGTATGGCTCAAGTTTTGTTTGTTGCAGCAGTTTTTCTTCTTTTAATGATTGCAAATACAACTCACTGATCTTTCTATGAAAATCTTCCGCATCCCAGGTGGCTATATCAGTTTTGCTGAAGTTTTCTGTTTTGGTGCGGTTGTATAGCTGCCAGCGATGCTGCTGGTAATAGGACCAGTATTTGCCGGCCAGCAGGCTTTTCAGCAGCGAAGTCATTGGTTCTTTACTGCCTGCTATTTCTTTTTCCAAGTCAACAATGGACAGTTTCTCATTATCCTCCCTGTTTTCATATTGCAGGTTTGATATATAGATAAGTGCCTTGATGACCTGGGCATCCTGTTTCTCTTTCTTTGCCAGGTCGTATATCTTTTTTACTTCTGTAAGAGCAGACTTGGGAAGTTCCTTATTTACGAGGTCGTCCACTTTTTTCCACTCTTTCTCATATTTTTTAACGGGAGTCTGACTGCTGGCGCTCATACTTATCAGGGAAATTAAAGTAAGGGTGAGGAAAAGGTTTTTGAATACATTCATATTCATTCTAATTTTTTACAAGGTAATTAATCTTTGGCGATGATAAGATGCTTCTGATTGGGTGATTTCATATTTTTTGAGCATCGTAAACTGCATTTGATATGGGGAGGTAATTTTTTATTTTGAGATCAGGATTTAGATCAGTTGTATTCCTGCACGATAAAACCCTTACTGGCCTTGAATTCCTGCATATTCCGGCAAAAGTCTGAAAGGGTTTGTAAAACCCTTTAACATTTCATTTCCACCGTTTCTGGCATACTGGCATGGGTTTGGAAAATATACCTGCGAAACCAGTTTTTTAAACACTTAAAACGAATGAACATGAAAAAAATCTTTACACTTTTATTCTCTTCTGTATTTTCTCTTTCCTTATTTGCCTTTGAAGGCAGCCGTCTTAGCATATCTTCTCCCGGTACCACCACCGAAATGAAGATTGAAGTGGATGGAAGGAAATTCAGCATGAAGAACAATTCAGTTACGATCAGCTACCTGGCTGAAGGCCGCCATGAAATTAAAATCTACCGTGATAAAAAGAAAGGTGGTTTTGGATTTGGCAGGCGTGAAGATGTTATTTTCCAGAATACCATATTTCTTAAAAGAGGCTTTCACCTTGACATCACTGTAAACCGTTTTGGTAAGGTAATGACAGACGAACGCAGGATTGATGTAAACGATGACTACTACAGCGATGATGATGAGTACTACGACAGTGACAATGGTGGCTGGAACAACGGTTACGGCAACGTAATGAGGGCCCGTGAATTTGAAACGCTTAAAGAGTCATTGCGCAAAGAATGGTTTGAAAACAGCAGGCTTACTTCTGTAAAAACCGTTACCGATAAAACCAACTTTACCACTCAGCAGGTAAAAGAACTGATGCTTCTCTTCACCTTTGAAAGCAACAGGCTGGAGATTGCAAAGTACGCTTATCGTAAAGTAGTGGATAAAGACAGGTTCTTCCAGGTGAACGATGCGCTTACTTTCAGCAGCAGTAAAGATGAACTGGCCCGTTTTATCCGTGAATCCCGTTATTAATACTTTCTCATACACATACACAAGGGTTAAAAAAAAGAACCTCCCTGTTTTTACAGGGAGGTTTCTTTTTATACAGTAAGATGCATTATTTATTGAGTATCTCTGCCATTTTCTTACCAATATCGGCCGGGCTGCTTACCACATGAATGCCACATTCACTCATGATCTTCATTTTTGCAGCAGCAGTATCGTCTGCTCCGCCAACGATCGCTCCGGCATGGCCCATGCGGCGCCCGGGAGGGGCAGTTTGGCCGGCAATAAAACCCACCACAGGTTTTTTATTACCTGTCTCTTTGATCCAGCGGGCTGCTTCTGCTTCCATGCCACCCCCAATTTCACCTATCATCACGATTGCATCGGTATCAGGATCATTCATAAAAAGTTCAATGGCTTCCTTAGTGGTGGTGCCAATGATCGGGTCTCCACCTATTCCAACAGCCGTTGAAATACCAAGACCTGCCTTTGCCACCTGGTCGGCCGCCTCATACGTAAGCGTACCTGATTTTGAAACAATACCCACACGGCCGGGTATAAAAATAAACCCGGGCATGATGCCTACTTTGGATTCGCCGGAAGTTATTACGCCTGGACAGTTTGGGCCAACGAGCCGGGTGTTTTTCCCCTGCAGGTAATTTTTCACCTTTACCATATCCTGCACCGGGATACCTTCAGTGATACAAACCACCAGCCCGATACCGGCCTCGGTAGCTTCCATGATGGCATCTGCCGCAAATGCAGGCGGTACAAATATGATACTTACATTGGCGCCGGTAGCTTTTACACAATCTGCCACTGTATTAAAAACAGGTCTGTCGAGATGAGTGCTGCCTCCTTTTCCCGGGGTAACACCGCCCACTACGTTGGTGCCATACTCTATCATTTGTGTGGCATGGAAAGTGCCTTCGGTACCGGTAAAACCCTGAACGAGGATCTTTGAGTTCTTGTTTACGAGAATGCTCATATTGTCAACTTAAAAGTTGGGCAAAAGTAAGGTATTTGAGGTACTTGATAAACCCCTGTTAAGCGCTTCCCGGTTTTGGATCCGGGCCTTTTTCAGGGTCAAGGGGGAAGTTCCGGTGATCGGGTATCTGGCCGGTTTCCTCCAGCATACGCATGGCTTTGGCATCCTGGAGGAAGTCGGAGGCAAAAATGAAATTATTCAGCCGCTCATTTTTGCTGAAAATGATCTCTTTGTTGTTGCCTTCCCATTCTTTATGGCCTTTATACATATACAGGATATAGTTCCCGATTTCCATAAGGCTGTTCATATCATGGGTGTTCACCACAGTGGTCATATTAAACTCCACCGTTATTTCCTGTATCAGTTTATCAATTACCAGGGATGTTTGCGGGTCGAGTCCGGAATTAGGCTCATCACAAAAAAGATATTTTGGGTTGAGTACTATGGCCCGTGCCAACGCCACCCTTTTTTTCATGCCTCCGCTGAGTTCTGAAGGAAATTTTCTATTTACTCCCTGGAGATTAACTCTTTCAAGTACTTCATTAACCCTGTCGAGTTTTTTCCGGAAACTATCATTGGTGAACATGCTCAGCGGGAACATTACATTTTCCTGAACATTCAGGCTGTCAAAGAGGGCCGAACCCTGGAAGAGCATGCCGATCTCTTTGCGGATCTGTGTTTTTTCGTTGCCTTTCATCGCGGTGAAATTCTGACCATCGTACAGTATTTCACCTTCGTCCGGCTCAAACAGGCCCACAATACATTTTTGCAGCACTGTCTTACCGCTGCCGCTTGCCCCAATAATAAGATTGCATTGGCCCGCTTTCATCACACAACTGATATCTTCTATCACCGTGCGGCCATCAAAACTTTTCTTTATGTGTTTTACTTCAATCATTATTTTCTTTCAGTGCCGGACAAATTATTTGTATTCCGGATTATCAGGTCGGGAGCAACAATGCCGAGAGAATGTAATCTGCAAAGAGAATTAATATGCAGCTTACCACTACGGCCCGGGTACTGGCCCTGCCTATTTCCAGGGCGCCTCCTTTTACATAATACCCGTAAAAGGCTGCGATACTTGAAATGATAAAGGCAAATACATATGCTTTTATCAGGGCAAATTTTACCGAAAAGGGGACAAAGAATTCCTTTAATCCTTTGTCAAATGTGTACCCGTCAATGATGCCTGCGGCAATGCCGGCCATCCGGCCACCCCAGATGCCCAATATCATCGCTATAACCACCAATAAGGGAATCATAAGGAGTGCTGCGGCTATTTTGGGTAATATCAGGTAGGTTTTTGTTTTGATACCCATTATCTCCAGGGCATCTATTTGTTCGCTTACCCGCATATTTCCCAGTTCACTGGCTATGCGGCTGCCGGCCACACCGGCAAGCACAATACACACAAGGGTAGGGGCAAATTCAAGTATCACAGTATCCCGTACTATTTGCGCAATCGTGGAAGTGGGAATCAACGGACTTACGAGTTGGTAAGCTGTTTGTATAGTAGATACCGCACCGATGAAAACGGATATGATGGCTACAATGCCAAGGGAACCAAACCCGATCTCTGTGCACTGGTGGATGAATTCTTTCCAGTACATACGGCCGTTTTCCGGTTTGGAAAACATTCCTTTTACCATCAGAAGATACCGGCCTATGTCGCTGAAAATAGTCATGGGTTTAATCGGACTGTAAAATACAACGCAAATCTGAGAGGCCGAAAAAGGTATTTAAAGTCCTCTACACATCCCGGGATACTCTCCTGAAACGTTTCCACCATTTTGACTTCTTGACGATTTCTTCCGTAGGGGCCACACTTTTTATCTGTGCATCCACTACGGCTACCAGCGCCATATTAATGATGCTTCTAACCGAGCTGCCGAGTTGGAGGATATGAACCGGTTTTTTAAGTCCCAATAAAATTGGCCCTACCGCATCGGCTGTATCCAGTTCTTTCATCAGGTTGTACGCTATGTTTCCGGCTGCCAGGTTGGGGAAAATAAGTGTGTTCACGTCTTTATCCACCAGTTCGCTGAATGGATAATTTTCCTTCATCAGTTCTTTATTGAAAGCTACACTGGCCTGCATTTCTCCATCCACCAGCAGGTGCTGCATTTTACGCTTCACAATTTCCCTTGCCTCAGCCACCAGCCTTGCTTCGGGTGAGTTGCTGCTGCCAAAATTGGAATAACTCAACAGCGCAATTCGGGGAATGATGTTGAAGTTCCGCACTTCCTTGGCTGCCAGCAGTGTGATCTCTGCAAGTTCTTCGGCAGTGGGGTTGAAGTTTACCGTGGTGTCGGCCAGGAACAACGGTCCTTTCTTGGTCAGCATCAGGTACATGCCGGCAATCTTGGATACTCCGGGTTCTGTACCGATCACCTGTATGGCGGGCCGGATGGTATCGGGATAGTTTTTCGTAAGACCAGAGATCATAGCATCTGCATTGCCGCATTCCACCATCATGGCGCCATAATAGTTCCTGTCCTTCATTATTTTTTTGGCCTCGTATGCATTGAAACCTCTTCTTCCTCTTTTTTCAAGGAAAAGCTCTGCATATTTATTTCTTCTTTCCTCATTCTCATCGCTGCGGGGGTCAATGATGGGCAGACCATCCAGGTCAATACCATTTTCCGCGGCAATGCGCTGTATACGTTTTTCATCACCCAATAAAAGTGGATAGCCGATACCTTCATCAAATACAATCTGGGCGGCTTTCAGAATTTTTACATTGTCTGCTTCCGCAAAAACAATACGTTTCGGGTCGCGGCGGGCTTTGTTTCCAATAACCCTCATCACCTGGTTGTCAAGTCCGAGACGTTTATTCAGGTTGGTAATATATTTATCCCAGTCATTGATCGGGTGCATAGCCACGCCGCTTTCCATCGCAGCTTTGGCAACAGCAGGAGCTACCGTGGCAAGCAGGCGTGGATCGAGAGGCTTGGGAATGATATAGCTTTCACCGAAGCTGATGTTCTTTTCATTGTAGGCCATGTTCACAATATCCGGCACGGGAGATTTTGCCAGTTCGGCCAATGCTTTCACGGCAGCCAGCTTCATTTCTTCGTTGATATGTTTGGCCCTGACATCCAGCGCACCGCGGAAGATGTAGGGGAAGCCCAGTACGTTATTTACCTGGTTGGGATAATCGCTGCGGCCCGTGGCCATAATGATATCTTTACGGGCTCCGGTCGCTTCTTCCCATGATATTTCAGGGTCAGGATTGGCCATGGCAAAAACGATCGGGTTCTTAGCCATACTTTTTACCATATCGGCCGTAACACAGTTGCCGGCACTCAGGCCAATGAACACATCCGCATCTTTCATGGCCTGGGCCAGTGTCATATCATTTTTTGCGTTGGCAAACTTGAGTTTGAAATCTTCCAGTTCAGTTCGCCCTTTATGAAGCACGCCTTTGCGGTCAAACAGCAGAAAATTTTCATGCTTGGCACCAAGGGCTTCATACAGCATTACACAGGCCATGGCGGCGGCACCTGCTCCATTCACCACAAACTTTACTTTTTCAATCTTTTTCTTTTGTATTTCCAGTGCATTGAGCAAGGCGGCAGCGCTGATGATGGCTGTGCCATGCTGATCATCATGCATGACGGGAATATTGAGCCGCTCTTTCAGAGCTTTTTCAATATAAAAACATTCCGGTGCTTTGATATCTTCCAGGTTGATACCGCCAAAGGTGGGCTCCAATGCTTTTACGATCTGTACGAATTTCTCAGGGTCTTTTTCGTTTATCTCAATATCAAATACATCTATGTCGGCAAATATTTTAAACAACACTCCTTTTCCTTCCATCACCGGTTTACCGGCTTCCGGGCCAATATCACCCAGGCCTAATACTGCTGTTCCATTACTTATTACCGCTACCAGGTTGCCTTTTGCAGTGTATTTATATACATTCTCAATGTTGTCAGCTATTTCAAGACAGGGCGCTGCCACACCGGGTGAATAAGCAAGAGAAAGGTCTCGCTGTGTTTTTGCTTCTTTGGTGGGAATGACTTCAATTTTTCCGGGTCTTCCTTTGGCGTGGTATTCAAGTGCCTGTTGTTTGCGCAAATCGTTTTGCATAGTACTGTTTTAGTGACATACTGCCGGCGGGTACGAAAACCGGGGTGCAATGTACGGAAATATAATCCGTAAGAAATATTCCAGGACAGTGTGCGTCAGTGCATACACCCGATATACACTTTACTGCTTTTAAAATAAGCTGTTTTGTAAACCGTTCTTATTTTTTTATAAGTGCTCTGCATTTCCTTTTCGGCCCGGTCACCACTGGCTGCTATCACAATATAATATCCGGGTCTGAACCCTTCATAGGCATCCGAATATTCAATACTGAGGTACACACCATCATCCCAACGACCACGGGCATAATAGGCGGGAAAGTCCAATCCCTCTTTTTCACAATCTTCTTTTGAAATGGTCAGACCGGTTTGTTTATTTGCTGATAAGCCACGAAGCCGAAGTTCAATTTTTTGACTACGAGAAGCTTTCTCAGCTGCTGCCATCGCTTCAGAATAGCTTTTTGAAGAATGGATGATCAGGAAATCTTTTTTCACATACATATCAGCCGTATCAACATTTTGCGCATCAGCACTGGCAAAATTGACAATCAGAAAAAGGGTGAATATGTATTTATACATAGCGGCAAATTTGATTACAGAATTTTTACCGAACGCAACTTCCCAGCCACGCCATCATACCCATACCGGCCTCAATAGCATTTTCATCTATATTAAAAACAGGTGTATGGACGCCTGCGGTAATGCCCCTGGCGGCGTTCATAGTACCCAGCCGGTAAAAGCAGGCAGGTATTTGCTGTGCATAATAACCAAAATCTTCAGCCCCCATGCGAAGTTCGGTTTCGCTTACATTATTGGCCCCAGCAAACTCCCTGGCCAGTTGCATGGCAGCAGCACTTAATGCTTCATTATTATACACACAGGGATAACCCACATCTATATGCAGGTCGCAGCTGCCACCCATAGATGAAACCAGGTTTGTGCATGTGTGCCGGATGAGATCATGTGCTTTAAAACGCCAGTCTTCATTCATGGCACGGAAAGTTCCCATCAGCTTCACTTCATTCGGAATTACGTTGGTGGTATTGCCACCGTTAAAAGAAGTGATCGACAGCACCGAGGGATTGAACGGATTATTATTACGGCTGATGATCTGCTGTAAGGCTATTATCAAATGCGAGGCGATGAGTATTGGGTCAACAGCAAGATGTGGTGAAGCAGCATGTCCGCCTTTTCCTTTTACCGTAATATAAATTTCATCTGCACTGGCCATCACCTGCCCTCCACGAAAACTGAATTGCCCCACTTCCATCCCGGTATGTACGTGCAGTGCCAATATGCCCTGTGGTGCCGGATTTTCCAGTACACCATCTTTGATCATAAGGGATGCACCGCCCGGATTCTTTTCTTCACCCGGCTGAAAGATGAGCTTTACGGTGCCTTCCCATTCATCTTTCAGTTCCACCAATATTTTGGCAGCGCCCAGCAGGCAGGTGGTATGCACATCATGTCCGCAGGCATGCATTACACCATCGTTCTTTGATTTATAGGGAACATCGTTTTCTTCCCGGATAGGTAAGGCATCCATATCCGCCCGCAGCGCAATCACCCTTGAGTCCGGATTTTTTCCATGGATCAACCCTACAACTCCGGTCGTTGCTTTTACTTCAAAGGGAATTCCTAAGGAGTGAAGTTTCTCCTGTACAAATTTCGAGGTTTCGTATTCCTGGTAACTTAATTCCGGGTTGGCGTGCAGGTGATGACGAACAGCGATAAATTCAGGGGCGTAGGTTTTTGCAAGTGCCTTTATCTTTTCGAGCATAAGGCAAAAATAAGGAACAGAAACGGAGTGTTGTGGCAATAAAAAAGCCCCGTAACCCGGAGCTTCCTATTCAGGTATTGTAGAATCAATCTTCTTCTTTGTCATCCAGCCCGCGGGTGGTGGAGGGTTTCACTTCTATTATATCTTTCATGATAAAAACACCTTTGGGAAAGTAGGTATTCATCCTTCGTTGATAGGATTCGGCTTCTTCCCGGTCTTTGAAATTGCCGGCCTTTACCCTGAAATAGGGCGACTGGTACCACAGGTATGCTTTCAGTTCGGGAAAATAGGAATACACTTTTGATTTGGCTGCCATTGCCTCATCACGGCTGTTGGTGCTGATGATCATGAGGCGGTAGCCTTTGTCGGTACGGCGGCCATCACGGCTGGTAATTTCGTTGATCGTCGCCTGTTTTTTTACCAACAGGTCAAGCCGGGGGTCCTTATTCACAATCACCGAATTGGTGTCGAGTGATTTGGTCCGGGCTGAATCCTCCTGCGAACGGGCCGTGAAGGCAATTAACAATAGCAGGAAGGAAAATAGTTTTTTCATGAGTTTCTGTTCTTTGCCAAAAATATAATTCTTCCGGGAGTTAAAAATTTTAAGGTATAAAGTTTAACGTTTTTCAAAATTGAAAAGTCTTCCACACTATTTGCAAGTACCGCTCTTTCAACAACCTTAAACCTTAAACTTTGAACCTTAAACCTTAATAACCTCCCCCCGCACCGGCAATATTTTCCACCGGGTGCCAGGTGGTCTTTATTTCCTGGGTATCCATAATGAAGTAGGGCGATTGTCCTTCCTCATTGCTCCAGTTTATCGAATCATAAAAATAAACCCGCTTCAGGTTGCTGGCCGATTTTTCCCGCATCATTTGCTGCTGCTCAGAATTATTTTCACAATAAATAGTTGCATTTACGTCCATATGATCCACCATCCAGGAAGCTAATTCTGAAGGCTTGCCGGTAAGAATATTCACCACGCCGCCTGGCAGGTCGGATGAATTAAGCACTTCGGCAAACGTAACGGCACAAAGCGGCTTTGTTTCAGATGCAAGTACCACACAGGTATTACCGCCTGCTATCACAGGGGCTATTACAGATACCAACCCCAGCAGCGAATCTCCCTGCGGCGCAATCACAGCTACCACCCCCATTGGTTCAGGTACTGAAAAATTGAAATGGGAGGAGGCTACAGGGTTAACCGCACTGAACAGTTGCTGAAATTTATCGCACCATCCGGCATAGTATATAAGCCGGTCAATAGCAAGGTTCACTTCTTTTTCTGCTTTGGCCCGTGTATTATCCTGCTGCACCAGTTCTTCTATAAATTGGGCCTTCCTTCCTTCCAGCATTTCTGCCATGCGGTATAATATCTGGCTGCGGTTAAATGCCGCCCTTCCGCTCCAGCCGCTGAAAGCACCTCTTGCTGATACCACCGCATCACGGAAATCTTTACGGGAGCAAAGACAAACATTGGCCAGCTTTTGTCCCGCTGCGTTGGTTGGGATATAATACCGGCCCGATTCCGTACGGGGAAACTGCCCGCCGATATATATCTTGTATGTTTTCAGCACTTCGAGCCTCCTGACTGATGTTGTTCTTTCAAGGCCATTCTCACTTACTTTCAGCGACGATTTTTTTACTAATGCTTTTCCCATGGTTAAGCTTACTGTTTTAATTAAAACATATCATGAAACTCCTGCCTTCTCTTTTCATAATCCCTGCATGCTTCTTCTGTCATACCTAACAAGGCACTGCTTCGATGCAGGTAATCGGCTTTATATTTTCTTTTTACAAACCAGATGATCTCATCATATGTATACGGATGTTCAAAGTCCTTTTCATCAAATTCAAGCGGCCGGTCTTTTTCTTTTGGATAAAGCCCCCGCCACATATTGTACAGGTACAGCCAATGAAAAACGATGATCAGGCACAATTCATCTGATTCCGCTTCAGTCAGTTTTTCACCGCCCCTTGCCTGGTAATGATCTTTCACCACCCTGAAATTCATGAGCACATAACCACGCAGGGTTTCCTCGTCCTGGTTGGCAAAGAGTAATTTTTGGTCGCCACAGTACAGCATCACATGACCGGGCCCCTTTTCCAACGCTATTTCTATCAGTCCTGCATGAAATATCATCTTACTTCTCCAGGTTGAGATAAGGCAACAGTCCATGCAACCCACCCTCGCGGCCAAACCCGCTTTCCTTATAGCCGCCGAAAGGAGAGGTGGGGTCAAACTTGTTAAACGTATTGGCCCATATCACACCGGCCCGCATCCGCCTGGTCATATTGAAGATCTTTGATCCTTTATCCGTCCACACGCCGGCACTCAATCCATAGGGTGTGTTGTTTGCCTTTTCTATTACTTCATCATCTGTTCTGAACGTGAGGATGGACAGCACAGGTCCAAATATTTCTTCCTGGGCAATGCGGTTGCTCTGCGCCACATTGGTAAACAGGGTGGGGCGGCAGAAGAATCCCTTCTTTGGCAAGGCACAACTACTCTCATACATTTCAGCGCCTTCCTTTTTGCCTATCGCCAGGTATTTATGAATGGTCTCCAGTTGCTGTCTTGAATTGATAGCGCCAATATCTGTGTTTTTATCCAGCGGGTCGCCCACGATAAGTGTTTCCAGACGGTCTTTCAGTTTGCGTATCACCTCTTTCGCCACAGATTCCTGTACATATAATCTTGAACCCGCACAACACACATGGCCCTGGTTAAAATAGATGCCATTGATCACCCCTTCCACGGCCTGGTCTATGGGCGCATCTTCAAAAATGATATTAGCGGCTTTGCCTCCCAATTCCAGAGTGGCTTTCTTTTTTGTACCGGCAATGGCCCGCTGAATGATCTTGCCTACATCTGTTGATCCTGTAAAAGCGATCTTATTAATATCAGGATGATTTACAATAGCTGCACCGGTAGCGCCGGCCCCGGTCAATATATTCACCACACCGGGCGGCAGGTCGGCTTCCTGTATGATCTCGGCTAGTTTCAATGCCGTAAGCGGTGTTGTTTCCGCAGGCTTCAGCACCACCGTATTACCTGTGGCTAAGGCCGGTGCTATTTTCCAGGCGGCCATCAGCAGCGGAAAGTTCCAGGGAATGATCTGCCCGGCCACACCCAGCGGCATCGCCTTCCGGTTAGGAAAAGCATATTCTAGTTTATCGGCCCAGCCGGCATAGTAAAAGAAATGATTGGCCGCTGTAGGCACATCAAAGTCGCGGCTTTCCCGTATCGGCTTACCACCATCCAGCGATTCGATAATGGCCAGTTCCCTCGCTTTCTCCTGCACCATACGGGCAATACGGAAAATGTATTTAGCCCTTTCTTTGGCAGGCATTTTCTTCCACACCTTTTCATAGGCCTGGCGGGCGGCATTTACGGCTTTGTCCACATCAGCGGCATTTGCTTCCGCCACTTCACTCAGTTTCTCTTCAGTAGCCGGATTGATCGTATCAAAATATTTTCCGCTTTGCGGCTTTACCCATTCACCGTTGATGAAGAGGTCGTATTGCTTATTGATAACGGCAGCGCTTTTACTTTCCGGCGCAGGGGCATAGCTCCAGCTTGTATCAAATTTCAATTTGATGGTATTGCTTTTTTTTACCGGAGCTTTCCCGCCACGGCGGGCAGGTTTTGTTTTTACAGCCATAATATTTTTATTTTACCAGCGACAGTAACACGGATCATCGCCTGTTGC
>JAEUVM010000621.1 GCA_016787125.1 Chitinophagaceae bacterium | reverse complement strand
AACAAAGTAGCCCAGAAGAATGGTTATGTGTACATTTATGTAAGCAATGAAAGCCCGGTGAATGTGTTCTTTGACAACTTACAGGTGGTGCATACAAGAGGGGCAATATTGGAGGAAACGCATTATTATCCGTTTGGGCTGACGATGAATGCTATAAGCAGTAAAGCATTGAACGGAATAGCAGAGAATAAGTACAAATACAATGGCAAGCAAGAACATGGAAGCGAATTCAGTGAAGGCTCAGGATTGAAATGGCTGGATTACGGAGCAAGAATGTATGACGGACAGATTGGGAGGTGGTTAGTGCCTGATCCATTACAGGAAGATGAGTATGAAGGAAATTTAGAAGAGAATCTTAAGGCTGAGTACGATGGAATTCAAGACGATGAAGTAGAAAGGATTAAGGAACAGTTTTATAACTTTACATATTTATTTAAACCAAAGTCTATAAACGGGGATAATTCAGCAATACACTATAACAGCAGTCTATACAGTTATGTGTTGAATAACCCAATGAAGTATGTAGATTTATTTGGTCTAGATACTACTATTCAGGGGATTCATATTACTACTGATGAACAGAGGTACTCTGTTACCTTGAAATCACAAAGTAGAAGCGGAGGTTATATAATTAACCCTTGGGGGCCAACTCTAATAGCTTCAGGCCAGCCATGGTTGCCGAAAAGATTTGTGATGAGGGGTACATCCCCCGGTACGTCTGTTGCTTCGACTTTATTCGATAAGATAAAAATTAAATCTCCCGTAAGACTGCCAGCGCCAGTTGTTAATAAGTCGGGGGCAAGAATTGTTTTTACAAAGTCAGTTGGAAGATTTATGGGAAGATGGGTGCCTTGGGTCGGCTGGGGTCTTCTCGGTAAGGACCTTTACGATTTTGTCATTGAATTGGGCAAGCATGGTAATAGTGTTGATGTGCCGCCAGCTGCGGTTGGAGGGTTTATGATAGATAATACGAGCATAAAGAAAACAGACTATTTAAGACTCAATAAACAATCGTTATGAATGATGATATTTTAAACGACGTAAGGACACTAATTATAACAAGGATGGGAAAATATAAAGGTGAGATTGTTAGAGGGACAATGCTTGAAAAGGACTTGGGAATGACAGGAGATGATGCTTATGAATTTCTGCTTGAGTTTAGTGAGAAATTCAATGTGAAGGTTTCTGAATTTGAGTTCATGAAGTATTTTTTCCCAGAAGGAGATTCGCTTTTCCCATCTATAGTTAGATTTTTTACTGGGAAAAGAAATCCTAAGCAAGGCGAGTTGACTGTAGGGGATCTTGAAAAGGCTGTTATTGCTGGGCGATTAGATGAGGAAGTAATAAAAAAATGAAAGAGGCCCATACTTCAGATAATACTAATTTAGCCCCATTTTATATATTTTCTAAAAGGGATGCAGAGTGCACCTGTAATTTTTTTTGCGCTCTGAGAGTATTTTAATGCATTAGAATGTGTGCTGTTTGGTATTACCCCCCTTGTCGGACTTTTAGAAGAAGTAAATCGGGCTAGAGTTGAAAGTGTGTTTTAGTAATATTGAAAGATGGAATGCCACGACAAAAATGTATCAGAAAATATCGGAAGAAGAGCTTCAGGCGATTTTAAATCCGCCTAATCTTTCAATTATTGATCAATATAATATTGGAAATATCAGGGTAACAAGTCTATGAAATTTATTTTTTTTTGTTTCTTTCTCGCATCTGTTCAAGGTGTTTATTCTCAAACAGAGATTAATTTAGTTGACTCAAAAGGGAGGAAGACCGGTTTGTGGATTGATTCTTTGATTGGTTACAGATCCGAGCATTATTATAAGGCCGGGGTAAAGAACGGTATCGAAAAAGTTTATTTTTTAAATGGGGGTTTATATTTCCTGGGGGAGTATAAAAACGGGCACCTTATAGGGAAGGGCTTCTTTTTTCATGATAAGGGGTTTTTGACAATGACTATTAACTATAAGGAGTTTGTTAAGCATAAGGGGAAAACATATCAAAAAGGATTTTTTACTTAT
>JAEUVM010000610.1 GCA_016787125.1 Chitinophagaceae bacterium | reverse complement strand
ACAGTTTATTGTTCTATATCTCAACCAGGCAAATGAAATCATCGGTTACTACAAACATTCCAAAGGTGCCATTAATGCAACCGTTGCTGATATACGCATCATTCTTGCTACTGCCCTGAAAAGCCTGGCTGTTTCAATGGTCATTGCACACAATCACCCATCTGGTAATTTAAAGCCATCCAGGGCAGACGAACAACTGACAGCAAAGATTAAAGAAAGTGCCGCCATGATGGAGGTGAAATTGCTTGACCATGTAATTGTAACACGGGACGGTTATTATTCCTTTGCTGATGATGGCTTATTGGGATTGGATGGCTTAAACAATAAAGAGGAACAATTTGTTGCCGCTATTGAATATGATTTAGCTACTAAGAAGTCGCATAACAAAACTTCCGTAGAAAAGCTTGCCGCATCATTTGGTATTACTGATAAGAATGAAGTGAAGGAGTTGACGGAGCTTGCTATTGTAAACCGGGCAAGGTTATTGGCACATAGCGAGGGAACGGTAAAGGAAAGATTTGACAGGATTGTTGAACTCTACCACAGCCAGGTGAATCTTTCACATCGTACTTCGCAAAGTATTTTACTGCAACAATATTCCACTCCTGCACCAATAGGATATTTAGCCGGTGTGTTTTGTGAGATTGATAAACTTCAGTTCAACGGCGGCTTTGCATTTGAACCATCAGCAGGTAACGGCTTATTGACTATTGCTGCCAAACCTGAAAGGGTTTATGTGAATGAACTGGATAATTTTCGCAATCACAATCTCAAAACACAAGGCTTTGCCAATGTCTGGCAAAGGGATGCAACAAAACCATTCTTTGATGTGCAGCGGACATTTATGGCTGTAATGACCAATCCACCATTTGGAAAAATGGAAACGGAAGTTATGTTTGATACTTTTCCTATTAAACCCTTAGAGCATGTAATGGCTTTAAGGGCTCTGGACTCTATGGCGGATAATGGAAAGGCGGCTATTATCATTGGCGGCCACACTACCTGGGATGAGAAAGGAAGAATCACTTCAGGTAAAAACAGAATTTTTTTTAATTATTTATACAGCCGCTACCATGTTGCTGCTTTAATCAATATTGACGGGGTAAAACTTTATTCAAGGCAGGGAACATCTTTTGATGTCCGCCTGATTTTGATTAATGGCCGCAAACAACCAGCATCTGGCGCAGCTCCTGTTTACAATCCTGACAAAGACCATGAAGTAAAAA
>JAEUVM010000583.1 GCA_016787125.1 Chitinophagaceae bacterium | reverse complement strand
TGCAATTTTGGTGAGATAGAGTGGTCTCCATGCTATCAGATTAATGATGAATACATGCATTTTATAGGCAAGGGTGCCGGCAACATACGGCTCAATTCTCCTGGTGCCAACTCCAAAATTGAAGCTTTCAAAAAGAAATACAAGGATTATAAGGCCGAATCT
The DNA here is from genome assembly GCA_016787125.1 of Chitinophagaceae bacterium. Lineage (GTDB taxonomy): Bacteria > Bacteroidota > Bacteroidia > Chitinophagales > Chitinophagaceae > JJ008. Next base: position 1,510 of record JAEUVM010000583.1, on the reverse strand, counting down.
ATTAGAATAATCAAAAGCTATACTGGTTGAGATTTTATTTTCTACGACTTCGTTAGTCTTTCATAGGGAAGCACGCCGTTGCTGGTGTTGCGTGCAGTTATAGCAGCAATGCAAAAACACCAGCAACAGAACTATAGGAAATTTCTGGTTCGAGGTTTATTATTGTTATGCTGCCAGTCATTCTACGCTGCTAAAACCAGCACGTAGTTGCGAAAGCATCAGGACAAGTACTTTACGTAGCTTTCCTTGTAATCCTGGGGTGTTCTCAGCTGTTTAGCGAGGCAAAGCAAGGCATTTAGTATTTTTAAAATACTATTGCACTCAATGAACTACCGATTAACACCATTTCATGGACTGGCTTTTCTGACTATTGTATTAATGGTTGCTGAGATAATTGATGTCTCAAAAGTTAAGGGCGACCCGGGGTTGGGCGGGCTCGGGCCATTGGTGTTGTTTGGGCTGACAATCACCATCCTGCTGACCGATTTTTTTATTCAGCTGACAATCAAGAGCCGGAAATGGGTAGTAATAAGCGAGCTTGTTTTACTATTAGCTGCTGTTTTGTTCTATTACCTGAAATTTACATAACGGCGAATAAAGAATGTAAAATTTTAAAATAATTACATTGGAAGTATGCCGGGTTGGCAAAACTGCTGTCCTTAATCTCGATCTTTAACCCCAGCCATGCTGAAAGATACATTCACAAAACTCATAAGCCATTACACAGACAATGATCTGCTGACAGCAGAGTTATGGACAGAAATTTCAAAGAAGTATACAGGCAGGAAAAGGCACTATCATACGCTGGAGCATCTCAGCAATTTATTGAACCAATTGGCCAGTATAAAAGAAGAGATACAAAACTGGAATGCCATTTTGTTCACCCTCTTTTATCATGATATTGTTTACAATACCCTCAGGTCAGACAATGAAGAAAAAAGTGCAGCACTGGCTGAGAAGCGGATGAAACAAATTCCGGTATCAGCAGATACGATTATGCTTTGTAAGTCACAGATCCTGGCTACAAAGTCGCATGTAGGGTCAGCCGACAGCGATACCAATTATTTCACCGATGCCGATCTGTCAATACTTGGGCAGCCCTGGGAAGTATATTCACAGTATTATAAGAATGTAAGAAAGGAATATGCAGTCTATCCCGACTTTGTTTACTATCCCGGGCGTAAAAAAGTATTAGTTCATTTTCTGGAAATGGATAGTATTTTTAAGACAGCCGGTTTTCAACATAAATTTGAGAGCCAGGCAAGGCAGAACCTGCAAAGGGAGATCGAATTAATCTGATCAAGCCGAAAGAGTAAAGCTGAGTTTTTCAAATTGCCCGGTGTTCGCACCCGCCAGGCAAATGAGGGAGTGAACTTCTGTATCTTTAAACAGCCGGTTGCCTGGCCCGCAGACTGATTCAGGTTGATATTTTTGGAATCCGGCGATAAACTGAAAACTTTAAACGATGTAATAAAAATAGCTGTACAGTAATTATTTTAAATTCTAAAAA
>JAEUVM010000541.1 GCA_016787125.1 Chitinophagaceae bacterium | reverse complement strand
CGCAAGCGGGATATCATTACTGAAATAGCAGCCGTGCTAAGTTTCTCTGCCGTGAACAATGCGGATAAAGTGGGAGTGATATTCTACAGCGATATAGTTGAGGCATACATTCCTCCTAAAAAAGGAAAGCAACATGCCCTTTATATTGTACGGGAACTGCTCAGCAAAGAACCCAAAGGTAAGGGCACCGCGGTAAGCAAGGCCTTGCGGTATTTCAGCAATACCACCCGGCAAAAAAGCATTGCCTTTATTCTCAGCGATTTCCTGGATGCCAACTATGAAGATGCCCTCCGTATTGCCGCCAAAAAACATGATGTGACAGGCATCAAGATTTATGACAAGATGGATATGCAATTGCCCAATGCCGGCCTTATGCAGGTGCAGGATTCGGAGAGCGGTGATACCAAATGGATAGATAGCGGCGACGCCTTTGTGCGGCATAGCTATGAACAGGAATTTTTCAGGGTAACAGAATACAGTGCCCGTACTTTCAAAAATGCAGGGGGTGACCTGCTGCATGTAAAAACAGGCGACGACTATGTGAAAGTGCTGCAGCGGTTCTTTCTCAGCCGTAATAAATAAATATGAGGCAACAGTTCATCATAATCATAATCATATTCACTCTCTTTGCAGCTGTTCAGGTTGCTGATGCACAAGACAGTCATTTTGTAAAAGCCACTGTCAGCAAAAACAAAATGCTGCTGGGTGAACCCGTTACACTCACCGTTCAGGCATTGGTGCCCGACAGCAGTGCGGCCCGTTTTACCGGCCAGTTAGCTTTTGATCATTTTGAAGCACTGAAAGATCCCGAGATCACCACCGGCGAAACTAAAAGCGGCACTGAAATAAAAGCGATATACACCATTACCAGTTTCGATTCGGGCCACTGGGTGATACCACCGATCAGTATTGCCCCGCTTCAATCAGACTCCATTGCTATGGATGTAGTATTCACCTCCCCGTTCGATTCCACACAGGCTTATCATGATATAAAAGATGTGGTGGATGTGAAGGTTCCCAAAAAAAAGAATGACTGGTGGTATTATGCAGCAGCCGGTGCTGTGCTGCTGGCATTGGTAACCTGGCAACTGCTGCGCAAAAAACAAACACCTCCGCCTGCAACACCACCGGCAGTGCCCGGCATCAATCCTTATGACGAAGCCATGCAGATGCTTGACCAGCTCATGGCCGACAAACCGGCAGTGAAACAATTCTATTCAAGACTTACAGAAATATTCCGCCTGTATGTATTCAGGAAAAAAGGTATTCTTTCCCTGCAAAAAACCACTGACGACCTGGTGCTGCAGGTAAAACCACTGGTGCCGGAAAAAGAACAGTTTGACCGGCTGTCGCAAACACTGCGGCTGGCCGACTTTGTAAAGTTTGCCCGCTACATTCCGGGAGAAGAAGATAACCATACATCATTAACGGAAATAAGAAGGACAATTACCTTAATAGAAAAAGCGGCTGCAAAACAAGCACACGAATAACCGATGCTGTACGACTGGATCAGACAACTTCATTTTGTTTACCCGCTGATGTTCGGGCTGCTGCCGCTGTTGTTGCTGGCTGCCTGGTGGCATTTCAGCAATTATGATCAGTCGCAGCCGGTGGTTACCGTATCCACCACACATGCATTTACCGCCAGTTCCTGGAAGAACCGTTTCCATCACCTGCCATTTATCCTGCGACTGCTGGCCCTCGCCTGTATCATCACTGCACTGGCCCGGCCACAAAAGCGCAATGAGGAACAACGCACCAGTGGCGAAGGGATCGACATTGTTTTATGTATGGACGTAAGTGGCTCTATGGGATCTCCCGATATATTGCCTTCCCGAATGGCGGTGGCCAAAGAAGTGGCAGAGGAATTTGTAAGGGGACGGCCAACCGACCGTATCGGTCTCGTCATTTTCTCAGGTGAAAGTTTTACCCAATGTCCGATCACCAACGATAAGAATACACTTATCACGCAGATACAATCACTGGAAAGCCGCCGCTTCCTGAATGATGGTACAGTAATCGGTGAGGGACTGGCCACTTCGGCCGACCGTCTTTCTAAAACAGAAAGTAAAAGCAAGGTGATCATCCTCCTTACTGATGGCAAAGAAGATCCGCCGGAAACAAGACTGATAGACCCGCTTACAGCATTGGAGATAACCAAAGCAAAAGGTGTGAAAGTGTACACCATAGGTATGAGTGCCGGCCCATCCACCATCGTGGAGAATACCGGGAAGCTCAAAGGAGGAAAAAACCCCAATGCCGACTTTCTCGATGAAGAACTGTTGAACCGGATCGCTACTGAAACAGGAGGTAAATATTACCGGGCAAGAGATAAGGATGGACTAAAAAAGATATATGGTGAAATAGACCAGTTAGAAAAAACCAGGGTGGAAGTTACCACCACCACCCGCACTGAAGAACGCTTCCTGCCATTTATACTGGCAGCCCTCATTTTATTATTTGCTGAAGCAGTACTCCGCTTTACCCTTTTCAAAAAGTTTCCATAACATACTGCAGCTAATTGCCGCTAAAATGCGGAAATTCGCCACGCATGAAAGCCCTCGTATACAAATCCACCGGCAGCTGGTACACCGTTCAGGATGAAAGCGGACGTACCTGGAATGCCCGTATCAAGGGAGTGCTGAAACTGGATGATATCACCAGCACCAACCCCGTGGCCGTTGGCGACTACGTGGAACTGGACATAGAGTCAGACGAAGCAAATACAGCCCTCATCACCTCCATAAATGACCGGCATAATTATATCAACCGGCAATCGCCCCGTCACAAACACCAGCATCATATTGTGGCGGCCAATCTAGATCAGTCGCTCCTTGTTGCCACATTGAAGGAACCCCGTACCTCGCAAGGTTTTATTGACCGCTTCCTGGTGGCGGCAGAAATGTATCATGTAAAAGCGGCGGTGGTTTTTAATAAAGCTGATATATATAAACAAAAAGAACTGGCGCAATATGAACAATGGAAAGCCATGTACGAAGCGGTGGGCTACCCTGTGTTGCTGGTAAGTGCGGAACAAAACAGTGGTAAAGAAGAACTCATCGGCCTGCTGAAGGATAAAACCACACTTCTCTCCGGCCACAGTGGTGTGGGGAAATCATCGTTGCTGAACATGATCATCCCTGGCATCAACCAGCAGACCAAAGATATCAGCGGGTGGAGCGGCAAAGGACAGCATACCACCACGTTTGCCGAAATGTTTGACCTGCCCGGCGGTGGCCGCATTATAGATACACCCGGTATGCGGGAATTTGGCCTCGTGGATATTCAGAAAAAAGAAGTATCTCATTACTTCCCGGAAATGCGGAAACGGCTGCGCAACTGCCAGTTCAATAATTGCCTGCATTATAATGAACCCGGCTGCGCCATCAAAGAAGCCGTTAACGATGGCAGCATACATGAAGACCGCTACATCAGCTATCTTTCGATTATGGAATCAATAGAACATAAAAGCTATTAAGATAGATGATAGATAATAGATGATAGATAATAGTGCATTACAGATCTGGATGTCACATAGTACATAGCGAACATAGAAAAGCACATAGCTATTTGTATTCCTATTTTTCTATCATTCTATGTGGCAGAAGCTTAATCGCAAGGTCACTAAGGCGCAAAGCAGTAAGACACTCCGGTCTTTCAGCAATAATCAATAATAAATAATTAGTAATACCCCATCCGCCAGCTCAATTATTCTTCGCCGGTACGATCATTTCAAACGCAGGAATTGTAACCTCGAAGGTTTTG
>JAEUVM010000502.1 GCA_016787125.1 Chitinophagaceae bacterium | reverse complement strand
TTCGGATCACTGAACAGTTCTTTATAATTCGCCAGCGTTTGAACATAGTAGTAGCTCTCCTTCGATATCTTCTTTATATACTTATTATTACTCAGATACTTCACCGCCTGCTCCATCAGCTCCTTCTTCCTTTCTTTGATAAACTGTTCCACCGCCTCCGTCTGCCGCACCTGCTCATTCAGCCGCTCCGTTTTATGTGCCGCTGTACTGAGCTTCGATACTGAAGTCCCCTCCGCACTGTCACGCCCAACCCTTAAACCCTTAAACCTTAAACCTTGAACCGTATCCCCTGTATTACTTATATACCCTATATACTTATTATACTTACCATACTTATCATCCAGGTACTTCAACGACGTCGTCACGTTATCCCTGTACGCATCATACTTCCCCCGGTAATCATCCGCTGCCGCCTTCCCCTGTTTATATTTTTCCAGTAATGCTGCAAACGTCAGTTGCCCGTTGCCAAACAACCGCTGCGCCGTCTCCGGACTCGTCTTTTCCAATATGCTTTTGATCTTGCCTTCCCAGCGGGCCAGTTTCTCTAATGTTTTTTCTGTTTTACCTGTAAGGCGTGAATAGTACAGGTCTGCTTTGGAAGAAATAGTAGTGAGGTATTTTTCAGGCAATGCAGCAGCAGCGGTATTGCCCCGTGCAGCAGATGTATCTGTTTGCTGCGCAGATAACCCTGCACAGCAAAACAGATAAATAATCATGGCTATACTTCTCAATAACATCTGGTTCGGTTTACACATTTTATTACAGCCTCATTGCCGTAATACATTCTCAATATTTCGTTCACCCGCCCCCGCCATCAGTAGCAACGCCACCAACAGCGGAGTCTGAAGTCCTCCCCCTAGGGAGGATTTAGGAGGGGCCGCACTCCGCATCAGTAGCAAAGCCACCAATAACGGAGTCCATCCATCCCCCCAGGGGAGGTTAGGAGGGGCTCCTCAATCTTTTTTCATGCTCAAATGGAAATCGTCCTTTAGAGAGTAGTGTGTGTATGGCGGACGATGGTAATACCTCAAAATAACGTAATTGTTTTCAATTACCGCATACCATATTTATGGTATTTTTTCAACAAGATCCTTTTAAACCCGCCTCTTATAGTATTAACTGGTAAATGAACAAAAAGGGTTGGGTAAAAAATAAAAAAAATGCAAAAGAATAACCCGGCAATCTGTATTGACTTTCCAAAATATTAAATCTGAAACAGCTATCCTTCCTGCAGCTCCCCTCAAAACCTTCCGCCTCCTTTCAGAACACTGCCACCCTCAACCCCGTCAACGGTCATCCGTCAACCGTCAACCCTCTTCCTGCGCCGCTGCGCCTCCGCGAGAAAATTTCTTTGTCCCTCCGTGGGCAACCCCTCTTTCCCTCCTTCCCCTCCGTGCGAAATTGTATTACCCCACCTGCCGCAGGCA
>JAEUVM010000102.1 GCA_016787125.1 Chitinophagaceae bacterium | reverse complement strand
TCAATACTTATTAGCCGGGTCTTTTGGTTCAGAATTGTTGTTGTATGCCTGCGATTCGCCTTTGGGTATTGACAGGTTTTTCCAGTTCTTTCCTTTTATGGTTTTGCCTATGTGTACGATCTGCCCGATATGATAAGGGTAATGCGCCAGTTGCCGGTTGATGGCATCTATAACGGTCAGCGATTCCTGCCGGATGGTAACCGTTTTTTTGAGGTCTTTCTTTTTCAGTGAGCCCAATGTATCCAGGAAGCAGGCCCATCCTTTTTCCCAAAGTTCAAGCAGTTGTTGTTTTGTGTACTGGTGAATCTCAAATTCATCATCCCGGTTGCGCCATTCTTTTTCTCCGTCTTCGGTGAGGAAATTGGTCCACCGGCTCAGCATATTACCTGCCAGGTGCTGTACAATGATGGCGATGCTGTTGGCTTCATCATTGGGCTGGTAGTGGATGTCCCAGTCGTTCAGTTGCTCCAGCGTTTTATCGCCGAGGTCTTTGTAATACTTCAGCCGTTTGGTGGCGGTGGTCAGAAATTCTTTTGCGGTACTCATAGTTTTTTCGGTTGTCGGGTGTGGGGTGCCAGGTGCTGGGTTTGCCTTATGGGTCATGGCATATGGTTCATTGCTCACAACTCATAACTCACCACTCGTAACTTGCCTTTCAAAATCCCTCCGCCCCATCATCCCCTCTTATATCAGCCACGGCTTCAAATTTACCATTGGATAATACACGGATGATCTCTGTACGGCCGATTCCTTCCCTTTCGTTGGCAAATTTATAACCCATTTTCTCAAGTTGGCTGCGTACAGCAGCAGGGAAACCTTTTTCCGTCAGTATCTCGTCGGGCAGCCACTGGTGATGGAATTTTGGTTTGTACACAGCATCTTCGGTGCTCATGCCAAATTCGAGAATGTTGATGAGCGTTTGAAATATCTGTGTGGGTATGGTGGTGCCGCCGGGTGTGCCCACCACGATCACCGGTTTATTATCTTTTAAAACGATTGTGGGCGTCATCGAACTCAGCATTCTTTTTCCCGGCTGAATGGCATTGGCTTCGCCGCCCACAGCGCCATACATATTGGGTACACCCGGCTTGATGCTGAAATCATCCATTTCATCATTCAGGAAAAAACCGGCGCCACCAATTACGGTGCGGCTGCCGTATGAGTTGTTCAGCGTGGTGGTGATGGAAACGGCGTTGCCTTCTTTATCAATCACACTGAGGTGAGTCGTTTCCTCGCTTTCCTTTTCAGTGGTAATGCCCGGCTTTATCATAGTGCTGGGAGTGGCCGCAGCGGGATCATAATCTTTCATCCGCCATTGAAGGTATTTGTCGCTGCTCAGTACGGATACCGGCACTTTATAATAATCGGCATCGCCCATGTATTCGGCCCGGTCGGCATAGGCCCTTCGCTCCACTTCTGTCATCAGTTGAACGGCGGCTGTTGATTGAAAGCCCATCGCACTGATATTCCTGTTTTCCACCATCTTCATCATCTGGTGCAGCAGCAGGCCGCCGCTGCTCGGCATCGGCATACCGGCGATGGTGTAGCCTTTATAGGTAAATACGTGCGGCTCCCTCACTTTTGCGTTATACTCTCTCAGGTCCTGGTAAGTAATGATGCCGCCGCCGCGTTGCATTTCCTCCACGATCAGCCTGGCCGTTTCGCCTTCATAAAAGCCTTTAGCTCCATTATCCCTGATCCGTTCAAGGGTATGTGCCAGGTCGGTCTGCACCAAGGTATCGCCGGCCTTCCATTTATCTTTTACAAAAACCGGCATCACAGTATTGAATTGTTTCAATTCATCCTGCAGGTTGTTCAGTCCCCTTGCTTCTCTTTCGGTAATGACAAAACCTTTTGCCGCCAGGTCAATAGCGGGCTGTATCAGTTTGTCAAGTGACAGCTTTGCATATTTCAGGTAAACAAAAATACCAGCCACCGTGCCCGGCACTCCGCCGGAAAGGTGACCATCCTGGCTTTTATCTGTCCTGGCTTCGCCGGTGTTATCAATATACATATCATGGCTGGCTGCAGCAGGCGCTTTTTCCCGAAAGTCAACTGCCAGCAGTGGCCCATTGCTTAACCTCGCCACCAGGAAGCCTCCACCACCCAGGTTGCCGGCATTAGGATAAACCACTGCCAGTGCAAGTTGGGTGGCTATCGCAGCATCAAATGAATTACCACCCTGTTTCAGTATTTCAACACCCACTTTACTGGCCAGCGGGTGGGCTGATACCACGGCGCCATTTTCCGCCAGCACCTTCTTTTGTCCTTTGTAGGAGTAGGGGTTAAACCCGGCAGTATTATTTTTTTGGGAAGAGGTACAGCCTGTAAATACTAGGAAATAAAGGAGCAGGTGCAAAAACCGGTGCATTGGTGTGGATTTGAATTAAAACTACGTAAAACTGTTTATTCATCATTCAGCAAACGGTAAATCAGCGGCTGTTTGTTATCTTGCTTTTCTTAAAATCAATTTATGTTGCGTAAGGCATTGTTCACACTTTGTTGTTTCACCAGTATGGCATGGTCTGTTTCTGCTCAACCGGTAAAGCCACTCCGGTCTCCCGAGGAATATCTTGGTTATAAGACCGGCACCCGCTATACCCCGCATTGGAAGGTGGTGAATTATTTTAAGGAAGTGGCGATGGCCGTACCTTCTGCTGTTAAACTGGAACAATATGGTGAAACCAATGAAGGTAGGCCCCTGCTGCTTACAATGGTGTCTTCTGCAGATAATATAGCACGCCTGGATGCTATCCGGCAAAACAACCAGCGGCTGGCCAACCTGGCATTGGATAAAGCCGCTCCGGTGGAAGAAAATGCACCGGCTATCGTATGGCTGAGTTATAATGTGCATGGCAATGAAACATCCTCATCCGAAGCAGCGATGCTTACTTTATATGCACTGGTAAACCCGGCCGAAACAAGGACCAAAGAATGGCTGAAGAATACCGTGGTGATCATTGATCCCTGCCTCAATCCTGATGGCCGCGACAGGTATGTGAACTGGTATAATATGGTAACGGGCAAAGAACCTAACCCGCTGCGTATGGCAAGGGAACACCGCGAGCCCTGGCCCGGGGGAAGGACCAACCATTACAACTTCGACCTGAACCGCGACTGGGCCTGGCAAACGCAGGTGGAAAGTCAGCAGCGGGCAAAAGTGTACAATACATGGATGCCCCAGGTGCATGTTGACTTTCACGAGCAGGGCGTCAATGAACCATATTACTTTGCTCCGGCCGCACAGCCCTATCATGATGTGATCACGCCCTGGCAGCGGGAATTCCAGGTGGCGCTTGGAAAGAATCATGCAAAGTATTTTGATGCCAACGGCTGGCTTTATTTTACCAAAGAAGTATTTGACCTGTACTATCCTTCTTATGGTGATACCTATCCTACGTATAACGGCGCTATCGGTATGACGTACGAACAAGGCGGTGGCCCTTCCGGCGGCCGTGCTGTGCTGAACGATGAAGGCGACACACTTACCTTGCTCGACAGGGTGACCCATCACTATACCACCTCACTCAGCACTATTGAAACGTCTTCGATGCATTCGTCAAAACTTATTAAGGAGTTCAGAAAATTTTTCAATGAAGCGGTAAGCAGTGGTTCTGGTGAATACAAAAGCTATGTGATAAAAAACAAACCTGCTGACAAAGAACGTATCCAATCGTTGCTGGCCTTGCTGGATAAAAACGGCATCAGGTATGAAACTGTCAATGGACCCGGCAGGGGATTCAGTTATTTCAATGGTAAGGAGGAGAGTTTTACAGCGGCTAATGATATTCTTGTGAGTACTTACCAGCCAAGGGCAGCGATGGTAAGGGTATTGTTTGAACCTAAAGGCCGACTGGTTGACTCTGCCACTTATGATATTACTGCCTGGGCATTGCCCTATGCCTACGGACTGGAAGCCTATGCCTGCCGAGACCGCATGAATGGCAGCGGCACAGTACAGTTTCCGGCAGTAACAAATGAAACAACAAATTATGGCTATGTTATTCCCTGGAATGGCATCACCTCGGCAAACCTCGTGGGCCAGTTGCTGAAAAAAGGAATCCTGCTTCGGTATGCCGAGCAGTCATTTGAAGTAAACGGAAATAAATTTGAGCGGGGAGCGGTACTGGTATTGAAAACGGCCAACCGTTCTTTTGGAAATGATCTTTGGAACGAGGTAAAAAAAGAAGCTGATGCACTGAAGGTGAAACTGTACCCGGTATCCACCGGCTTTGTTGACAAGGGCTTTGATTTTGGCAGCGACAAAGTGCATCCTTTCAAAGCACCGAAAGTGGCCATGATGACAGGCGAAGGCATCAGCGCCGGCGGAGCAGGTGAGGTATGGCATTTCTTTGAAAATGAACTGAACTACCCGCTTACACTTATCAATGCCGCTGATGCAGGCCGGGCCGACTGGAGCAATATTGATGTGCTCATTATGCCTGATGGCAATTACCGTTTTCTTACTGATAAAGGACAGGCAGACGCCTTTAAAGAATGGGTCAATAAAGGCGGCAGGGTAGTGGCGCTTGAATCTGCCATAGGAGCATTGGCCAAAGCAGAGATAGGCATTAAACTGAAAAAAGCAGACGATGCAGAAAGTAAAGACAGCTACGATGCATTGAAGCGCTATGAAGAAAGGGAGAGGGATGCGCTTCGCAACTTCAATCCCGGTGCTATTTTCCGGGTGGATATGGATAACTCACACCCGCTGGCCTATGGCTACCCACCCGTGTATCATACACTGAAAATGGACGACGTGGTGTACGATTTCTTCAAGGGAGATGGATGGAATGTGGGGGTGATCAAAAAAGAAAGCCAGGTGGCTGGTTTTGCCGGCAGTGCTTTAAAAAACAGGCTGAAAGATGGTCTGCTGTTTGGCTCCCAGCCGGTGGGCAATGGAACTGTTACATATCTTACCGATAACGTTATGTTTCGCAGTTTCTGGCAAAATGGTAAGCTGATGCTTTGCAATGCGGTATTTTTTGCCGGTAACTGATATTGAACAGCAGTCTGCAGGCGGCAACAGTGGCTGCTTGCAGAAAATTTGCAACAACACGATAATAATATTTTGCCCGGTTTGTATCCGGGAATGTTTTATTTTGGTATAATTTTACGCCTTCAAACATTCCAAATGGAATCAGGCCAAAGCCAGTTTTCGCTGATAGAATCTGAAATAAGATTTACCATCTACAACACATCTCCTCCCGTTTCAAGATAAGTTGTTTAAGGGCATGACAACATTGCTGCGGCTTACATAGCTGCCCGGGCAGTTGTATGCCTGTTGAAAAGTTGTGTGCATCATTTGATGCCTGCAGGGGTTTAGTGTATCTAAAAAAAATAATTTAATAACCAATAATCAATCACCATGGAACAAAGCGAAATCATCAAGTGGAGCCTCATCATCGGGGTGCCTTTATTTCTTCTGTTATTTTACAAATTCATCCTTCGGGTCTTTTTCGGGCTTGTCATTGTGCCGGAAGACCGTATCGGTCTTGTGACAAAAAAGTTCGTACTCTTCGGTCACCAGGAATTGCCCGAAGGCCGCATCATTGCCACCAAGGGCGAAGCCGGTTTCCAGGCACAAACATTACCTCCCGGTGTGTATTTCTGGAAATGGATATGGCAGTATTCTATCACCTTTCAGCCATTCATCATCATACCTACCGGTAAGATCGGGTTGGTGTTGGCTAAAGACGGTCTTGAACTGGAAACTGGCCGCATCCTTGGCCGTAAGGTTGATTGTGATTCATTCCAGGATGCAGAGGCTTTTCTTGCCAACGGCGGACGAAAAGGCAGGCAGACAGCCATTATTGCCCCGGGTTCATATCGTATCAACACCTTTCTTTTTGATGTGGAACTGACGGATATGATGATGATTCCTGACAATGCTGTTGGCGTTGTTACCACAGCAGAAGGCAAGCCACTGGAAGAAGGCCAGATCGCCGGTAAGATCATTGAGGGGCATAATAAATTCCAGGATGTGGATTCTTTTCTGCAGAAAGACGGGTACAAAGGTCTGCAGGAGCAGGTGATACTGGCGGGTTCTTATTTCCTGAATCCCTGGTTTGCCAAACTGGAACTGGTGAAGATGACAGAGATACCTATCGGCCATGTGGGAGTGGTGATATCGTATGTGGGTGAGGATGGCAAAGACCTCAGCGGCTCTGAATTCAAGCATGGTAATATTTTTGCCAAAGGGTTCAAAGGTGTGTGGGCCGAGCCGCTCGGACCCGGTAAGTATCCTATCAACCCTTACATCATGAAAGTGGAAATGGTGCCTACCACCAACCTGGTGCTGAACTGGGCCAGTGCGAGAAGCGAATCACACCAGTTGGATAAAAACCTTTCCACCATTACCGTTCGCAGTAAAGACGGTTTCCCGTTCAACCTCGACGTATCGCAGATCATACACATACCCACCACCGAAGCGCCGAAAGTGATCGCCCGCTTTGGTAATATGAACAACCTGGTAAGCCAGGTGCTGGAGCCTACCATTGGTAACTATTTCCGAAACAGTGCGCAGGACAGTGATGTGATCGCCTTCCTTGGTACCCGTAAAGAAAGACAACAGTCTGCCAAAGACCATATCGGGAAAGTGCTGGAACAATACAACGTGTATGGTGTGGATACACTGATCGGTGATATCGTTCCGCCCGAAAGCCTTATGAAAACACTGACCGACCGTAAACTGGCCGAAGAACAAAAGATCACCTACGAAACCGAAAAGAAAGCACAGGAAACAAGACAGTCGCTGGAAAAAGAAACGGCAGTAGCCGATATGCAGAAGGAGATCGTAAAAGCCGACCAGGGTGTATTGATCGCCGAACGCATAGCCGATGCTTCCGTAAAAAAAGCCACCGGTGATGCCAACAGTGTGAGGCTGCAAGCGAATGCGGAGGCAGACAGGCTGAAACTGCTGGCCAGTGGTGAGGCCGAGAAAACAAGGTTGCTGGCAAAGGCCGACTCCGAAAAGATCGAATTACTGGCAAAAGCCGAAGCAGAGAGAATATCATTAACTGGTAATGCCGAAGCGGAGAAAATACTTGCCATTGGTAAATCAAACGCCGAGTCGTACAAACTGTCGGTGGAAGCGATGGGTGGTGACAACTTCACCCAGTTGAAAGTGATCGAATCCATTGCCGCAGAAAAAGTGAAGATCATGCCGGATGTGCTGATCGGCGGCGGAGGCGACAGCGCCAATGGCGGTATCAGCGGGCTGCTCGGTTTACAATTGCTGGAGAAACTGGGGAAGAATGTGACGAAGACAAAAGATGACGGAGAAAAGAACTAAGCGAAGAGGCTGTCTCAGTATTTTCTTTGCATAGGGTAGCTGAGGTTTTGAGTTGTACAAAACAGGGTTTCTAACAAATCAATACCCTGTGAGTCTCTCTTGCCCTTTACCTCCGTGTTGGGAAACTTTATGAGACGGCCTCCTTTTTTGCCTGGCTCATCGTTATAGTCTTATATTTGATTAATGAATAAAACCGAAAAAATGATAAAGAAAATATCGCTTATACTGCTGATCGCCACAGTTATCGCTTCATGCGGGGGAAGGAAAGCAGCTTATAATTACAGCCAGGATATTGTGGCAAAGGAAAGAAGGCTGGAACCGGCAATCATGAGTACTGAATCCAAAATTGAAAGGTTTGCCTCAGAACGCCAGTTCGACAGTATGGCTGCCGTAAGCGGGCGGATGGAATCGTTGGTTCAGAAAACAATTGATGAAATAGAAGGTATGAAAGTACCAAAGGCAAAACTGGCAGACGAGTTCAAGTCAGCTATCATGCGGTATTTTAAGTACATAAAAAAAATCTACACCAGTTATAAAGAAGTGGCAACAGCCGAAACACAGGAGGAAAGAGAAAAGAAGGCTGAGGAATTGGTAGAACTGGCCAAAGGCAAAAATGATGAGATACAAAGAATGCAGGAAATGCAGATTAAATATGCCAAAGCTAATGGCTTTAAGGTGGAGTAACACCGCTTCAAACCTGTTAAAGCCGGCTGCGAGGCCGGCTTTTTTTATGTCTTTTGTTACCACCGGTTTCAGCCACTTTGCAAATACCCGTTATATTCGCTGAATAATTATTTACGGATGAAGAAAGTGTACGCTGTATTCGCCGGGTTTTTGTTAGCTATATCTTTTAATGCAGGAGCACAAACGCCTCCAAGACCCACTTCTGCTGATATGTATCTTGCCCTGCGCAAGTTGAATGTACTTGGCTCTGTGCTATACATTGCTGCCCACCCGGATGATGAAAACACCCGCCTGATCGCTTACCTGTCTAAAGATAAAATGTACCGGACCGGCTATCTCTCACTCACCCGTGGTGATGGCGGCCAAAACCTGATAGGCGATGAGCAGGGTATTGATCTCGGTCTTATCCGTACACAGGAATTGCTGGCTGCGAGACGCACAGATGGCGGGGAGCAGTTCTTTACCAGGGCTTTCGACTTTGGCTATTCTAAAAGTCCTGAAGAAACATTTACCAAATGGGACAGAGAAAAAATATTAAGCGATGTGGTATGGGTGATCCGGAAGTTCCGGCCGGATGTGATCGTTACCAGGTTTCCCACCACGGGCGAAGGCGGGCATGGTCATCATACCGCTTCTGCCATTCTTGCCAATGAAGCTTTTGAAGCAGCCGCCAACCCGTCCCGCTTTACGGAACAGTTTAGGTACGGAGTAGAAGCATGGCAGGTGAAGAGGGTATTGTGGAATACATTCAATTTCGGCGGGAACAATACACAACGGGAAGATCAGTATAAACTGGATGTGGGGGGATATAATCCGCTGCTTGGCAAAAGCTATGGCGAAATAGCTGCCGAAAGCCGCAGTCAGCATAAAAGCCAGGGATTTGGCGTACCGGCCACCCGCGGCGAATCGTTAGAATACTTCAAAGCCACCAAAGGCGACCAGCCGGTGAATGAGTTGCTGGATGGAATTGATGTAAGCTGGGATAAAGTGGAGGAGGGACCAGTAGTGAAAAGAATGGTGGACAGCCTTGTGGCAACATTCGATTTTCTCCATCCCGAAAAGTCGGTGAAAGGACTGACAGTGCTTCACCACCAATTACTGAATATGCGGGGCGGTTACTGGCGTGATGTAAAGCTCTGGGAAACCCAGCAACTGATTGAACAGTGCAGCGGCCTCTTTATGGAAGCCACCACTGCAGAACCCGTTGCTGTGCAAACCGACTCGCTGCAGATCAATTTTGCTTTTAACAACCGGCTTGGTGCTGATATCCAGTTGGAGAAAGTGATTGTGCCAGGCGTAGATACTGTATTAAAGAAAGCATTAACCGCCAATAAAAACCTGGTATTTGCCAGGAAAGTATATGTATCTCCTGAAATAAAATTATCACAACCCTATTGGCTCGAAAGGAAAATGGAAGAGGGGTATTTCAATGTATCAAACCAGGAGAAGATCGGTCAGCCGGATGTGGATGCATCAATCAATGCAATAATCCAGATCAGGGTAAACGGGCTGGTGCTGAATTTTATCAAGCCTGTGAAATACAAATTCACCGACCCGGTAAAGGGCGAACTCTATCAGCCGCTCACCGTACTTCCGCCGGCGCTTGTTTCTCCCGATGAACGGGTGAAGATTTCCAAAGGGAATAATTCTTTTACCGGCACACTGAGTATCACCGGTAAAAAGAAAGGTTTTAGCAGTTCCATCAGCGGTGTGGGCAAAGAACAGCCGGATGAGGTAAAAGTGAAATATACCCCGGAACAGTTTTCTTTTAGCGAAAAAAATAAAACGGTTGATGTGGCCTATAACATTGAAGCTACTAAAGACAATGAATACCATTTTGGCATCGATGCAAATAACGGCCGCAAAGACCTGTACTTTGCCGGACTGAAAGAGATACGGTACGACCATATACCAAACATCAACTACTTTGTACCCGCCGTGGTGGTGAATAAAAGTATTGACCTGAAGATCTATAATAAAAAGATCGGGTATATCGTGGGTGCCGGGGATAAAGTACCGGAAGCACTGGAGCAAATGGGCTATGATGTAACACTGCTCACCGATAAAGAACTGTCGAGAAATCACCTGGAGCAGTTTGATGCCATCATCACCGGCGTGCGGGCCTATAATACCAACAGCTGGATGAGCAAGCACTATGATAAGCTGATGAAATATGTAAGTGATGGCGGCAACCTGATCGTTCAGTACAATACAAGCAACAATATTGGTCCGGTACGGGCTAAGATCGAGCCTTACGGATTGTCGATCACCCGCAACAGGATAACCGATGAAAATGCAAAAGCGACCTTGCTCAAACCAGACCATCCGGCTTTCAATTTCCCCAATAAAATAACCGATGAGGATTTTAAAGGATGGATACAGGAAAGAAGCATTTACCACGGCAGCGACACATCCGGTAAGTACGAAAAACTGATCGGGATGAACGACCCCGGCGAAAAATCAGACGACGGCAGCCTGCTGGTGGGCCGCTATGGCAAAGGCTGGATAACTTATACCGGTCTGGTATTCTTCCGTGAATTACCGGCAGGTGTGCCCGGTGCTTACAGGCTTATCGCAAACCTTATTGCATTGAACAAGAAAAAAGGATTTTGATGCCCGCAGAAAGAAAGCCGGATATCAGAAGATCAGAAGTATCCTTCATCTTCGCTATTGTATTGGGCTTGGTGCTGGGTGTGCTGATCAAAAAGATCAGGGTGGGTATACTTATCGGCCTTGCACTCGGCGTGGTAATGGTGCTAAGTGGATGGCTACGGATGACAAGAAAATAGTTACGATACTGCTTACATGAATAACCACGACAACGAAAGACCGCCATTCTTCCGGCATTGGAGCAGCTGGTATATCCTGGTCATCGCCATCCTGGTGGTGCTGATCATCTTGTTTTATTTCTTTACCAAACGATTTGCATGAGCTATACCGACTGGATAGTGCTTGTGGTAACCTTGCTGGCCATTATTTCTTATGGCCTTTATAAAAGCCGTACGTCTCACAACCTGGACGGGTATTTCCTTTCCAATCGTAGTATGCCATGGGGGCTGGTATTGCTCAGCATCATGGGTACACAGGCAAGTGCCATTACTTTTCTCTCCGCACCGGGGCAGGCGTATACCGACGGAATGCGGTTTGTTCAGTATTATTTCGGCATACCGCTGGCCATGATCGTGATCTGTATCTTTTTTGTGCCCATCTTCCACCGGCTGAAAGTATATACTGCTTATGAATACCTGGAGACAAGGTTTGACGGTAAAACACGTACCCTTACCTCTATGCTGTTCTTTCTGCAGCGGGGCCTGAGCACCGGCATCAGCGTGTTTGCGCCGTCTATCATACTTTCCTCATTGCTCGGATGGAATATTTACCTCACTAACCTGCTCATGGGCGGACTGCTGATTATCTATACTATGACGGGTGGGGCCAAAGCCGTGGCTTATACACAACAGTTGCAACTGGTGGTGATATTTACCGGCATGTTCCTCGCCGGGTACATGGTGGTGCAGATGTTGCCGGCCAATGTGGGCTTTGTGGATGCATTGGAAGTGAGCGGCAAACTGGAGCGGCTGAATGTGATCACTACCGGTGTTACAAAGAAAAACGGGTTCAACTGGAGCGACCAGTATAATATATACAGTGGTATCATTGGCGGCTTCTTTCTCGCCCTGTCTTATTTCGGTACAGACCAGAGCCAGGTGGGCCGTTACCTCACCGCCCGTTCTGTAAGGGAAAGCCGGATGGGGTTATTGATGAATGGTATTGTAAAAGTGCCTATGCAGTTTGCCATCCTGCTGATAGGAGCATTGGTGTTTACCTTTTACCAGTTTAACAAAGCGCCGATCTTCTTTAATGAAGTGCAGGTAAATAAAATCGAAACTTCAACGTACAAGGATTCTTTTGCAATTGTGAGTGGCCGGTACGATGAGCTGGCACAAAAGAAACAGCAGGTGCTGTCAGCTTATATGCTGGCTAAAGACAATGGTGACCCGTCTGTGGCTGCGGTTGAAATTGAGAAATTAAAGAGCCTGCAGGACAGTTCCAATGCATTACGTAATAAAGTAAAGTACTGGCTGGATAAGAAAATACCCGGCGGTGATGGCAACGACACCAACTATATCTTCCTTCGCTTCGTGGTGGATCATTTGCCGGTCGGACTTGTCGGGCTGCTGATCGCTATCATTTTCCTGGCATCATGGGGCAGTATTGCGGCGGCTATCAATTCACTCGCTTCCTGTTCAATGGTGGACCTGCACAGGCGCTTTACCAAAAAGAAAGAAAGCGGCGAAGATGAATACCGGTTGTCAAAATGGTACACCCTTGGCTGGGGAATATTCTGCATCATCGTGGCCATGTTTACTTACAATATTGGTAACAGCCTGATAGAAGCGGTAAATATTCTCGGCTCCTTATTTTATGGGGTGATACTTGG
>JAEUVM010000327.1 GCA_016787125.1 Chitinophagaceae bacterium | reverse complement strand
CGGAACACTGGCGGACGGAGTGAGTGCTTATTCTATAATCCGGTTTCAAAAAAACCTCACTTACTTTTCCGGACTAACCGGCCAGTATTTCCCGGCCGATGGAAAGAAAACCGGAATGGCTTTTTCCATCCGGCCGGCTGTTGATGCAATAGTATACAATGCCCTGCTGGACGGTGGCTTATTCAACCGCCAATCGCCATTGCACAACAGCGATGCACTATCCGGAAGCAACCAGCAAAGGAAGAAAATACAGGCAAGAATGGATGTCATGCTGCATCTTTCATTCAGGCGGTTCTCTTTATCTTTTACACAGAAATTGTACAGCCCTGATTATAAAAACTACAGCGGACATCGGGTGGGGAATGTTTCGTTGTATTTAGGAGGGAAGTTGTGAGAATTCAGTTATGAGTTACGAGCCTTGAACTATTATCTTTTATCTATTCTCTTTTCACTGCTGTCCGGTAAAAGTCTTTTAGGTCTATTTTTTGTTAGTTTTTCCTCTGAAGAGCCATGGTTACTGGTACTTAAGCCCCCCTGATTGATAGGGGGAAGAGTTTTGTTTGTTGCTCAGACTGTTGTGGCTGATAGTTAAGCAGCGATTTGTCAGGATTACAAAGAAACTCCAGCAGGTTGATATAGGTGCCCAAATGCAGCCTGATCAGGCTGGCGAGGTTGGCCATTGACCATTTTCGTTTCTTATCAGCCCGGTCTTTAATAATTTTCAATAACAGGTCTGCTATAAATGCGCTCCACACCTGTATACGGATAGCATTTTCATTATCGCCCAGAAATGAATGGAGCTGGAAGTTTTGTTTTATTCTCTTAAATACCAGTTCTATCTGCCATCTTTTTTTATAAATAGCAGCTATGGTGGAAGCCTCCAGTTCTGTGTTATTGGTAACAAACTGAAACTCTCTTTTGGTAACCTGGTCATAAAAGACGATGAGCCTGGCCTTTTGAACTGCATTGATGTGAGCAGTTTCGGGATTGCCTAATTCAATGAGCTGGTCTTGCAAAACACCTTGCTGTTGTTCAGCAGCTTCTAATGGCCGGCAATGAATTGTCGTATAAACCGTTCGGGCATGAAGCCTGGTGACCCAGGTAATGTGTTGCCGGCTCCATTTGATAAACTGTTGAAAATTACGATAGCCTTTATCCATGACGACAATAGAACCCGCCGGAAGTCTCAGGGAAGGAAGGAAGCTGCTGTCTGCGGCTTTTCCCTCGGTCAGCCGGATAAAACAAGGCAGATCGTCTTTGGCCCGCAGCAACACATGTGCCTTGATTCCACCTTTCTTTTTGCCATTACAGCCATAAGAACCGGTGCTTTTCATCACAGCCGAAAACAGGCTGATGATGGTTGAATCTATAATAAAGAGTTTGTCAATCCAACGTTTGGCTTTCAGGCTGTCCGGTAAACCTCCGTAATAGCGTTTATAAATCTGGTAATACAGTTCCTCGAAAAGCTGGGAGTTGCGCCGCTCATTGGCATCGGCCAGCGTACTTCTGCGGGGGGTGACAGACAAACCCAGGTGCCTGAGTCTGCTGGCACAGGCCTGCATACCTGTCACAACTTCCCTTAATGAATTACACTGATGAAGAGTGGAATACAGCATGGTTACCAGGTGATCAAAACTGCGAAATGTCTTACAATAACGGTCTGTCTGGTATTGTCTGGCCAGCCGGCTAACCAATGACCGGGGAATTAAACAAAGTAATTGATTGAAGATCGGCTGTCCGGTAAAAAAACTACTTTTACGCATAGTTAGTGTTTTAAAGCCTAGTAACTCTAAACTACTAACTTCCGGAGGCTTCGGCCTCCTTTTTATTTTTATTGCTGACTTTTACCGGACAACAGTGATTGACAATTCACCATTCACTATCTGCTCCTCTTTCTCCGGTAATAAAAATAAAACGGGATGCCCAGTGCGGTGATGAATAATCCCAATACGGAGTTGATCACGGGTTGGGTATTGGCCAGGTAATTAGTGATATCATTGTAAAGGGTGAAGACAAGATAAAATGCAGAAAAAACAATAAAGAGCAGTGTAACAACGGGGTGGCCCCAAATCTTATACGGTCTCTCCTGTGCGGGCATTTTTTTGCGCAGCATAAATATCCCCACCGCACCCAGTCCGTATGCGATCCATGTGATAAACACAAACATATTCGCCAGCATATCAAATGAACCGGTGATGATGAACAGGCAGGTCCAGGCGCCATGAAGCAGCAGTGCATTACCCGGTGTTTGAAACCGGCGATGTTCTTTTCCCGTCCAGGGAGCAAATGTTTTATCCCGGCCCATGGCGTACGTGATACGGGCCGTAGCCATGATATTACCGTTGACAGAACCCAGTGTACAGATCACGATCATAGCTGCCACGATCGCCTCCCCGGTGTTGCCCAATGCCACACCGATGGCATCGGTGGCCAGTGCTTTGGAACCGGCAATGCTTTCCACAGGCAACACATAGAGGTAAGCCTGGTTGACCAGCACATAAATAATAATGCAGATAAACACACCGAAGAAAAGGCTCTTGGGAATATTGCGCTGTGGCTGTTTTACCTCACCAGCCATGGAGGTGATATTGATCCATCCATCATAAGCAAAGAAGGCACCCGTCAGCGCCGCTATCACACCGCTTAATAAAGAAACACCCGTCCGCGGATTATCCGCCTGTACAAAATGCGACACAGAGCCATTGCCTGAGAAAAAGATACCAAAAGCCAGCAGCGCTATTACAGCCATCTTTACAAAAGTGGACACCACCTGGAAAGCGCTGCCTGCCTTTACGCTGATATAATTAAGCAGTGTGAAAATAATGACGAGGAATACCGCCAGTCCCTTTATCCCTGCATCTTTCAGCGGATAAAGATCGCCGATGAATGGCAGCCGCCACACTACAGAAAGCTCCGTTTCGGTACTGAAGCGGGGAAGATGAAGGAAGTAATCTGCATATTGTGCACATACAAAAGCAATAGCCGCCACTGCTGCCGTGTTAATCACTGAAAAAGCAGCCCATCCATATAGAAAGGCCACAAATTCGCCAAACATTTTTCGGAAATACACATAAATACCTCCCGTTTCCGGAAGCATGGCACCCAGTTCAGCATAGATGAGTGCACCAAACAGGGAAAACATACCGGCTATCACCCATACCAGCGCCAGCCATACCGGTGAACCCAGTTGCTCCGCCATTCCTGAGGGATTGCGGAAGATACCGGAGCCGATAATACTGCCGATGATAATGGAAGAGGCCGACCAGAAGCCGATCTTTTTCGCCAGCGAGGAAGACGGTGATGACATGGAGGGGAAGATAGGGCTTTTTCAAATGCGGTAATTCCTGGTTTTAAGTTATGAGTTGTGAGTTGTGAGTTATGAGTTGTGAGTTACGAGGGGCGTGATGATACGGAGTGTACTATGGAGCGGTTCAAGGTTTAAGGTTCAAGGTTTGAAGTTTAAAGTTGTCGTGATGCATAGACGGTCGTTGATCATCTTCAAATCTTCAAATCGTTTCATTTCCAAATTTTTCCCGAATCTTCGGTTTGCAAGCCGGTCATCCGTTATCGGTCAACGGTCAACTCATGAACAGCTGCACTATTATCTTTTCACTTTTATCTTTTAACTCAAAGAAAAAGCTCCCGCGGGAAACAGGAGCTTTTAAAATCTTTATGCATAGTTGGCTTCAACCCGAATATACCTGTTG
>JAEUVM010000321.1 GCA_016787125.1 Chitinophagaceae bacterium | reverse complement strand
ACATCGAGCCCATACCTGGTGATTAACTCACTATGAATGACATCACACAACTTATCCTTTCCGCTCTCTCTTTCCAAATGTCCAATTAATATATGATTCAAAGCATCAAATTCATCAGCCAGACATCCTGCAATAAGATTCCAGGAATTAATTATTCTCCGCAACTCCTGCTCCCGAAACTTAAACGCTCTTCTTAAATCTGATTTCATAATTGATCATTTAAGGTAAGAGAAATTCTCTGACCTGAAGTGGCCAACTTTGGGGGAGCGCCACTCCCGGTCTGACCGGCCACCATAAACGCCCCCGCTCCATCAACCTACCGGTCTGACCGATACCACACGCAAGGTCTATCCCTACCCTACTCAACAATACCTCTCTCCGTACTCCTTGCGACAATAATTGTTTCAGACTGCAATGCCACAAACAACAGAAAAAAAACCTTGCACCCCCGCGGTTAAGCTACCGTATCATTCCCTGCTTCTCCCCCGCCATACTTCCAGCATGCGACCCTCTTCCCCGCCAACCGTGTCTGACAAAAACCGGATCTCCTGTATCGCCCAGGGTTTGGGCAGGCCATTACCATAGTCAAGACTACGCACCATCGTCCAGTTCATCTTCCTGCTGAAAGCTTTCTCGTAGGAGAATAAGGTACCACGCCCTTCTTCGATAAACCAACCTTCCGTTACTGCATCAGGGCGCTCAAATGTAAAATGTATCCTTGCTCTTTTATAAGTAATACCATTCTCCAAGGTATCAGCGAGGAGTACCGGTTCCCGGTCAAGAACGAATAGCTTTTCTGTATAAAAATTCCATCCACCGCCACGAAGGGTGGAATCCGGTAAGGGCTCTGCTTTGAAAGCCTTTGCTGTATCAGCCAGGGTTCGGTAAGCCCACATTTTCCTTGCACGAAGATCAATGTACCGGTAAAACTGGATGGGATTGGTTCTTGTTGTTTTACCAAGGGCAGTATACGAATTCATGCCTCTTACTTCCATGATGCAGGCACTGTCTTTGTACCAGATGGTGGAATAATGAGCGAAAGTGGTGTCGTTTGACGGTGTGATAAAAGTTGTATAAAACCTGATGACGCCTTCCTTAAAAGGCGGGTCATGTTTTGAAGAGCCGGTATTGATGATACAGGATGACAAAACAATTACAGATAAATTGATCAGACGCATACTTGTTTATTTGATGGTGAAAAAAAACCACTATGCAGCAGAGCACTGCATAGTGGTGTAATACCCGATATTAAAAAAGTTCATCGAAACGCCATGTCTTGGTATTACTCAAACCATTATAATCAAATAGTTTGTAATGAAGATCACCCATAACATAACTGGAGGCTGTTTGCCCTGATGCAGAAACCTCGTTCTCTAACTCGTTCCATACATCATACGGATGGTAAGAGTAACAGAAATTACATTCACTGGCCCAGTGGTCAATTCTTGTAAAATGGCCGCCCTGTGGTTCAGATGAATTCCGGCGCCCCCTGATCCATTCGTATGATTTTATTTCGCCCACATTATTTTCACCCGGGTGTGGATTCGATACCACCGTCCAGCTTACCTGCCGAAGTGCCTCCGGCTCCTCCCCTCCGCTGCTGCCACCGGTGCTTCCTTCTTCCACGTAGGGGCCGCAGGTGCTGAAAAGATATTCTTCGGTCACCAGCACACCATTTATAAAGGTTTGCAGGTACCAGTCTATACAATCATCCTCCGCCTGGTTGTTGCGGGTGGCATACAGCGGATCATAGAGCGACCTGAACTGCCAGAGCTTTCCCTTTCTGAACATAGACTCGTACAGGTAGTTGCCCGTGGTGGTCATGAATGTGATACCACAGTCGGGCATCTTGCCATCATTATAATAATTGGTAAAGGTGCCCTGCGGAATACTGCTCAGTGATACACCGGCAGCGGGCAGGTATTGCACCAGGTGGCCCTGCCTGATCTCACCTTCGGGGGTCAGTTTAAACAGCAGGCAGTGCAGCGGATGATCGGCGGCATTTCGTGTGGGAATAAAGCCTTTGCCCACCGGCACCACGATCAGGTTTTCATCATCAAACCT
>JAEUVM010000284.1 GCA_016787125.1 Chitinophagaceae bacterium | reverse complement strand
CTGATCTGGTCTACAAAATTGCTCTTCTCCAATGTGATACTTTTACAACACCGTTACCGGCTGGCCGGTTTTTTGCCAGCCATATTATATAAAGGTGCAAACTTACTGAATCAAAAAGCAATGACTATGATGAAATACATTTTACCGGCAATTGCTATCGGGCTGCTGATCAGTTGTGGCAATGCCAAAAATTCAGTTTCCACTTCACCCGAAGGCAAGGGACAGGATTCTGTTCCGGCCTGTGTTCGTAAAACACTCGACGAACTGGCCAAACAGGAGCCGCCGATGCTGCCGCTGGAGGTGAATGAATATGTATATAATGGTAAAAAGACCTACCTGTTTACAGCCGATTGCTGTGATCAGTACAATGTGCTGTATGATGAAAACTGCAAGAAGATCTGTGCACCCTCCGGCGGATTTACCGGCAAAGGTGATGGCAAATGTGCCGACTTTGACAAAACAGCTAAACTGGTACGCATGGTATGGAGAAAACCGGTGAAGTGAGTAAGGGGAGGTATAAAAGTTTTTCAACACAGAGATTTTGAGTAACAGAGATACACAGGGTTTTGATTTGGAAGTTGTTCCTCTCTGTGCAACTCAAATCCTCTGTTACCCTGTGTTGAAATTCTTCATCAACCAATAGCCGGCTACGTCTATGTGAATTTCTATGATCCTTCTGCTCCTATGTGGCAAATGCGGTAAATAAAAAAGTCCCGGAATGTACCGGGACTTTTCTGTATGGTTTGAGCGGTGCGAATGACTTATTGTAAGATCACCTTTGCGGAGTAAACAGCCTTGCTGCTCTGATCCATTACTTTTACCAGGTAAACACCTTTGCTGTAACCGGCGCTCATCCTGATCTGCTGCACCTGGTTGTCGCCACTTACATTTACCTGCTGCTGAATAGCCTGGCGGCCGGTAACATCGGTAACGATGATGGTATAGGTGCCCGCTTCCAGTTGCCTGAACTGTACGGCAAACTGGTTGCCGGTAACAGGATTTGGATAAATGCTGATCTTATTATCACCGGCACTTACTTCAGGTACGAGGCGGCTGGTGAGTTCAGTGGGCTGTGTTTTGGGTTTGGTGGCAAGCAGGTTGCTGCTGGCCAGGTCTGAACTGCGGAAAACGGTACCCTCAATATTGCAGGGAGCAGCAGCGAGTGATTTCATATCCACAAAGAAATAAGAAGGTGATTGCATGGCGCTGGCCACGATCACTTTGTTTTCATGATTCACGGCGGCGCCATTTACGGTAAAGCCCTGTGGCAATCCGCTGATGCTGCCAAGATGGGTGGCCACTTTGGTTTCCACGTTGATCTTAAACACATGGTTGCGGGCAGAGAAAGCATAGATGTTTCCATCATCATCAGCGATCATATCGCCGCCAAAGCTGGTGCAGGAATTATGTACAGAAACGCCTTTGTTGGCCTGGTCGTCGGCAATGGCGCCAAGGTTGGTGATGGTTACTTTTTTACCGGTGGTAAAGCGGATGAGCTGCATACCGTCGTTGGTCATAGCGTATCCGTTACCATCAGAAGCGATCACCATGCGGGTAACGATATTACCCTGGTCGCCAGATTTTACGGTGCTGCCGGTAAGGGGGTTGTCGTTAACATAAAATACTTTCATGCTTCTCAGGTCAATATACCGGAGCTGATCAATGAACATCGGTGTGTACCAGATGCGGTTATTCTTCTTATCGTAAGCTGCTGCAGCCACACCACTGCTGAAGGCAGGGCGGGGGTTGAAGCCGCGGTCGGCAATGGTGGCGGATAAATTCTCAATCGGCTTCCGGCTGGCTGCATCATACGCCACCTGTTGAAGGGTGGTGCCATCCAGGAGGGAG
>JAEUVM010000279.1 GCA_016787125.1 Chitinophagaceae bacterium | reverse complement strand
TTTATTTTCCAGCCTTTAATATTACTCAGGCTTGGCTTCTTCTGTTGCATTACCGGCAGCAGCGTCACTATCCAGTTTCTTCTTCAGGTCGGCCAGCACACCGAGGTCACCCAGGGTTGCTTTTTCCACCTTGTTCTGAACTGTCTTCACAGCTTTGCGGGTTGATTCAGATTCGGCCCTTGCTTCTTTTTTAGCAGCTTCGGCTTCTTCCATTTTACCCTGCTCCCATACACGGGTGTGAGAAACCACAATGCGTTTTTCATTGCGATCGAACTCAATCACCATGAACTGGGCAGTTTCATCAGCGCCGATGCTCTTGCCATCTTCCTTGTTCAGGTGACGGTTAGGAGCAAAACCTTCGAGGCCATAAGAAAGCTGAACGATAGCACCCTTATCATCACGGCGGCTTACAGTTCCTTCGTGCAGGCTTCCTACAGCAAAGGTTTCAGCCAGTGAATTCCAGGGATCTTCTTCCAGTTGTTTATGTCCAAGCTGAAGCTTGCGGTTTTCTTTATCAATACCAAGGATCATCACATCAATGTTCTGACCTACCTTGGTATACTCACTTGGGTGGTTGAAGCGCTTCAGCCAGCTCAGGTCGCTGATATGGATCATACCTCCGATGCCGGGAGCCAGTTCTACAAACACACCGTAGTTGGTGATGTTCTTCACCACACCGGTATGACGGCTGCCTTCAGCAAATTTGGTTTCGATATCATTCCAGGGATCAGGAGAAAGCTGCTTGATAGAAAGGCTCATCTTGCGGCTTCCTTTATCAAGTGTTACCACTTTCGCTTCATGTTCGTCGCCAAGTTTGAAGAACTCTTTAGCATTGATCGGTGTATTGGCCCAGGTGATCTCAGATACGTGTACCAGTCCTTCCACACCAGGCTGAATTTCGAGGAATGCTCCGTAATCTTCAATGTTCACCACTTTACCTTTCACCACATTACCTTCGGCAATTGTTTCAGCCAGCACATCCCAGGGATGCGGGGTCAGTTGTTTCAGACCGAGGCTGATACGTTTCTTCTCATCATCAAAGTCGAGCACCACCACGTTGATCTTCTGATCAAGTTTCAGCACCTCAGACGGATGAGAGATACGGCCCCATGAAATATCGGTGATATAAAGCAGACCATCGAGTCCGCCAAGGTCCATAAAGGCACCAAAGTCGGTGATGTTCTTCACAGTACCTTCCAGTACCTGTCCTTTTTCGAGTTTGCTCATGATCTCGGCACGTTGTGCTTCGATATCGCTTTCGATAAGTGCTTTGTGAGATACAACAGCGTTCTTGATGGTTTCGTTGATCTTCACCACTTTGAACTCCATGGTTTTACCAACAAACTGATCGTAGTCGGTTACAGGCTTCACATCTATCTGTGAGCCGGGCAGGAAGGTTTCCATACCAAACACATCCACGATCAAACCACCTTTTGTTTTAGAAGTAACCAGTCCGGTGATAACCTCTCCGGTCTTATGTACTTCCACAATGCGCTCCCATGCACGGGTGATGCGGGCCTGGCGGCGGCTAAGGTTCAGGTGTCCGTCCCTGTCTTCTTTTTCAACGATCATCACTTCCACTTCATCACCAATTGAGAGGTTGGGAATGTCACGGAATTCATTAAGGGAAATAAGGCCATCGCTTTTGAAACCGATGTTCAGCACCACGTCAGTCTTGGTAAGTCCAACCACCAAGCCTTTCATCATCTGGCCATCTTCCAGTTGTACAAAAGTGTCTTCGTACACTTTGTCGTACTTTTCTTTTTCGTCTTTTGAGTAAGAGGTAACATTGCGTTTGTCAACACTCCAGTCAAAATCATCATGAGCAGTAGCTACGGGTGCAGCCACCACTTCAGCCACAGGTGCAGTTGTTGTCGCTGTAGCCTCCGCGGTTTGATCACCGGCAGACTCCTGTGCATCAGCGTTTAATTGTTTGCGAATAATGTTTTCTAACATGAAAAAAAGTCCCGAAGGGTTTAATTATTTCGGGGCGGCAAAGATAGCCTAAAACTCCGGGAGAAGCAGCTTTCCGGCGGGTTGATTTTTACTTTTTTTTGCCCGGCTGCAGTACCCTGATGGAACTGTGGTTGCGACGCTCCGTTCATCGTCCCGATCCCTGAGCATCAATTATTTACCTATATTCACCAAAACTTCCTTTTTGCTGTACCGTTTGCTAAAGATCGCTGCCCGGTTGGCCCTGCCCATTTTTTGCCGCAAAGTGGTTATCAATAAGCCGGAAGTGCTTCATTCAGCCGGGCCGCTGCTGCTGGCCTCAAACCACCCCAATTCTTTCCTCGATTCTGTCATTCTTGATACGCTTTTTGAAAAGCCGGTGTGGTCGCTCGCCCGTGGTGATGCCTTCCGAAAGTCCTGGCATGCCCGCCTGCTGAAACGGTTGTACATTTTACCCGTTTACCGCACCAGTGAAGGAGTGGAAAACCTTACAGAAAACTATAAAACGTTTGAGGAGTGTATCACCCTGTTCCGGCAGAACAGTATCATCACCATTTTCAGTGAAGGAAAATGTATCAACGAGTGGCATTTGCGGCCACTCAAAAAAGGAACGGCACGACTCGCCATCAGGGCCTGGGAAGAAGGCATCCCGCTGAAAGTGATACCGGTTGGGATCAATTATAGTTCATTCACCCGTTTTGGGAAAAACATCTTCCTGAATTTCGGTGAACCCATTACCGCCACAGACATTAACCTTGCAGAGCCAGAAGGAGTACGCAATCTTGCTTTCAATGCCAAACTGGAAGAACAGTTGAAACAATTGGTATATGAGATTCCAAAAAACGCTACAGCCGGTCAGAGAAAAATACTATTCATACCAGTTCCTGCATGGAAAAAAATATTGCTGTTGGTGCCAGCCGCTATCGGGTGGCTGACACATTTACCCCTGTACCTGCCTGTAAAAAGTTTTGTATGGAAAAGAACGAGGCACAACGATCACTATGATTCGATTATGACTGGTGTATTGCTGCTCAGCTATCCGTTTTATTTATTATTGATTACAGTACTGGCTGCAGGTTTCACCGGTTGTGGATGGTATCTTCTCCTGCCCGTTGGGATACCTTTTACTGCATGGGCATTTGTTAAGATCAAAAAACAGTAATGTGTTTGCAGCAGTCGTTTACAAATCCAACAGATGGCGCAGGGCGGCATAATCTTCTGCTGTATCAAGATCATTGAGCACCGGTAATTCGGTATAGGTAACGGACTGCTGCTGCAAATCAGCTATTGTGGCCGGCAATACACCTTCCGTACTCCATGGTTTATCCCTGAACAAAAAAGTGTACTGTCGTTTTTTCCCGAGCAGGTAGTAGCCTCCGTCCGCCGATGGACCGATCACCACTTCAAAATCTGCAAGCGCAAAAAAGGCTTTATTGATTGCTGCGGCCGTAAGGGCCGGGCAATCGCTGCCGATTATCACCACTTTTTTGTAACCTTTTTCAAACAGCAGCGAAAAAGCCAATTCCATACGGGTGCCAAGGTCTGATCCCTCCTGCCTGCAGCGGATAAAAGGCCCTTTACTCCATAAATCTTCCGGAGGCATGGTGTCTGCATAAAATACAAACCGGTCTGCATTCACCTGCAGCACCGCAGTATACGTAAGTTGCAACAGCTTATTATACACCTGCAATGCAGCCGCATCACCGATGGCTGCGGCCAGCCTGGTTTTTACCCTGCCTGTTTCAGGCGCCCTTACAAATATGATCAATGCGGATGACTGCTGCATAAGAAAGAATTCATACAACGGCCCCGCCGCAACTGCTGCCGGCACCAGCTGTACAACCATAGCAATGCTGGTTTACAACAATACTACGGTTCAGCATTGCACTATGATCGTAGTCAGCAATATGATGCTGCGGTACCGCACATCTCAAATCAAGCATCTGGTTAAAATCACAGTCATGCAGGTACCCGTTCCAGCTTACAGATAATGTTGTTCTGCACATTACATTGGCTGCCGCAGCAGGATTATAGGCGTTCACCAGTTTTTGCATATATTTTTCATAATTACCGCTTTCCAGCAGGTAATCGAGAAAACGGCTGATTGGCAGGTTTGTTATTGCATACAGGGAATGAAAAGAAATGCCGAAATCTTTGTACAAAGCCGTTCTGAATTCCTGTTCCAGCGCCGCCTGTCCGGGAGGAAGAAAAGCTCCGGCCGGATTATACACCAGGTTCAGCCGCAGCGGACTCTCTTCCAGTCCATACCCCACACCATTAAGCATTTGTAATGCCTTTATAGAATCATCAAACACACCATCGCCCCGTTGGCGGTCAGTCCTGTCTTTCTGATAAAACGGCAGGGATGACACCACTTCCACCACATGCTCCCGGAAAAAAACGGGCAAGTCAAAATATTTCTTATTTGATACTATAATCGTGAGGTTGCATCTGACAATAACATGCCTGTTCAGCAACCTTACCTGCTCTACAAACCAACGGAAATCCGGGTTCATTTCCGGAGCGCCACCGGTAATATCCACTATGGTATAGCCCGGTTGTTGTGCAAGCACCTGCAGACATTGCTCCATTGTTTGCCGTGTCATAATCTCCTTACGGTCGGGCCCCGCATCCACATGACAGTGCCTGCATACCTGGTTGCACATTTTGCCCACATTTACCTGGAAAACAGAAGGTGTCAGCGGCAGCAGCGGATACAAGCCACTCTCTTCCAGTTTCTGCTGAAACGGTACAAGCGCATACATATTTGTATCGGTACCATTTTCCAGGATGGAAAGCTGTTGCTGCGAATCAGCCAGCAGATGTGCATTTGCTTTTAATGATTTCATTTGAATGGAATAGTAAGACCATCACAACTACATCGCAATCGCTTTTACTTTATTCATCATCTGCACCCCATGCACCAATGCTGCTCCTCCCTTGATTGCAGATGCCACATGCACGGCTTCCATCAGCTGTGCCTCATTCCATCCTTTTTCAAATGCATCGGCGCTGTAAGCATCAATGCAATACGGGCACTGCACGGCGTGAGCCACTGCCAGGGCTATCAGTGATTTTTCCCGGGCCGACAACTGGCCTTCCGCAAACACTTCCCCATACCAGGCAAAGAATTTATCTGCCAAAGGTTTTTGAAATGTGCCGATAGAACTGAATTTGCCCAGGTCTTCTTCGCTGTAATAATGATTTGCCATACGTTTTTTAATTATAGTGTTGAAGATAAAGTGTCCAGTCATACGGCTTGAATCGTATTGAAGGTTTTTTCCCGGCAGGCAAAATACCCGGTTTATTGACCATGCGGCGCATGGAAGCTTTGCCGCCAAAATCACCCCTGAACCATCCCATGAGTGCTGGTAAATGCAACACATTTTTTACACTATCATATTCGGCTTCGCAGCTGAGGTAAACACGTGTGGCCTGGTCAAGTTGCTTATCCAGGTTTTCAGACGTATAAAATGCGATGGGCGGGCAGGTTTTGGCGCCGCAATTCAATGCGAAATGAATACGATAATCTATCCGCTCCACACGAAGTGATTTTTCTGTTTTGCCGGGAAATAATTTTCCGAAATATCCAAGGCTCCACTTTACCCTTGAGCGTCGTAAAATACCATGTTCTATATCATCAAGACTGAAGTGTTTTCCTGCCACAATAAATTGTTTGCCCCGAAAAAAACGTCCCCGGTTTTTGAACTGATCCGGATTTTCTTTCAATGCTATCTGGGTAAATGCATTATACAGGTTTATCCAGAATGCTTTCTTACCTGCATCAGTGTCAAGTTGGGTTTGCAGATCATTGAAATTAACCGATGCCAGCTGCTGCTGCAATGTTTTTGTTTCGCCACCAGTTTTGGCAGCGTACATCAGTTGAGCAGAGAGGTTTACCATAACGTTGCCTGATGCCGGTTCCGTCCCGGACGATTGTGTTTCTTTTATCAAGGGCATCTCTGTTATTTGCGGACTCATTTCACTTACAGCGGAATCGGTCAGCCATTGCCCGATAGTTGCTTCATACAGCTGTTCCTGCGCAGGAATCGCAATGATCTTACCTGCACGGTTCATTACTATTGTATAAGGATAGGCCGGCGGCTGAAAAGCCTGTGTGAACTGTTTTGATTCATCCACCACTACCGGCAGTGAAAAATCAGCCCGCTGCTTAATAAAGGCCTGCAGTTTTTCCTCAGGCTCATCAGATACAAGTACTATTCTTATCTGATCCGGGTACCGTTGCTGCAAAGACGTCAGCTTTGGCAAAGCCCGGATGCAGGGTGCACACCAGGTACCAAAAAAATCAAGTATCAGGAGGCGGTCATTCAGCCCGGCAAGTGATGAGGATCCGGTTGAATGGTTAAGGATTTTTGCTACCGGAAAATCAGCAGGTTTGTCTCCTGTTTTATACCCTGCTTGTGCGGTAAGTACAGTGGGGGCGAGGGCCAGTAAAACCGGCAGCAAGAACAATATTTTACAATGTGATCTGCTCTTCATGTGAACCTGTTACGTATATAAACGTAAATTTAGCCGCAAAAGATTACATCATTATAAACTGTTCACCATGCTTACACCTTCCATGATAGCAGAAACAGCAGTTTTCCTGCGTTCGGCAGGTGTTGGCCCGGTACAGGCTGCTGTCGTATTGGGAACCGGGCTGGGGCAGTTTGCTGAAAAAATTGAAAGCCCGCTTTATATTCCATTTGCTGATATACCACATTTTCCTGAGGCCACTGCAGAATCGCACAAAGGGCAGCTAATCTACGGGCATACCGGAGGAAAACCCGTGCTTGCCATGCAGGGACGTTATCATTACTATGAAGGGTATTCCATGCAGCAAATTACTTTTCCCATACGGGTAATGAAAATACTGGGTGCCTCCTCTCTTTTCCTGAGTAATGCTGCCGGCGGATTGAACCTGTCTTTTCACAAAGGCGACCTTGTTTTGATTGAAGATCATATCAATCTTTTACCGGATAATCCCCTGCGTGGCCTTGCTGATCCGGCACTGGGCCCCCGCTTTGTGGATATGAGTGCTCCATACAGCAGCGATTTAATGGCTCAGTTGATAGCGTGTGCGGCCAGTGAAAACATCTCACTGAAAAAAGGAACCTATGTTGCCGTGCCCGGCCCCAGCCTCGAAACGAGGGCCGAATACCGCTGGCTCCGCTCCACCGGTGCCGATATGGTGGGCATGAGTACCGTACCTGAAGTAATTGTGGCTAATCAACTGGAGCTTCCTTGTGCTGCAGTGAGTGTTATTACCGATGAGTGTGATCCGGATAACCTGCAACCCGTCAATATTCCTGAGATCATGGCCATTGCTGCCAAAGCAGACAGCATTCTGAGCAATATCCTTGAAAAAGTAATTACCGGGCTGTGATCATCAGCGGTAACGAAGCATTCTTCGGTAAGTGCTTACCATCTCCTCCTGTGAAGCTCCCTTCCTGTACATGTCAACTATTTTTTTATTTGCCCGCTGTACCGTCCACCAGCTATTGGTGTCGTATTTTCTTGCAGATACCAGCGCTTTACCCTTCAGCACTTTGTAAACAGCGCCTTCTTTCCGTACCCGTTGGCAAAACTCATACTCTTCCATGATCTGCATGGATGCATCAAATCCATTATTGGCTTTAAAGCATTTGCGTGTGATAAACAAAGTATTGTCGCCTCCCATACAGATAAACCAGTCGAAGCGGGTAAACCACGCATTGATCTTTAAATACCATTTGCGGGAACTAAAACGGGTTTGATAGCGGCCCAGAACAGCTCCCCGCTGTACTGCTGTTATTATATCCTGTGCATACCCTTCTGGTGGAAATGTATCGGCATGTACAAAATACAGAATATCGCCATTAGCAGCAGCAGCGCCTTCATTCATTTGCACTGCACGCCCTTTTTGCTTACAACTGATTACCACGGCCCCCGCAGCTTTTGCTTCCGCAATTGTAGCATCTGTGCTGCCACCGTCTGCCACAATAATCTCCGCCACCAGGCCTTGTGCATGCCTGCGAAGAAAAGATACAAGCTTGCCGATGCCCGCCGCTTCATTAAAGGCTGGTATAATAATACTTAACTGCATACAAGCAACTTATAATTTTCGGTTAGCTTTCTTTTGCAATGGCTGATGCAGCTATATACCCGCTCGTCCACGCATGCTGAAAGTTGAACCCGCCCGTCACGCCATCCACATCCATCACTTCACCGGTGAAAAACAATCCTTTTATCTTACGGCTCATCATCGTGGAAGGGTCAATCTCGTTCAACCGGACACCTCCTGCCGTTACAAATTCTTCTTTGAATGTGGTTTTTCCTTTTACCCCGTACTCTCCGTTGCACAACAACTTCGCAAGCTTGTTGGCTTGTTTTGCCGGCAAATCTGTCCAGCGGGTGTTTTCTGCAATGTCTGCCTGCTTCAGTAAATATTCCCAGAGCCGCTGTGGCAGGCCAAATGGGTTTCTGTTCATTACTTTTTGCGCAGCAGATGAAACCCTGAATGAACGGAACTGCTCTGCCACCTGTTGTTCATTTAG
>JAEUVM010000277.1 GCA_016787125.1 Chitinophagaceae bacterium | reverse complement strand
AATGTGGACAGGGCCTCGTACAGTAATATCCGCCGCTTTATCACACTCAATTCACTGGTGCCGCCTGACGCAGTGCGGATAGAGGAGATGCTGAATTACTTCAACCTGGATTATAACCCGCCGGAGAACAATGACCTCTTTAAAATAAAAACCACACTCACCACCTGCCCCTGGAACCCGGACAACCAGTTGTATTATATCAATCTCTCTTCACGCAAACTGAACCTGGATACGTTGCCGCCGAGCCACCTGGTGTTTCTTATTGATGTGTCGGGTTCGATGGATATGCCTAACCGGCTGCCTTTATTGCAATCAGCTTTCCGCCTGCTCGTAAATAACCTGCGTGACAAGGATTCGGTGGCCATAGTGGTGTACGGAGGTATTACCGGCGTGATGCTGAATACCACCAGCGGCGGGGAAAAGGAAAAGATACTGAAGGTGATAGATGAACTGACGCCGGGCGGAACCACCCCCGGTGAGTCGGGTATCAAGCTGGCTTACAGTGTGGCCCGCAATCATTTTATACAAGGAGGCAATAACCGGGTGATACTGGCTACAGACGGCGATTTCAATGTGGGTCTGCGAACCGAAGAAGAACTGGATGAGATGATCACACAGCAAAAGGAAAGCGGGGTGTACCTTACCTGTCTTGGTGTAGGCATGGGAAACTACAAGGACTCGAAGATCCAGACACTGGCCCGGAAAGGCAACGGCAATTTTGCCTACCTGGATAATTTTAAGGAAGCAGAAAAAGTATTGCTGAAAGAGTTTACTCAAACACTGTACGCAGTGGCCGATAATGTGTACATGGACGTGGTGTTTAATGCAGAGTATGTAAAAGAATACCGGCTGGTGGGCTTTGATAATAAAGTGGGTGCCCTGCGTGATTCGCTGTCTGCAATTGAAGGCGGCGAGATCGGCTCAGGCCATTCGATGCTGGCGCTTTTTGAGATAGTGCCAACAGAGGCAAACAGGAATGCCGTAAAGGATAATTTCACTCCCGGCAATATTGCGGCGGTGGAACTGGATTATCGCCATCCCGGTGCAGAAAAACAATGCAAGTATTCTTATAAAAGCAAATTTGAGTTTACCTCATTTGACGATCTTGATAAATGCTATCATTTTTCGGCAGCGGTGGCCATGTTCGGATCACTGCTCCGCAATTCGCCTTTTCTGAAGAATATCGGCTGGAATGAGATCATTTCGCTGGCGCAACGTTCGTCAGGTGCCAACGATCTCTTACAAAAGGAATTTGTTACAATCGTATCGCAGGCTAAAACACTTTACTCCAAGGTAAAAAAGAAGAAAGGGGGCGGTCTTTCCCAGTAAGTATCACCGCAACGTTTATTAAACCCGGTTATCTTTTACTCAGGAAAACATTTCCTTGATCTTATCAAAGAAGTTCTTATCACTCTTATCCGGGTGTGGCTTGAAGTTGGGCGAATTACCGAGTTTTTCCAGCAATGATTTTTCTTCTGTACTGAGATGCTGCGGTGTCCATACACTTACCTGTATCAGCTGATCACCTTTTTCGTATGAGTTGACAGCGGGAAAGCCTTTGCCTTTGAGGCGGAAGATCTTACCG
>JAEUVM010000186.1 GCA_016787125.1 Chitinophagaceae bacterium | reverse complement strand
GTTGTCTGTGCCGGGAGCACCCGGGCTGTTATCGAGCCAGGTGGTGGTACCGGTCTTTGTATTAATAAGTGCCACATAGCGGGTGACGGTGGCAACGGCGAGTGTGACGGCATCGTTGTTCCAACGCACCACTTGTATGGTTGAGCCGAGTGGGATGGATTTTACCGGTGATAAATTTTTCCCATTGTAAATACGTAATACACTATCCACCCCGCCCGTGGCGATGAATCGTCCATCGGGCCTGTAATCTGCCGACCAAAGCTGGCGATAAGCGGTGTCATTGTACACCGACGGAGCGGCAGCGAACCGGTTGTTGCAACTACTGGCTACCAGCACGAAGAACAAGATGGAGAATGATCGTGGCATGGAATTCAATATTACGGAGAAAACATTTTCTAGTTACGAGTTTTGAGTTATGAGTTACGAGTGGGCCATCGAGGGTGCGGACATCGTACTTCATACTTCGTAGATCATTTGGGTATCCCGGTCAGACCGAGTTGTGAGTTACGAGTTACGAGTAGGCCGTTGAGGGTGCGTACATCGTACTTCGTACATCGTACATCATTTGGGTATTCCGGTCAGACCGAGACGGTCAGACCGTGTCAGCCGAGGTCGATGCTGGTGTTGTCGCCGATGTTGAGGGAGCGGGATTCGCCACGGAGGTTGG
Organism: Chitinophagaceae bacterium; assembly: GCA_016787125.1. Classification (GTDB taxonomy): domain Bacteria; phylum Bacteroidota; class Bacteroidia; order Chitinophagales; family Chitinophagaceae; genus JJ008. The sequence continues at coordinate 404 of JAEUVM010000186.1, read as the reverse complement.
TGTCGGAGCCGATGACGGATTCATCCAATACTATATCATAGAGATTGGAGTAAGCGCCGATGATGGAACTTTTGATGATGGAATAATTGATGCTGGTGTTTTCGCCGATGGATACGTTTGGTCCGATGATGGAGTTCTTTATCTCACACCCGGGGGCGATGCTGACGGGTGGCACGATGACGGTATTTTCGAACTGTGTGTTGTCTGTTTGTGGTGCAAATTTTTTCAGCAGCAGTGCGTTGGATTCGAGGATGGTTTCCTTTCGGCCGCAATCGAACCAGTTTTCCACGCGGAAGGATTGAAATTTGGCCCCCATCTGTATCATACAATCCAGTGCATCGGTGAGACTGTATTCGCCATGACTGCGGAGGCCTTCGCGGATATTGTTTTCGAGGCACTGAAAC
>JAEUVM010000142.1 GCA_016787125.1 Chitinophagaceae bacterium | reverse complement strand
ATTTTCCCCTGATTATCTTTGCAAAGCTACAAGCCGGGTTATCGCTTCCCGTTTCGGCGGGGGGAGGAAAGTCCGGACAGCACAGAGCAATGCACCTTGTGATAAGCAAGGGGCCCGGTGTAAAAGCCGGGGACAGAAAGTGCCACAGAAAATAACCGTCCTGCCTTGTGCGGGATAAGGATGAAAATGTGGGGTAAGAGCCCACGGCCTCTGGCAGTAATGCCGGAAGCGGGTAAACCTTGCATGCTGAAATGCCACGTATAGTATCCCTTAAGGGTTGCTCGCCCGGGTGCCGGTATTTATTACCGGTACAGGGTACAGGGTAGGCAGATGGAGTCCGCAGGGCAACTTGCGGAACAGATAAATGATAGCCATCCCGGTGTTAATCGCCGGGAAACAGAATCCGGCTTACAGGCTTGTAGCTTTTTTATTTCAGTTGGAAAGGAGTATCAATTCAATCGTTGATCTATGGGCAGATTTATTTTCCTTCTCGTTTGCTGTGCAGTACTTGCATCATGTAATAATGGTAAAAAGAAAGAAGCCCCGGCAGTGCCGGTAACGCCGCCCGACAGCCTGGTGAACCCGGTGCAGGTGGATGATCCTGCCCGTGATTCTGTTTTGCTGGCGCAAACAAAGGAGATACTTACAGCTTTTAAGAAAAAGAACTACGATTCACTGGCCCTGTTTATTCATCCGGCAGCCGGGGTGCGGTTTTCTCCTTACGGTTTTATTGATACGGTGAATGATAAACTGATCAGTGCAGCAATGGTAAAAAGCTGGGCTGATAAGGCGAAACGGACCAATATATTGTGGGGTACCGAAGACCCGACCGATGATCCTATCAACCTGAACATAGACCAGTATGTAAAACGCTATGTGTATGATGTGGATTTTGTAAAAGCCGACTCAGTGAAAGTAAATGCCTTTATCGGCAGCGGCAATACGATCAACAACCTGGCAGAAGTATATAAAGGATGCAATTTTGTGGAAAGCCATTTCCCCGGCTTTGAAAAGAAATATGAAGGAATGGACTGGCGCAGCCTGCGGTTGGTATTCCGGCTTATTGACGGTAAATATTACCTCGTGGGAGTGGTGCACGATGAGTGGTCTACCTGATCCACGCATGTGCAATATAACCGCCCAGTTCCATCAGCCAGGCAATACCAAGATGTACGATCAACCCGCCCAGCACCGACCGGGTATGATATACCACCACACCCAGCAACAGTCCTCCGAAGTAAGAACTGATACATTCACCAACGGGTTTACCAAAATGAATGGTGCAGTAAAAGCAGGCCATGGGTAGTATCGCATCTTTACCCGCCCATTTGATAAATGCCAGCACCAGGAAACCCCGGAAGAAGACTTCGATAGTAATAAAGTCGGTTCCGTAAGACAGTTCAAACAGCAGCACTTTCCATACAGGTAATGATTCTTCCCCGTTGGTTACGGCATACAGTTTAGGGTACACGGCCTTGAAATCGGGTTGCGTGGCAGCCACGGCAATAAGCGGCGCCATGATCAGCAGCATGATGCCATACGGCTTCCAGTCAATTCCTTTTGTTTTAAATCCAAATAAAGGCTGGTTACCATTTTCCCTTTTCCATATTATATATAAGGAGGCGAGAATGATAAAGCAGAGGGCCGGCCAGTACACGATATGTTCCCAATAGCGGTTGACAGCGGGATCCGTGGCATACTTCAACGGGAAGGACAGGGCCATCTTGTTGGAGAAAACAGCCGGGGCAAGTACTAATAATAGGAGGGTGGTCTGGCCAGGCACTTTTGCCTTCTTATTTGCCATGAACCAAAAAAGGTAGGGGATTAAAAAAGCGGCGGCAGAGACCGCATACCATGCAATAAGTTTAATGAAGAAGGAATCAATTTTTCTTATCTCGTGATCAATATGAAAATAATAATTGAGCAATACCAGTATGGCCGTAAACAACGATACTGCTGTAAGTAATCGCTTATCAACGGTATGGAACCAGGAAGTGAGGTAAGTGATTATGGTTTTCAATCAGTGGCAAAATAAAATATTTTCTGGTCTTTAAACTTTCCTGCTCTGTGTTCTTCAAAAGTCTCGTTAATAAATTATTGGTAAAACAAAAAAAGTATAGCCATGAAAACTTTCTCAATCAATCGTTTTGTACCTGCCATACTGGCAGTAATGCTTCTTCTCTTCATCACCTCCTGTCAGAAGGATGCCGGCTTAAACAGCAACACCACTGCTGCTGAAGAAGAAGAGATCACCCTTTCTGATGAAAGCGCAAAAGCAGAAGCCAGCTTTGATGATGCAGATGATATCACTTTCACTGCTGCTGAAGAAGAAGGTAATGCCGGCGGATATGGTTTCGAAGGCCGCACTGCCACCACCAGCCGCAATTATCTCCCCAATTTCTTTGAACTCCGCGAACGTATCGGCGATTGTGCCACCATTACCGTAACACCAAACGACACCACTTATCCCAAGACCGTTACCATTGATTTTGGCGACAGTTGCCGTGGCCGTGATGGTAAAGTAAGGAGTGGTAAACTGGTGCTGCACTTTACAGGTCCTGTACGCCGTCCCGGTTCTGTGGTTACCCTCACTTTTGTAAACTATTATGTAAACAGGGTACACATTGAAGGAACCAAAATATTCAAAAACCTGAGTGATCCTCCCGTACACAAATGGAGCATTGAAGTGCTGGATGGTAAGGTGACCTTCCCCGGTGGCAGAGGCTACAAATATGAAGGGATAAAGTATGTGAAGCAGACCGGTGGCGCAGGCACCAACATCGTACGGGATGATGTGTATGAAATAACCGGCCGTTCAAAAACAATATTCAACAACGGCAAGATCGTGCTGATCAATACCGATGATCCGCTGGTTAAAAAAGTAGCCTGTCCCTGGATCAGCGATGGCACACTGAAAATTGTGATCAATGCCCGTGTGCTGAAACTGGACTTTGGTTTCCCCAACAATGGAAACTGTGATAACAAAGCCCTGCTTACCTGGAACAATGGCAACAGTCAGCGTGTGATATTCCTGCCTTAAACTATGATAATAAACCTTGGGCAAAAGTCCCCTGCGTAATGCAGGGGACTTTTATATTTGTACCATGAGATATTTATTCTTTACCACGCTGCTGTTCATGATCGCCTGTTCACCGGGCAAAAAAAAGGGAAAGGATGTCCGCAGCCAGGTTGCGGGCAACTGGTTTATGGTATACCCGGATGAGAAGCTGAACAGCCAGGAAGAGCGGGAACTCTATGCCCGCCTGCAGGATTCGCTGGTAAACCAGCGTGGGGTAAAGCTGGTGACATTCGACGAGAACGGCACATTTACCCAGTGGGACAGTACCGGTCAGCAAGGACGCTGGGGAATACTTGAAGACGGCAGGGTGGTGGTAAACCGTGCGGGCAGGGGCTTTGAGAATTTTAAAGCTGACTTTGATGGAATAGAAGACGATGAAATGATGCTGACGGAATATATCAAATCAGGTACGGAGCGCCTGAAGCTGACCTGGCACCTGACAAGGATAAATGGGGGCAAATTTGCACGGTTGTTCAAACCGGAAGAGAATACCTGGCGGAAAGTACCCGCAAAGCCTGAGACGGAAGCGGCAATGCGTACCCGGCTCGCAGCGATGTTGTCGTATTATGCAGATTATTTCCGGCTGATATCGGAGGAGGCATCCTACTTTGTACCAGCGAGGGTGATGATGCCGTTGCGTTTTTACCAGCATGCGATCGGGATGATGGAAATGAGTGAAACGCATCGGTTTGTTTCGCTGTT
>JAEUVM010000098.1 GCA_016787125.1 Chitinophagaceae bacterium | reverse complement strand
CACATTAATCGATGCGGCCGGAAAAGAATACATCGACCTGATCGGCGGCATCAGCGTGGCCAATACCGGGCACCGGCATCCCAAAGTGATTGCAGCCATACAACAGCAACTGGATGCCTACCTGCATGTAATGGTGTATGGCGAATTTGTGGAAAGCCCGCAGGTGCAATATGCCACCCTGCTTACCAGCCACCTGCCGGCATCGCTTGATGCTGTGTACTTCACCAACTCGGGTGCAGAGGCCGTAGAAGCTGCTATGAAACTGTCAAAGCGGGTTACCAACCGCACAGGTATCATTGCTTTCAAAAACTCATATCATGGCAGCACACAAGGCGCTCTGAGTATCATTGGTGATGAGTACTGGCGCAATGCCTACCGGCCACTGTTGCCGGATATACAGCATCTCGATTATAATTACTTTGATGCAATAAAACAGATTACCACCTCGACCGCCTGTGTGATCATGGAAACTGTGCAGGCCGAAGCCGGCATACTGGCTCCGGATATTAAATGGATACAGGCAGTACGGCAGCGTTGCTCAGAAACGGGCACATTGCTCGTGCTGGATGAGATACAGGCCGGTTTTGGCCGTACCGGGAAACTATGGGGCTTTAAGCATTTTGATATTGTACCGGATATTTTATTATTAGGAAAAGCACTGGGAGGCGGAATGCCGCTCGGTGCCCTGGTTGCCGGTAAGCAATTGATGGATGCATTTACTGAAAACCCGGTGCTGGGCCATATCACCACATTCGGCGGTCACCCGGTATGCTGTGCGGCCGGTATGGCTGCGATGAAAGCATTACTGGAAGAAGGATGGATAGATGCTGTCAAAACAAAGGAAGAAATGCTGCATGCATTGTTAGTACATCCAAAAATAAAAGTTGTCCGTTCCTTCGGCTTATGGGCGACAGTGGAGTTTGATTCCTTTGAAACAAATAAGAAGGTAATTGATGCCTGCCTGGAAGCCGGGGTGCTTACAGACTGGTTTTTATTTGCTCCGCAATGCCTTCGTATTTCACCACCGCTGATAATTGCTGAACAGCAGGTAAAGCAGGCTTGTGAAATAATAATCACTGCTGCCGGTAACTAATACTCATTTCTCTTTTTTACCACATCATTTAACCCAATAGCAGAAAGAATGGCTATGGCATAAGCCAGCGGAACCAGGAGTTCAATAGAAAAGCGGGAGAAGTCGAGCCCGAAAAAAATGCAAAGCAGGAGCATTCCCCCGACTGTGATGATGGCAAGTATGCGCTTCAGCCTTTTGGGCGTCATACTTTTCAATGAGATCAGCTTCCGGAAAAGCAGGTATATTATTACAAAGAAAAGAGATGAAAAAACTGTTCCTGTCATGAGTAATCCAAACAACCGGTCCGGGATTTCTGTGTCGGGCATTTCAGGCGGAAAAAGAAAAAAGGAAATAAACAGTAATAGCAAGGCACCGATAAAAATGCTGGCCAGCCAAACACGAACAGGAAAGTTTTTATCAAATTCAATATTCATAGACAAGCATGATCAAAAACCGACCCTGACGGTTATGCCAGGTATATAGACCTGTTTTCGTCCGGCGATGGGTTGCAATTTCTGCAAGTCGAGAAAGGCCGTTGCTGCCATAGCCCTTTTCTTATTCTTTGCTGATGCAATAAATAAAGGGATACTGCCAACAATAGACAGGCCGCCGCCTGCAATTAATATACCTGCAAGATCCAGGTCCACTTTGCCCGGCGCCGCCACCAGCAGGCAGGTAACACCGGTGCCGAGTAATATCCAGGCGCCTGTTTTTTGTGCCTTGCTCTTTTGAAGATATTCCTGTTTAGTAAGTGTTGTTTTCCGGCTGCCTGTTTCCTGGCTGAAAACAGCGGTCATTGTAGCCAGAAGGATGATGACCAGTGTGGCTCTTTTCATGATAAGTGTGTTTTATGGTGTATAAAAAAAGACTACAGTTGCCGGAAAAGAAATGCTGCGAGCAACGCACCTGCTATCGGCCCCACCACCGGTATCCAGCTATAGCCCCAGTCGCTGTCTCTTTTACCCGGTATTGGCAAAATAAAATGAGCAATACGTGGACCGAGATCTCTTGTCGGGTTAATGGCATAACCGGTTGGGCCACCCAGGGAAAGACCAATACCTAAAACAAGTAATGATACCGGCAACGCTTCAAATGAGCCGATCTTGACACCAGCAGGTTGTGTAATGCACAACGCTCCAAACATAAGAACAAAGGTTGCAATGATCTCGGTGAGCAGGTTTGGAAATACACTCCGTATAGCAGGGGCATTACAGAATACTGCAAGTTTCAGATCCTTGTCAGCTGTGGCTGCGAAATGCTGCTGGTATGCAAGCCAGGCAATCGTGGCTCCGGTTATTGCTCCCGCAAAC
>JAEUVM010000736.1 GCA_016787125.1 Chitinophagaceae bacterium | reverse complement strand
ATAATAATGCGTTTCCTCCAATATTGCCCCTCTTGTATGCACCACCTGTAAGTTGTCAAAGAACACATTCACCGGGCTTTCATTGCTTACATAAATGTACACATAACCATTCTTCTGGGCTACTTTGTTCTGCAGTTCGCTAAAGTGATCTTTAAGCTGGTTCTGCGTTCCTGCCTGGCTGAAAAATCCATCTACAAATTTAAACTGCTCATCAAAGAAGATACAATTGATATAGGCCCTTGGCGGCAGGGGGTCGCCCGATCCGCCTGAAGCTTGTTGATAGATCATGTTAGATATACCACCCGTGGTCGCAGGCAGTCCGTTTAGCTGTGTGGCCGTTACCCCGCCATGTGCCGCTCCTGCTGCGCCACCCGTGGGGCCACCTAGCAGGCCGTTCAGGATTTCTAATACCATGGCAGCAGGCGTGGTGGTGCTTTGCCCTCCGCCGCCCGATTGGAAATAATAGCTCTTTCCGAATATGTCTATCTTATCTCCGGCCATCACCTTCAGGGTAATGCCCAATCCCGTTTTACTCGCATCATTCCCGTTTATCTTATATAGCTTCTGGCTGTTCGCCGTTTCAAAGGGCGGGTCGCTTGGGTTATTGCCGATACCGTTATCATTGGTATAGGTTGGTAAACCGCTTACGGTATTGCCCGCCACTATGCTACCCGTGTTTACCGTATAATACTGCTGTTCTGTTGTCAGTTTGGCATCTTCCATACTTGCCACCGGGTATTTATCCTGCTTTTGTTCTTCTGTCAATACCATCCGCACATTACCAAGATGGTCTTTCAGCATGTAGTCATACACGATTGGCAGTTGACAGTTGACCGTTGACGGCCTCATCCTTTCTTCTTCATGCCCCATAAATTGCAGTGCATCGTTTTCATACTCGGCACCGCCTTCTTTCTGGCACTTCCTGTTACAATAATTACACTCCATTCCGACCTGATAATTGAGTACACCAATAGAAAATCATAACCGGAAATGTTCAGGTCGTTCAAAAAATCAATGCATAATACACCAAAAAGACAACAGGGCCGGTTTAAACCAGCCCTGTTAATCATTATTTTATGCCGCTACGGTAAAA
>JAEUVM010000669.1 GCA_016787125.1 Chitinophagaceae bacterium | reverse complement strand
GGTACGTTCAATTTCAAAGAGAGTGGCCTGGTCCATGCCATCATATTTGTACGGATCGCCATTTTCTTCATCTTCCATTTCTGTATTTTCCTTGTGTTGGCCGCACCCGGTCATGAGTGTGGCAACTGAAATGGACATAAGGAGGATGGCTGAGGCCAGCGTGAAGAACTTTCTCATAAGTAATCCCGGTTAGTTTTGAATATAAAATAATGCGTGCCGAAATTAAGCAAATGGCGCAACTTCCCGGGGGGTTGTTTACGGGCGGTAAAAAGTACTAATATATTGGTCAGGGTTTTACGGCGATCATGCTTATTTCCACGTTTACAAATTTGGGCAGTGCTGATACCTGAACTGTTTCTCTGGCAGGGTAGGCTGGCTCAGCGGTGTCTTCTTCAGTTGTAAAATATTGTCCGTACACTTCATTCACTTCTGCAAAGCGGTTCATATCAGTAAGAAAAATGGAAGTCTTTACCACGTTGCTGAAATCCATACCTGCTGCTTCCAGTATGGCCAGCAGGTTTTGCATTACCTGGTGAGTTTCGTCGTGAATGGTGGCATTATTCAGGTCGCCGGTAGCCGGTATGATACATACCTGTCCGGAAATGAATAACTGGTTGCCGGTTAATACTGCCTGGCTGTAGGGACCGATGGGTGCAGGGGCATCGGCTGTGCGTATGATTGTTTTGTTCATGAGATTACTTAATAAAATGAACAACGAATTTAGCTTTATGCATTTTCTTTGCAAAAAAGCGATCATGCGAATAGCTGTTGTGGCTGATGAAGCTTCACGATCAGAATGGCTGAGCCCGGGGGTGCAGGAAAATGCTGAAATAGTATGGCTGGACGAACCGGCCTGCCCGGATAATACATTTGCCTGTATTGACCTGTTATTTCCCCAATTCCCCGAACGGGCAGCAGAATGGGCAAAATTTTCCCCGCCGCTGGTAATTGTAAATGATGTATTGAAAAAAAATCTGTTGCCTCCCGGTTTTGTCAGGCTCAATGGCTGGCCCTCCTTTTTAAAGCGGCCGCTTGCTGAAGTGGCCGGTCCTGCCGGGCTGATGGAAAAAACAGGCATCGTCCTTGCGGCCTTCAACCGTAAAGCTGAATGGGTGGCTGATGTGCCGGGATTTATAGCTGCCCGTGTGGTAAGTATGATCATTAATGAAGCGTATCATTCGCTGGAAGAAGGAGTAAGTGGCAAAGCAGCAATTGATACTGCCATGAAGCTGGGCACCAATTATCCTTTGGGACCATTTGAGTGGGCTGAGAAGATCGGTGTGCCGGCCATCTGTGAACTGCTTTCAGCCCTTGGCAGCGAAAACAGCCGTTATACCCCGGCACCACTATTGATAAAAGAAGCATTAGCAGTATGAGTTTGCTGTTGCATATAGATACCTCTGCCGACAGGGCATCTCTTTGTCTTTCGGATGAAGAAGAGGTGCTGGACCTTGTGTTTAATGAGGCCCGTAATGACCATGCCACCTGGCTTCACCCGGCTATCGACAGGATGATAAAGAAACATGGTCGCCCTTTATCAGCGCTGGAGGCTGTTTCTGTAAGCATCGGGCCAGGTTCCTATACAGGTTTGCGTATCGGGCTGTCTGCGGCCAAGGGCATTTGTTATGCGCTGAATATTCCGCTGCTTACCATCAGCACCCTGAAGATGATTGCTGCTGCTTCGGTAAAGGAAGCCAAAGGTCTGGTTTGCCCGCTTATTGATGCCAGGCGGATGGAAGTGTATGCTGCTGTGTACGACAAACAACTTACTGAGATAACGGCCCCGCATGCAATGATACTGGATAAAGAAGGATTCTCTTCCTTATTGCAGGGCTTGGCTCATCAA
>JAEUVM010000651.1 GCA_016787125.1 Chitinophagaceae bacterium | reverse complement strand
CGCAGATGGAGCTGGTGCCATACCAGGTTTTCAAATCCACCTTCTTCACCCGCTTCCAGCAACAAAGGCATCAATACATTGCTGATGGCCTGGGAGGCCGTACGGGAAAAACCCGATGGAATATTGGGCACACAATAATGGATCACCCCGTATTTCATAAAGATGGGATGCTCATGACTGGTTATTTCAGATGTTTCAAAACAACCGCCGCGGTCAATGCTCACATCAATGATCACCGAGCCCGGCCGCATATTACTTACCATCTCCTCCGTTACCACCATGGGTGTACGGCCCGTTTCAGAACCCAACGCACCAACCGCCACTTCACAGGTCTTCAATTGCTTGGCCAGCAGGCGGGGCTCAATCACCGATGTCCACATACGCTGACCGATATTATTCTGTAACCGCTTCAGGCGGTATACACTGTTGTCAAACACTTTCACAGATGCGCCCAATGCCAGGGCAGCCCTTGCAGCATACTCTCCCACAATACCCGCCCCGATAATGATAACCTTGGTCGGTGCAATACCGGATATACCACCCAGCAGCACGCCTTTACCATGATTGGCCGAGCCCAGGTATTGCGCAGCGATCAGCATCACGGCGCTGCCCGCTATTTCGCTCATGCTTCTTACAATGGGGTATGAATCGCTGTCGTCTTTCAGGTTTTCAAACGAGATGGCAGTAACCTTTTTCTCCATCATCTTCTCCAATATATCAGCCTTCATTACCGAAAGGTGGATGGGAGAAATAATCACCTGGTTCAGTTGCAGCAGCGGCAGGTCCTCCTCTATCACCGGGGCGCTTTTCACCAGTATCGGGCATTTGAACACCGATTCCCTGTCGTAAACAATCCGGGCCCCCGCCTCACTGTAATCCTTATCACGGAAATGAGAAGCTTCCCCGGCATTATGTTCTATCATTACGAGGTGACCATTACTGATCAGCACACTTACCGCATCAGGAGTGAGGGCCACCCTGTTTTCCTGGAAAGCGATCTCCTTGGGAATGCCGATCATCATACCTTCTGCCTTTGGCTTGATATCCAGTGTTTCCTCCAAGGTTTCGTAGCTGAAAGATGTACTGATGACGGGCTTTTGCTGGCTCATGTAGCTGGTTGAGGGGTTCCTGATAGCGGCATTAGCGGCCGCTTTCAAATTTACTTAAATATCGGCGATTGTCAGCTTTCGTTTCTCATTATCCTGCAGGCTTAAATAGACATGCAGGGTATCGGGCGGAAAAATACCCGGTGCCTTTTCAGGCCATTCGGCCAGGCAAATACAACCACTGTAAAAAGCATCTTCCACACCAGCCCTGATCGCTTCTTCCTCATCGTTGATACGGTACAGGTCCAGATGAAAAAGGGCTTTGGGCGTACCCGCACAATCATACCGGTATTCATTGATAATGGAAAAAGTGGGACTGCCGACCGTATCCTTTACCCCCATCACTTCGCAAAGCGCATGAATAAAAGTGGTCTTTCCGGCCCCCATCGGCCCATGAAAGGCCACCACGGTACGTTGGCCCATCGCTTCGTGAAATTGCTTTGCAACCCCGTTTATATTATCCAATGAAAACAACCATTCCATAGGGCAAATTTAGCGGGATATACAACGTGGTTGTAAACATATTACCGTTGCCGCAAATCATTCCCCCATGCTTGTTTTAGCTTTGCACTATGGAAACCATTCAATGGAAAGTGGAAGGCATGGATTGCAACACCTGCGCCATCAATATCCATAA
>JAEUVM010000601.1 GCA_016787125.1 Chitinophagaceae bacterium | reverse complement strand
ATAATAGTCCGGTTTCGACGTATTCACCTCCCGGCTCCAATCATAACAAAAACCGATCTTATCGAGCTGACTGCGAAAGTTGCTGATATTCGCCTCGGTGGATACCGCCGGATGGATACCATGTTCGATCGCATACTGCTCCGCCGGCAACCCAAAGGCATCATACCCCATCGGGTGCAACACATTGAAGCCCTTGAGGCGCTTATAGCGGGCATAGATGTCTGATGCGATATACCCAAGCGGATGGCCTACATGCAAGCCGGCACCACTGGGATAGGGAAACATATCCAGCACATAATACTTCGGCTTTGGCGAATCATTGGGGACTTTATAGGCTCCGGATTTCTGCCATTTTTCCTGCCATTCTTTTTCTATTCGTCTGAAATCGTACTCCATGTTATTGTTTTTACCAAAATGCCGCATTTGCGGCCACCGAAATGACGCCCCGATGGGCCACCGAAATGACGCCCCGATGGGCCACCGAAATGACGCCCCGATGGGGCTACCGAAATGACGCCCCGATGGGCCACCAAAATGGCGGCCTTACGGGCTACCAAAATATCGGCCTTACAGGCCTACCAAAATATCGGCCTTACAGGCCTGTATAGCTTATATACTTTATATACTTATTTACTTAATTACTTATTCACCTAACCCCCTTTTCGCTTATCAACTGTTGATGTTGCTGTGATGAGCAGAATTACTGCAGTTGAACGGAGCGTCGCAAGGGACGATCAGCAGCATTACTGCAGCCGGTCAATAAAATTCTTTAACAAATCTTACCATTCATATGGCAATATGAAACGGCGGCAATCGTTTTATCCTGCCTGCCTGAAGCAGGTGGCGGCAAAAATACTGATTGTAGCCTTAAACTGTTATTTTTGCCCGCGGCTGCAGCCGCCTTTCTAAACCGCTGCAGTGTTACTGATCCTTTCATCTGAAAAAGCAATTGCATGGCCCAGCCTGGTAAAACCGGTAAAGCATCTATCAAACGTGGGAAGCCTTCTTATTTTATGTCCATCCTCGGCGTGACGCTGGTACTTTTTTTCCTCGGTATCATCGGCCTCATCGTGATCAATACTAAGAAGCTTTCTGACCACTTTAAAGAAAACGTTACGGTGAGCGCCTACCTGCGTGGCGACCTGAATCCGAAAGACAGTGCAGCACTGATGCAATACATCATCTCGAAACCGTATGTGCGGCAGTATGATTATGTAACGAAAGCCGATGCCAAGAAAAGGTACATGGACGATGGCAATAAAGACTGGGATGAGATACTGACGGAAAACCCGCTGCCCAACAGCATTGACTTTAAGGTAAAACAGCAATACCTGAACACCGACTCCATGTCGGCCATTAGGGCTGACCTGGAAAAACAGACCTATGTAAGCGATGTGGAATACCCCGAAGCCCTGATCGGGAATATGAGTAAGAACCTGCGAAACATCAGTATCGGTATCCTCATTCTTGCCATTGTTTTATCGCTGGTGGTGATCGTGCTTATCGATAATACTATTAAACTGGCCATGTTCAGCAACCGCTTCCTCATCAAAACCATGCAGATGGTGGGGGCCACCCGCTGGTTCATTGCCAAACCGATGAACATCAAGGCTATTATTAACGGGGCCATCAGCGGTGTGATTGCCACGGTGGCAGTAATCCTGTTCCTGTTTGTACTGGAGCGGTTTATTCCCGAAATGAAAATATTGCATGATAATACCAGCCTGGTGCTGCTGTTTGTGGGACTGATCCTGCTGGGTGTGGGTATCACTCTCTTCAGCACCCACCGCAGCGTGGTGAAGTATTTGCGGATGAGGCTTGATGACCTCTATTAGATGATAGATAATGGATGATAGATAATAGTGGTCGTGATTGGCGGAGTGAGTTGAATTGTTTGGGGTAGTCTGTCTTTCCGGCTTCCCGGCTTTCGGTCTTCCCGACTTCCGCACTTTTCCCTATCTTGCAAGCCTCAAAAAATAAAGAACTGAGATGAGTAACGAAAAAGGAACACCGTCAATTTTCAATAAAGAGAATTACCTGTGGATGCTGGCCGGGCTGGTGCTGATTGCGCTGGGTATGTTTTTAATGTCCGGGGGCAAGAGCAATGTGACCCCGGGTGTGTTTGATGAAAAAGCGGTGTACAGCAAAACCCGCATCACAGTGGCTCCGCTGCTGATCATTGCCGGCCTGGTGCTGGAAATCTTTGCCCTCTTCAAAAAACCGAAACAGGCTGCTGCATAAGTGGTCTTCCGGATTAATTTTTTATAAAGGCGATACTGTATCAGTATCGCCTTTTGTTTTGTGCGGAGCAGCCAATACCTTCGTCATCATGAGTATACTTGATGCCATCATTATCGCCATTGTGGAAGGACTGACCGAGTTTTTGCCCATCTCCTCCACCGGACATATGATCATAACAGAAAAACTGCTGAACGTACCCGATTCTGATTTCACCAAACTGTTTACTGTGGGTATTCAGCTCGGCGCCATCTTGTCGGTGATCGTACTGTACTGGAAGAAGTTTATGTCGCCCCTAACGAATGGTGCTGCCGGCTGGCGCTTTTACCTGAAGCTGCTGGTGGCCGTGGTGCCGGCCCTGCTGCTGGGGTTTTTGTTTTCTGATAAGATTGATGCGCTGCTGGAGAGTTCGCTGGTGGTGGCCATCACGATGATAGCGGGAGGTGTGGTGCTGCTCTTTATTGATAAACTTTTCAACCATCCCGTGGTGGAAAAGGAAGAGCAGATCAGCTTTGGCAAAGCCTTTATCACCGG
>JAEUVM010000580.1 GCA_016787125.1 Chitinophagaceae bacterium | reverse complement strand
CATGTTCGATTTTTCATCCAGCTCTTCGCCAGCCACAAATTCCACCCGTGTAGGTATATCCCGGATGGTGCGGGTGCTGCGGGTGCTTTGTATCACCACTTCTTCTTCCTCCTCTTCTTCCTCCGGTTCCAATATTATTTCGAATACCGGTTTGCCCAATGGCAACAGCACGGTCACTTCTTTTTCCATATAGCCGATAAAGGTGACCCTGATCTTATACTGCCCATCCGCCAGGCCGGTGAGTATCACCGTTCCCGTACTGTCGGTGGCGCTTCCCTTGCCGGTGGCAGTGATTGTTACTGATGCACCCGCCAGGGGCTTGCCGGTACCGGCTTCAGACACTTTTATGGTAAGTCGTTGCTGACTGTATAATGCAGATACACACAACAGTGCAACTATCAATACAAATAGTTTGTACATGATGAATTTTTAGGTTAATGAATAAGAATCGTTGTTCATTAACCCAGGCGGGGCGGTTGCCAGAAATCATCTTCCGTCTCCATCAACGGCGGAGCGGGGTGAAAGATATATACAGGAGATTGTTCAGGATTAGTAAAACAAAAAACGGGCGGCGTAAAAGTTGTCACGGCCGCAGCACAACCTTCACAACTGAAGAATGGTGAACAATTGCCGCAGTCTTCCTCTTCGCCGGGATGGGAAGTGCTCATATCTATTTCATCTTCTGCACAATTATCAAAAATGCAGCAGGGCGTTACTGATAATACCAGTATGTATAAGGCTAATATGCAGCTGATTATCTTCACCGGCACAAAACTACCAGATAGAAAAGAATAATAACTGCAAATGAGCCTTATTTATTATCGCAACCAGCGTTCAGAAAGCAGGTTATTTCTGCCGCTTCTTCTTTAGCTGAAATACTCTTGACAAATTAAACCCAAACCGAACCTCTCCCTTACCCCATTGCCCGGTGGTTTCTGTAATAAATGCCCTTTCATTCATACCCGTTGAGTTGGAAAAATGAAGCTGGAACACATGCCCGCCTGTTTCAATATCAAAACCGACTGAAAGGGGATGATAATAGCCACTGTCAGGAAGTCCTTTTACTATATGTGTGTAATCCCAGGTAAATGCCACCCGTTTCGATAGTTTCAATCTTCCGCCAAAGCCAAGTCCATAAATATTATTGGGATCCTTTTCCAATTGCACAAGGTTTTTATGCACCATCGTGGGCGATAACTGTAGTGTAAACCCCTCACTGAACTTCCTCCCGATGATGGCCTCAAAATAATACGCCAGCTTTGAGGTGTAAAAATTTTTCCGGGAAGGATCAGCCCATGGCAGGCCATCTAAAGTAATACCAGCTACAAAGGCCACCGTAACAGGTGAACTCCACGGCCCTGTTGATTGACGCATGGGAGCATACTTAAGATATGCGTCCAGTTCCTTCTTATAAGTGCTTCGCCCCACACCGGCCATCAGGTTGTGCAGAATGCCAAAATCGAACCCAAGCCGCATACTGGCCTGGTCGAGACCAAAAAGGTTTTTATACCCCTGGTCCAATTGTCCGAACCGGTGCAATATGCGGAAGTCCATCGTACCGGGATTCAAAAACTCTATCGAATGACTGTTGATCACCCGTGGCGATTTGAAGGCATATTTTATCCGCTCTTTTACAGGCTTGTCATTTGATACCAGTTTCAACAGGTCTTCATCCTGTGCCCGCAGGCCGGAGGCAGCCAGCAACAAGCATGATAATAGTAAAGCCCTGGTCAGTTTTTTTTGCATAGTAATGGATTTACAGGTTAGCTTTTTAGTATTTCAAGTGAACAGGTCACATTGATCTTTGCCACTTTGGCCACTTTATCCGCCACCAGGCCCGGCACCGATACTTTATAGTCTGAAAGCTTTACGCTGAATTCAGTCTGTGCACTGATCTTCCCGCCCTGCACTTTGATCTTACCCTCCGCTTCCACTTCATTACTCACACCATGCAGGCTCAGTTGTCCTTTTACTTTCACAGTATAAGTTCCGTCTTTGGTAAAATCCACTTTGCTGATGTCTTTGATCTCTCCTTTAAATTC